>JANLGA010000025.1:19091-22306 GCA_024653225.1 Bacillota bacterium | reverse complement strand
GAGGTCGTGGGTTCGATCCCCATCAGCTCCACCATGAGTATTGAGACCTACCGTGGCGCTTTCAACCGCGAGGGAAGCCTCTCGCCCCAAGGGGCGAGGGGCTTCGTGCATTTTCGGGCGTCGTCAAGGGGGGTCGAGGTTGGAAAGGTACAATGCAAGAGACATCGAGACCAAGTGGCAGAACCTGTGGAAAGAGGGCGGGTTCTATAGGTCGTCGCCGGACCCGGCAAGGCGCAAGTTCTACTGCCTCGAGATGTTCCCTTACCCGTCGGGCAACCTGCATATGGGCCACGTTCGCAATTATGCCATAGGGGACGTCGTCGCCCGATTCCACCGCATGAACGGCTACAACGTCCTGCACCCGATGGGTTTCGATGCGTTCGGACTGCCGGCCGAGAACGCCGCGATCAAGAGGGGCGTGCACCCGGCCGAGTGGACGATGAGGAACATCTCCCTGATGAAAGCCGACCTCGAAATGCTCGGGATCAGCTACGACTGGGACAGGGAAGTGGCGACATGCCTTCCCGATTACTACAAGTGGACGCAATGGCTGTTCCTGCTGATGTACAAGAGGGGCCTGGCGTACAAGAAGAAGGCGGCGGTGAACTGGTGTCCCGAATGCAATACGGTTCTGGCGGACGAACAGGCGGAGACCGGCAAGTGCTGGCGGTGCGGCACCCCCGTCACGAGAAAAGACCTCGACCAGTGGTTCTTCAGGATAACCGACTACGCCGACAGGCTGCTCGACGACTTGAGACTGCTCACGGGGTGGCCGGAACGGGTCAAGACGATGCAGGAGAACTGGATCGGCCGCAGCGAGGGGCTCCTGATCGAGTTCCCCGTGGACGGGCTCGATGAGCGGATCGTCGTGTTCACGACTCGGGCCGACACCATCTTCGGTGTGACGTTCGTTGTGCTGGCGCCGGAACACCCGCTCCTGGAGAAAGTGACGGCCGGGACGGGCCGCGAGACCGCGGTGAGGGATTTCGTCTCGAGGATCGCGAGGTCCCCCGCTGCTGACAGGGCCTCGGAAGGAGCGTCGAGGGAGGGGCTCTTCACCGGCAGGTACGCCGTCAACCCGTTGAGCGGCGAGAGGGTTCCCGTGTGGGTCGCCGACTACGTGCTCATGGAATACGGGACCGGCGCCGTGATGGGGGTTCCGGCGCATGACGACAGGGACCTCGATTTCGCCCGAAAGAACGGCCTGCCGGTGAGGGTGGTAATCCAGGACGAGAGCGGAAACCCCACCGACGAGGGTCTCGCGGACGCGTACGTCGGACCGGGGACGATGGTGAACTCCGGCATGTTTGACGGGCTGGAGAGTGAAGAGGGCAAGCGAAGGGTCGCAGCCTACGTCGAGGAGAAGGGGATCGGACGCAGGCACGTCACCTACCGCCTGAGAGACTGGCTGATCTCGCGCCAGCGGTATTGGGGCGCGCCCATACCGATGGTGTACTGCGACAAGTGCGGGGTGGTGCCCGTTCCGGAGGAACACCTGCCCGTCACACTGCCGAAGGACGTGGATTTCGTGGGCGCGGAGATGTCGCCCCTAGTGTCGTGTCCCGAATTCGTCAACACGACGTGCCCGTGCTGCGGGGAACCGGCGCGCAGGGAGACCGACACGATGGACACGTTCATGTGCAGCTCATGGTACTACTTCAGGTACACGTCGCCCCGCGAAACGAGGCTCCCGTTCGACCCGGAAGCCGCGAGGTACTGGCTTCCCGTTGACCAGTACATAGGCGGAATAGAGCACGCCGTGATGCACCTGCTCTACTCGAGGTTCTTCACCAAGGTTTTGTACGACGCCGGCCTCGTGGATTTCGTGGAGCCATTCACGAACCTCCTCACCCAGGGGATGGTACTCAAGGACGGTGCGGCGATGTCCAAGTCGAGGGGAAACATCGTCGAGCCGCGCGAACTGATAGAGAGATACGGCGCCGACACAGCCAGGTTGTTCATCCTGTTCGCCGCGCCTCCCGAGAAGGAGCTCGAGTGGAGCGACAGGGGCGTGGAGGGGTCTTCCAGGTTCTTGAACAGGGTGTGGCGACTGGTGCTCGGGATAGCGGGCGACACCGCCGTGGACCGACAGAGGGCGCAAATGAAGCCGGTCCGCTCCGCCGCGGATGTCGGAGCCGGCGGCGCCGCACTCAGGCGCCTTACTCACGCCACCATAAAGAAGGTCACGCACGACATCCGCGGGCGGTTCAATTTCAACACCGCGCTCAGCGCGCTCATGGAGATGGTCAACGGTATCTACAGGTACATGCAGGAATGCCCGAGAGGCTCGCGTGACCAAGTCGCCCTTGCGGAGGCCGCGGACAGCCTCGTCCTGATGCTTGCGCCGTTCGCGCCTCACATTGCGGAGGAACTCTGGCACCGGCTGGATCACGCGGAGAGCGTCCATCTCCAGCCGTGGCCGGTACATGACGAGGAAGTCGCGAAATCGCAACGGATCACCGTGGTGGTGCAGGTCAACGGGAGAGTCAGGGACAGGCTCGAGGTGGACCCCGACTCTTCGGCCGAGGAACTGCAACGGGCCGCACTGGAGAGCCGCAGGGTGGGACGATTCCTGGAGGGCAGGCGCATAAAGAAGGTCGTGACTGTGCCGGGGAAACTGGTCAGCATCGTGACGGAATAGTTCCCGGTCCGGGAGGAGACCGACCACTTGGCATAGAATGGAAATCACGTGGGGATCTCCAGAGAGGAAGCCCTCTGCATCTACGTTCTGGCCGGCCTGATCCTTCTGGGCAGCGCGGTGCTGCTCTGGAATAACAGGCCGGCCCGGCTGTCCGAGGGCTCGTCGGCTCCCACGTCGGCGGAGGTGCGACCCGGCGGCGACCTGCGACCGGAGGCTGAACCGCTCCCCGAGACTGCCGAGCCCTTGGACATCGTTGTACACGTCTCCGGCGCGGTGAAAGCGCCGGGTGTGTACAGGCTGAAGAAGGGCGACAGGGTGATTGACGCCGTATCGGCGGCCGGTGGGCCGACGCCGGACGCGGCGACCGAGGCGGTGAACCTCGCGGCGAGACTCGAGGACGGGCAGAAGGTGCACGTGCCGACCAAGAAGGACATGCTGTCGGGGTCAACGGCCGGAATTGGGACCGGCCCCGGAGCCGCGAAGAAGATCGGCTTGAACTCCGCCACGGCGGAACAGCTCGACTCGCTGCCGGGGATCGGACCCGGGTTGGCGGCCGCGATAATCGAGTACAGGC
>JANLGA010000025.1:8306-19081 GCA_024653225.1 Bacillota bacterium | reverse complement strand
GATTCAGGAAGCCGGAGGACCTGATGAAAGTGGGCGGGATCGGCCCCAAGACGTTCGAGAGATTGAAGAACCTGGTCGTAGTGGACTGAACGCCGCGACGCCCGGCGCGCCTCTTGGGTGGAGCACCTGCACCGGCCGCGGAAACAGCGAAGCAAGGGTTGATTTCGAGTGGTTGGATACATCGCCGTCATCATCGCGTGCGTGACCTGGGCGTCCGGAGGGCTTCTGGTCCGGTTCCTCAGCCTCCAAGGCTTCCAGCCGATGACGATCTCCTTCCTCAGGGTCGCCGTCGCGTGGATGTTCACGACCGTTTTCGTCCTGGGCTCCAGGCGCCGTCGCCGTCGCGTGCGGGCGCGAGACCTCCCGTTGCTCGCCCTGCTCGGGATAATAGGACCGGCGGGTTCGCAGCCCCTCTTCATTGCGACAGTGACCATGACGACTATGGCGGTCGCCACTATCCTGAACTATACGAGCCCGATCTTCGTCACCATCCTCGGCCGGCTGTTCCTCGGCGAGCGGATAACCCGCGCAAAACTCGCGGCCCTCGCGGTCACGATAGGAGGGCTCGTACTCGTGACGGGGGTGTATAAGGTGAATCCGCGCGTCTCTCCGGCCGCCCTCGCCGTCGGGACCGCTTCGGGACTCCTTTACGGGTTGTACACACTCCTGCTGAGAAAAACGGCGGGTCGGTTCGAGGATCCGATCCTCATCCAGTGGTGGTCCATGATGTTCGGCCTCCCCCTGGCGGCGGTCTATTCTCTTCGCGAGGCCTGGCCCGACCCGGCGACGCTCCGCCCCGCCGCTTGGGCCATGGCGCTGGCGAACGGGTCGGGCCCGGGTTTCCTCGCCTTCATCTTGTTCACGTGGGGTCTCGGGAGGGTGCAGGCGAGCCGCGCCTCGATAGTGGCCACGGTGGAGCCGGTCGCCGCCGCCGTCCTGGGGTACGCGGTGTTCGGTGAGGGAATGGGCGCCCTCGAGCTGGCCGGGGTGTGCGCAGTCTTGGCGGGGATACTGATAGTGACTTCGGGCGAGGGTCTTGGAACATGCCAGCGACGCTTCCGTCTATACAGCCGACGATCGAGCGAAGGGGGAACAGTGAGGTGAAGACCAAGATAGCAGTCGCGGGGCTCGGGTTGGTCGTCCTGGTGGCGATCGCCGCCGCCTCTGTTCCGAGGACCCAGGTCGTACGGGCGGAAGACGAGGGCAACCCCCGTTACATTGAGGTGGAGGGGGTCGGCAGCGTGGACGTCGAACCCGACCTGGTGGTCGTCAACGTCGGATGCCAGACCCAGATGCCCACCGCCAAGCAGGCGCAGGACGAGAACGCGACGCGCATGACCGCGGTGATCTCGAAGCTCCTCGCCCTGGGCATCGCCAAGGAAGACATAGCCACCACGGAGCTCCGGCTGTACCCCGTGTATGACTATTCGTCCAAGACGGAGAAGATCGTGGGCTATCGCGCGGACAACTCGGTGCAGATCCGCAGCGGGGACCTGGCAAGGATAGGCGAGATCGTGGACGCGGCCGTCGCAGAAGGAGCGAACACGGTGGGCGAGATATCGTTTTCGCTGAAGGATCCCGAGGAGGCTCGCAAGCAAGCGCTCGTGAAGGCGGTGGCCGCGGCCCGGGGACGGGCGGAAGCCATCGCGGGCTCGTCCGGCCTCACGCTCAAGGGGATCCGCTTCGTGGTCGAGAACCCGACGGAATCGCCGACCGTCGCGCGGCGTTTGCCTTACTCGGCCTACAAGGCCGCGGAGGATGCCACCACGCCGGTCTTCGGGGGGCAGTTGAGGGTCGAGGTCATGGTCCGGGTGAGATTCGACGTGTGATTCGATCCGCGGGGGAACGACCCGCGGGGAAACGACGGCGGCTGCCTTCGGGCGCCGCCGTCGTCCAATTGTTGACAAGGGCGGGGCCGCTGGATATAATGTGAAACCGGTAGCACTCAACGCAAGTGAGTGCTAACAGTCCAGCATATGCGGTTGAAAGGAGGACCGATCTGATGATTAAGCCTCTTGCTGATAGGGTCGTCGTGAAGGCGATGACACAAGAGGAGAAGACGAAGGGCGGCATCGTGCTGCCGGACACCGCGAAGGAGAAGCCCATCGAGGGCGAGGTCATGGCGGTGGGGCCGGGCAGGATCCTGGAGAACGGCACGAAGCTTGCGCCCGAGGTCAAAGTCGGAGACCGCGTGATTTTCTCCAAGTACAGCGGGACCGAGATCAAGATTGACGGGGACGAGTACCTTATCCTCCGGGAGAGCGATATCCTGGCAATCAAGTAGGTGTGCGGGCTGACGCGCCGGGTGCGGCGCCACACAATTGGGGAGGTGTATTGGTGTGCCTGCAAAAATGCTGGCATTTGACATCGAAGCCCGGAAGGCCCTGGAGCGAGGCGTCAATGCGGTTGCTTCCGCGGTCAAGGTGACCCTCGGGCCGAGGGGTCGGAACGTCGTACTGGACAGGAAGTTCGGTTCGCCGGTCATAACGAAAGACGGTGTGACCGTGGCGAAGGAGATCGAGCTCAAGGATCCCTACGAGAACATGGGTGCGCAGCTGTGCCGGGAAGTCGCGTCGAAGACCAACGACGTGGCCGGCGACGGGACCACCACTGCGACCGTCTTGGCCCAAGCCATAGTGCAGGAAGGACTGAAGAACGTCGCGGCGGGCGCGAACCCGGTATTCATCAAGCGCGGCATAGACAAGGCCGTATCGCTGGTGGTGGAGGAGATCAAGAAGCAGTCCACTCCCATCGAGGGTAAGGACGATATCTCGCACGTGGCCGCCATCGCGGCGAACGACGCCGAGATCGGAAAGCTCATCGCAGAAGCGATGGACAAGGTGGGAAAGGACGGCGTAATCACCGTCGAGGAGTCGAAGGGGACACAGACGACCGTCGAGGTGGTCGAGGGCATGGAATTCGACCGCGGGTACACCTCGGCGTACTTCGTCACGAACCCGGAAGCCATGGAGGCCGTGCTGGAGAACCCGTACATTCTCCTCTACGAGAAGAAGATAACCGCCGTCACTGACTTGCTCCCGGTGCTCGAGAAGGTCGCCAGGTCGGGCAAGCCACTCCTCGTCATAGCCGAGGATGTGGAGGGTGAGGCCCTCGCGACGCTAGTCGTCAACAAGCTGCGCGGGACGCTGCAGTGTGCCGCCGTGAAGGCGCCCGGCTTCGGCGACAGGCGTAAGGCCATGATGGAGGACATCGCCATCCTGACCGCCGGCACGTTCATATCCGAGGACATCGGCATCAAGCTCGAGAACGTCGATCTCAACATGCTCGGTGAGGCGAATAAGGTACGCATCAACAAGGAAAAGACGACCATAGTAGAGGGCAAGGGCTCCAAGAAGGCTATAGAAGGCAGGATCGCGCAGATCAGGAAGATGATCGAGGACACCGACTCCGAGTATGACAAGGAAAAGCTCCAGGAGAGACTCGCCAAGCTGGCGGGGGGCGTCGCGGTGATAAAGGTCGGAGCGGCCACGGAGACGGAGCTCAAGGAGAAGAAGCACCGCGTCGAGGATGCCCTGTCCGCGACTAGGGCGGCGGTCGAGGAGGGGATCGTCCCCGGAGGCGGCGTCACCTACATCGCCGCGATGAAGGCGCTCGAATCCGTGGAGGCGGAGGGCGACGAGCGAGTGGGCATCAACATAGTGCGGCGTGCCCTGGAGGAGCCGCTCCGCCAGATAGCGGAGAACGCCGGACTCGAGGGCTCCGTCGTGGTCGAGCGGGTCAAGTCCGAGAACAAGAAGGGATTCGGGCTCAACGCCATGACCTGCGAATACGTTGACCTGCCTAAGGCCGGCGTGGTTGACCCCGCGAAGGTCGCCAGGTCCGCCCTGGAGAATGCCGCGAGCGTCGCCTCCATGGTGTTGACCACCGAGGCCCTGGTGGCGGAGATCCCGGAGAAAGAAAAGAAGCCGCCATATCCACCCGGCGGGCCGGACATGGATTACTGAAATGAAGCCGTGAAGTGACGCCGGGGCGGTCGCCGAGGAGAATCGGGGCCGCCCCGGCGGCGTCTGGCGCGGCTCATTCGTCATGGTATAATATGGAATGGCGAGTAGCATCGTTGGACGGCGCCGGTGCGGAGGACGACGTTGGAGAGACGCCTCTGCCTGTCGGCGCTGTTCTTTTTCGCCGGGGCCTGGTACGCGGCGAGCGGCCGCTCGTTTGTCGGAACCAGCGGGGCTGCATGGTGCGCATGCTGCCTCGCCACTGCTGTGTCGGTGCTGTTCGGGCTGCGTCGCCGGGGCGGCGCCGTGTTCGCACTGTCGCTCGTGCTCTGCCTCGCCGCCGGCTACGCGAGGTACAGGTCCTGGGAATCAGCGTGCGAGGGCGACACGGTCGGCCTGTGCGGGAGGTGGGTGAACCTTACCGGGGTCGTCTCGGAGAACCCCGTCGTCTCCGGCGATTCGATGCGGTTCAAGCTCTCGCTCGAGGGCGCACTTGTCCGATCGGGCGGGGGGTCGTCCGATGAGACCGCTCGCGGCATCATGCTGGTTATCGTCTCGGGTTGCCCCGAAGTCGCCCCCGATGTTAGGTACGGTGACAGGGTCTCAATGGCGGGCTTCCCGGAGCGGCCGAGGCCCGCCGCAAATCCGGGGGGTTTCGACCGCGCCGGCTGGCTCAGGGTCCAGGGGGTCAAGGTGGAGGTCAGGGCCGAATGGCCCACGGTTCGACTGTTGGAGAGGACGGGCGGCAACCCGGTGGTCCGGGCGGCACTCCGAGTTCGGGACCGGCTGGAAGCCGCCGCGGACCGGAGCCTCCCCGCGGCCCAGGCGGCCATGCTGAAGGGGATCGTTCTCGGGAGCAAGTCGTCGCTGCCCGAGGAAACGGAGGAGGCGTTCAGGCACGCCGGGGTGTACCACGTCCTGAGCGTCTCGGGGCTGCATGTCAACTTCGTGTTCGGGTACGCCCTCGCGATCTTGAGGATGTGCCGCGTCGGCCGCCGGCGAGCGACTTCGGCGGCGCTGCTCCTGCTCCCGTGCTACGCGCTTGTGACCGGCTTGAGGCCGGCGGTGTTGCGGGCGATCATCATGGCCGCCGCCGCACAGGTGGCGCCGCGCGTGGGGCGGAGGGCCGATCCGGTCACCTCGCTGGCGTCGGCCGCGATGATCGTGGTGTGCCTGTGGCCCGGCTCCCTGCTTGACCCGGGGTTCCACCTCAGTTTCTGCGCGACGGCCGGTCTCATATCGCTGGCGCCGACCGCGGAACGCGCGTTGGCTTCACTACCCGCGATGGTCAGGGGACCGCTCTCCATGACAGTCGCGGCCCAGGCCGCGACGATCCCTATAGTAGCGCGGCAATTCCAGGAGGTATCCGTATCGTCGCTGGTCGCCAACCCCGTCATCGTGCCGGTCGCAGGATACTGTACCACCCTGGGTTTTGCGGCAATGATCGCGGGTTCCATCTGGGCGCCGGCGGGTGTCGTGATCAACCTGCCCAATAGGGCGCTGCTGTGGGTGGTCCAGGCGGCGGCTCACGCGATCGCCGCGCTCCCCGGTTCGTTCTTCTACGTGGGACCGCCCGGCCCGGCCGAGATGGTCGCGTACTACGGGCTGCTGGCGCTGGTGGGAAGGGCCTTTTCGGCGCGGCGGTTGTCGAGCGACCGGGTGCTTCCGAGGCTCGGGGCGGCCCTTGCGGCATCCGCGGTCGCCGTGTGCGTCGTGTCCGCCGCCGAGGCGCCGCCCAAACACCTCCTTCGCGTGTGGTTTTTCGACGTGGGGCAAGGAGACGCGGTTCTCGTCACCGCCCCCGGTGGGCGGGCGCTGCTGGTTGACGCGGGGCCGGCGGCGAAAGCAGGGGCGGCTTCGGCGGGAAAGAGAGTCGTGGTTCCTTCCCTTAGGTGGCTGGGTGTTCGGTCCCTCGACAGGGTATTGCTGACCCACTTCCACGATGACCACTACGGGGGTTTCGCGGATGTGCTGGGGGCGGTGAAGTGCGGCCGAGCGTTGGTTCCGAGGGGAGGAGAGGCCCGGGCGGCCGGAGCCGGGATCAAGACGGTCGAAGTCGTCGGCGTCTGTGAGGGGCACGCGTGGGAAACGGGCGGAGCGAGGTTCGAGGTACTGCACCCGCCTCGCGGGGGCTCCCCGGCGGGCGGTCAAGTCCCGAGCTGGGAAGCCTCGGATGGGGACGCCCCGGGCGATGAGAACGACAATTCCGTTGTACTGAGGATCGTGTACGGAAGGACGGGGATCCTGCTCACGGGCGACGCCGGCGTCGCAGTGGAAGAGGCCCTCCTCCGGAGGGCGCGCAGCGGATCGGTGACGCTGAGGGCTTCCGTCCTGAAGGCCCCCCATCACGGGAGCGACTCGGGTTCGTCCCCCGCGTTCCTCGATGCGGTCCGCCCGTCGTACTGCGTGGTCTCAGTGGGACCGAATAGCCGGCGGTTGCCGTCGGCGCGGGCGATGGCCAGGCTGGACGCTGCCTGCGGCAAGGTCTATCGGACGGACAGGCACGGCGCGATAAGGGTCGAATCGGACGGGGCCGAAGTCAGGGTGACCCCCACGATTGCCGCGGCGGCCGGACCCGGCTGAAGCCCCGGGCGTCGCTCAGGTGCGGAGTGCGAGCAGCGCCTCACGCAAGAACCTGGCGGCGTAGAACAGCAGCACGGCGCCACAGGCAACGTTGACGACCCGGGAGCCCCCGGGCCGGAGGCGTTTCGCCGCGAAGGCGTACAGGTTGGACGCCACGGCGAACCAGCCCACCACACCGGACAGTACGCCGCAGTAGGTCACTGATAGCACCGGGCGGGGCGCGCCCGAACCGGCCAGTGCCGAGCCGACGGCACCCCAGAAGAGAAAGGTCACCGGGTTGAGCGCAGTGACCGCGATGCCGGCGGCGTACTCGCCGAAGATCGGGCGGTGCGGGGCGGCCGTCTCGCATCCGGCGGACCCCGCGCCGCGGACTGGGGCGGAACGGAACATCCCGATTGCCAGGCGGGTGAGGAAGATGCTCCCGGCCAGGCAAAGCCCCGCCCTTACCGCCGGCGGAATCCGCAGGGACGCCGCCCCGAAGAGGGCGGCGCCGAGGTACAGTGCGTCCATGGTCGCCGCCCCGAGACCGACGGCGAATGCCCGCGCGGCCCCGCCGGACACCGCCGTCCTGAATACGACCAGGTTCACGGGGCCGAAGGGGATGACCACCGACAGGCCCAGGACGAGACCGTTCAAGAGAGCGCGGACCATCGAGACCCTCCCACGGTGCAGTTCGCGGGCACGGCGTCGCCATCCTGCGGGCCGCCCGCCGCCCGGTACAGGAGTCGGGGATGGTATGGGAGAAATGAGGTGAGGGCGAACCCACGTGCACGGAGGGCGCCCGGGGGGATGCACGCTGAGCGTACGGGGGAACGGGACCGGCGGCGTCGCAGCCGACGCAAAGGCCGCGCCGGTATACCTCGTGTTCGGGAGCAAGGTACTGGCGGACGAATTGATCGAGTCGCTTCGCCGGTCCCATGTCTCGCCGGAGTGGGAAGCGGTGAATGTGTCCGCGCTCGACGGCGACGAGTGCTCGCCGCGAGAAGTCGTGGCCCTTGCCCGCACCGCGCCGATAGGCGCGGGGAAGAGGTTGGTGGTGGTCTCCGGAGTTCATTGGTTCAAGAAGGGGAGCAAGGTTGACGCCGTCCTGGAAGCGTACGCGGAGCGACCATCACCGTCATCCATAGTGGTGTTCTACCAGGAAGAGGCGCCGGCGCGTTCCCCCTTCGTGGATGCGGTGGCGCGGGCCGGAGGGTTGGCCGATTGCTCCAGCCGGAAGGGCGCCGCCGCGCGCTTGGCGAGGTCCGCGGCGGCGGCCGCGGGAAAGAGCATTACGCCGGAAGCACTGGAGAGGGTCTGCACTGCATCCTCCGGCGACGCCGACTTCGTGCGCACGGAGATGGATAAGCTCATTGCCTGCGCCGGGGACTCTCCGGTCATAGACGTCACGCACGTTGACCTGGTGGGTTTCGGCCACCCCCAGTCGTCAGTCTTCGAGCTCGCCGAGGCCGTCGCCTCGGGAGATGCCGGCCGGTCGCTGAGGATCGCGTCCGGCTTGCTCCGGGCCGACGAGGATCCACAGCGCATCATGCAGGCCCTTGCATGGCAATTCAGGGTGATTTACAGGCTGAAATACCTGGCATCAAGGGGGGCCAATGAGGAGGAGGCCGCCCGTACCGCCGGCCTAATGCCGTTTGTGGCGTCGCGACTGGCGCGGTGGGCGAGGAAGATGCCGGAGGACAGGATCGCCTCCGTGCTGGAGGCGATCCTGGAGACTGACGTGGCACTGAAATCCGGCTCCGCCGGCGCGAGATTGGCCCTGGAGACACTCGTAGTCCGCACGTGCCGGATCCTCTCACCTAATTCGGGAAGACATCAATGACCGCTCGGACCGGATCGACGAGTGAAAACAGCTTGTACGTGTAAGACCTCGAAGGATCCAACGCCAGGTCCAGCGACACGAGCTGGTCGTCGCCCGTCCGCTCGCCGGCCTGGCGGGTTATGCTCACCGCGGGCCCCGACGATATCGTGAGCGGCTTACCCGGGACCAAGCGCGGATCGCGCACCGCACGGATCCCGTTCACCTCGATGGAAAGAACCCGGGCGCTCGCGGACAACGAACAGCGCACCACCGGGCATTGCGACGCGCGGGTGCCGTCGGCGTTCTCAATGTCAATGACGAGCCTGAACTTGGAGAAATCGGAAGACCACCGCACCGACTTTATGGCCATTCCGTCCGCGGGCTTCCCGACGGACTGTACGGCCTCGGGGCCGGGCTGTGACGCGAGAACCAGGTATTCCGGGAGGCCGACATGACCCCAGAAATCCTCGATCAGTCTCCCGTCCAATTCGCCCCGGGATCTGCCTTCAACCAGGAGTTTGACCCTCGTCAGCGTGGGGAACCCCGCCATCGTCCTGCGTATGGACTCAAGGGCGAGTGCTTCGCCCGTTCCGCTCACCGCGGCCTCGGCCGACGCCCTCGTGATTATCTCCCTGCTGAAATCCACCGAGGCGGTAGTGCCGTCCACCTTGACGGAGAGTACCTTCGTGCTCCTCGGAAGCGGCGCCGAAAGCCCCGCCGCCCTCTCCTCCGGGGTCGGACCGGCGACCAGGGCTTCGAGGCAGGACTTCATCACGCTCGGATCCGCGTCGCTCCGGCCCTTCGGGACGTCCCTTTTCACCGGTTCGAGGCGGGGCTCGCCCTGAGCGGGCCATCTCACCAGGTATATCGTGACACTGGTTGATTCCTGCGTCGCGACCGGCGTCTGTACCGGAGGAACCGCCGGTTTCTGGGGCGAGGGCTCGGTCGCCCGTCCCAAGCATCCCGCGACCCAAAAGGCGGGGCCGATTGACAACAAGAGCGTCGCTACGATTGCAATACCCGTGGGCCTCAGTCTCCTCACGAGTGCGTCACTCCCTGTCGGATAGGCGTCATCTCACACCACACTTGACGCGAGCCCGAGCAATAGGGTTCCTCACTGTGGCGGCAAGGTCGCCCGGGGTCTATATTATAAGATAAGTAAAGACGGGTTGGAACCCCGGGCGGTGCGGGCGACGTCAGGGATTTCGAAGGGGGGCTCGACTTGACAGGTATTACGGCTTACGTGAACGGTCGGTTTCTGCCTCTGGGCGAGGCCGCGGTGGGCATCGAGGACAGGGGGTACCAGTTCGGGGACGGGATCTACGAGGTAGTCAGGGTGTATGGCGGGACGCCGTTCAAGATGAGGGAGCACTTGGACAGGCTCCGCCGGAGCGCCCGGGCGATCGAGCTCGACCTGCCGGACCTCGACCGGCTCACCGAGGACGCCCTGGAGCTTCTGAAGCGCAACGGCCTGAGGGAGTGCAGCCTGTACATCCAAGTCACGCGCGGCGTCTGCCCTAGGAAGCACACGGTGCCGCGCGGGATCGCGCCGACGGTGGTGATGACTGCCAGGGAAGTCGCCGGTTTCCCGGCGGAGTACAGGAGCCGCGGCGTGAAGCTGATAACCGTGCCGGACGATCGCTGGGCGCGCTGCTACATAAAGACGACAAACCTGCTTCCCAACGTCCTTGCCAGATCGAAGGCGGAGAGGGCGGGCGCCTACGAGGCGGTGTTCGTGCGGGACGGGTTCGTCATGGAGTGCAGCAGCAGCAACCTGTTCATCGTGGAGTCGGGGGCGCTCGTGACCCCTCCATTGACCAACTACATCCTGGCCGGCGTGACCCGCGCGACCGTCATCCAACTCGCCGAGGAGCTCGGCATAGAGGTCCGGGAAGAAGCGGTGAGTTTGGAGCGATTGTACCGTTCGGATGAAGTGTTCGTGACCGGCACCGTCACAGAGATCGTGCCCGCCGTGGACATTGATGGGACGACGGTGGGAACGGGGAAACCGGGCCCGGTGTTCTCGCTGCTGTACCGCGGGTACACGGGCCTCACCGCCGGAGCCGGCGACGCGTAACGCGCGGCCCTCAGCCTCGAGCCGGGTCGCCCAGTGCCGCCGCCATCCTGGCGAAGTGCATGTTCAGGGTGAGGAACAACAGTGGTCGCCGCCGCCAGGCCGGCAGCAACCTCCTTGCTATGGACACGGGGGAGTAGAACCGCCGGTACGCGTCGAGGAAACCGCGCTTCAGCGCTTCCGGAGACAGGTTCTCCGGCCGGAACACGACGTTGGATATGGTGTATTTCCCCCAGTCCCTGTCGAGGATTCGTCCCTCGGTCTCCATGTCCTTGAAAAGCGGCGTTCCCGGGAAGGGCGTCAATATGCCGAACTGCGCCAGCGCGAGGCCCGCCCCCATGGCGAACTCCACCGT
>JANLGA010000025.1:0-8296 GCA_024653225.1 Bacillota bacterium | reverse complement strand
CTTGGCGAACACCGTGCAGTCGTCGCCGTCGAGCCCGAAGATGAATGACCCTTCGATCGAGATGCCGCGGGCGTGGATCCGCCTTATGGCCTCGATGAACCTGTCCACCCGGTTCACCAACGCCTTGCCGATCCTCTCCAGGTTGGCATACACGAGGGACTCGAACCCCACGAACAGGCCGGCGCACCCGCTCTCGCGAGCGGCATCCAGCAGGACCGGATCATCCGCAATCGCGAGGGAGCTCTGACCGAGCCAGGCGATGCCGAGGGGCTTGAGGGCTCGAAACAGTTGAAGCGCGTGGGCCCTGTTCCCGACGATGTTGTCGTCAACGAAAAGCACGAGCCTGCGGCCGATGCGCGACACCTCGCGGATCACTTCCTCGACGGGCCTCGTGCGATATGTCCTGCCGAAGAACCTGGTGACCGAGCAGAATGAGCAGCTGTGGGGACACCCCCGGGAAGTCTGAACGAGATTGATGGTGAGGTACCGTCGGCGGTCGAACACGTCCCAGCGAGGAAACGGCAGACGGCACAGCGACGGCGGATTCTCCGATCGGTAGATCCCCCGGAGCCTTCCCGCTGAAGCGTGCTCGAGGATGAGCTCCCACAGGCCCTCGGCCTCGCCCACCACGACGGCGTCGGCGTGTTCCATGGCCTCCTCGGGCAGGGCCGACGGGTGCATCCCACCCAGGACCACTCGCGCGCCGTGGCGCCGGTACTCTTCCGCGAGTTCGTAGGCGCGGGGCGCGACCGAGGTGATCGCCGTGATGCCGACGAGGTCGGGGACGGGTTCCACCCGGTGCTCCTGGACGCTCTCGTCCACCACCTCGACCTCGTGGCGGTCGGGCGTGAGCGCCGCCAGGACGGCAAGGCTCATCGGGGGAAACAATCCCTGCTTGGGGACCCCCCGATTCCGCACCGCGGGCGCGATCAACCTGATCCTCACGGACTCACCCCCGGTTAATTCTGCCCGGGTGCGCGGGGATGCAATTCGCGGGACAGTGCCGGCGATCCCGGGGTCAGTCCGACTGCAGGTCCCGTGAAATGGAGCGGAGTTTCTGCAAGAGGGCGCGGGCGTCCGCCCCGTCGAGCGGACGCGGCCTTCCCTTCTCGATCATCGCGGGTATCACTTCCATGTATTCGACGCCGTCGCGCGACAGGTCGAACAACGCGATCATGCTCTCGCGCGCGATGGGTCGTTCCTGGTCCATTATGAAATTCCCGAGGCTGTACGCGATGGGCTTGTTCCTGTATATCTCGATCCCCTGGACCGCATGGGGATGGAACCCCAATACCAGGTCCGCCCCGAGGTCAATCGTGCCCCTGGCGATCTGCCTCAAGTCGCGGTCGAAGTAAGCCCGCGGGTGATTGACATATTCCTGTCCCCAGTGAAACGAGACCACGACGACGTCCGCCTCGTCCTTCGCCCGCGCGACGTCTTCGGCGATCATTCCCATGTCAATGGGGGCCGTGCCCGGAGTCCCGGGCCCGGCAAGCAGTGTCCTCGGGTTCTTGGCATCCCAGTATAGCGACGCGTCGGCGAACTCGTTGTAACCCAGGAACGCCACCTTGATCCCCTTTCTCTCGAGGATCGCCGGCCTGCGCGACTCGGCGATGTCCCGTCCGGCCCCGGTATGCGATATGCCCTTCGAGTCCAGGATCGCCATGGTCTCGAGAAGGTTCTCCGGTCCGTAGTCCATGGTGTGGTTGTTCGCCAGGGTGACGATGTCTACGCCCGCACGGGCGAGGCACTCGACCGCGCGGGGCTCGGCCCTAAACCATATCATCTTTCCGGGCAGGGGCTTTCCGGTCACGCCCATGGGGGATTCGAGGTTGGCGAACGTGAGGTCCCGGGAAGAGAGGAGGGACTCCACGAGCGACACGGGATATTCGACGCCGAATTCCCTCATGTAGCCGGCAATTCCCCTCGAGAGCATGATGTCGCCCACGGCGGCCAGAGAGATGGTCTTTTCCACGGGACAAAGCGCCCCTCGGCCTTCTTCGGAGGCGAATGCCTCGGCGACGGCGGGCGCGGGGTCGGCCTTCACGACGACCCTTCGGAGCAACGACTCCAGCGGCGACGGGCGCCTGGCGACCAGGTAAACGGGGTCGCGGAGCGGATACCGCCCGGAGACTATGTTCCACCAGTCGGGGCGGACGCCGCCGACAGGGAAGAGGGAGACGGCCGGCTGCAATCGCCTGCCCTCTTCCAGGGGGATCGCCTCGCCTTCACCGAAGAGGGGTGTCACGAACACTCGGGGCAGCTCGGCTATCTTCGTGCTCACTGTTAGGTCGGAGTCCAGGCGCTGAAGGCAGATGATGCCGGTTACATCGCCGCGGTGGAGCAGCGGCAACGCGTCTCGGGGAGTCGAGGGCACGACTCGAACTCGGCCCTCCAGCGGGCCGGTCACGGAGCGCACCAGGGCGGGGTCCACGGCCAAGGTGCGAGCCGAACGGCCGAGGTGAGGTACGAAGGACCGAGTGGGCAGGGACAAGACGATCGAGCACAGCGCCGCGGCCGCCAGGAAAGCGCCCGGCCGGCGGTCGGCGCCGGTCGAGAATCCCGGGGTTCGATGGTCGCGATGAGGTGCGGAGTCCGACAAGGCCGTCCCCCCCGGCGAAGGAGAGTCAATGGCCTGGAGTCGCGATCCGGGGCGTCCCGCGGGCGTGACGCTATTGGGAGGCTCTCGCGGCGTTGACCTTCCGCGCCAGGCGGGATTTCTTTCGAGACGCGGCGTTCTTGTGGATTACACCCTTGGAGGCCGCCTTGTCAATCATCTTGGAGGCTTCGCCGAGAAACCGGTCCACCTCGGGGCTGCCCGCCTTGACTGCCGCTTCGAGCTTCTTGATGGCAGTGCGGACCGTAGACTTGACCGACTTGTTGCGGCGGGCCCGCGCAGCCGCGGTCTTGGCCCTCTTGATCGCCGACTTGATGTTCGCCACTTGCCACTTCACCTCCCACGCCAAGTCATTTTACCACGCGCGCTCCGGCGCGCGCAAGATTTCGCACCTGTTCCAGCGGGATTGCATACCCGCCGTTGACGCTGGTTAGGCTATGCTATCGTAATGCCGGATCAGGGGGTGAGAGTACGAGTATGGTGAGTTTCCTCGTCAGGCTGGTCGTGTCGGCGATCGTCCTGTTGGTCGTGCAGTTCATTGTCCCGGGCTTCAGGGTGTTCGGGTTCTTGAATGCTCTCCTCGCGGCCGTCGTCATAGCGATCATCGGCTACATAGCCGAGACGCTGCTGGGCAAGCGGATTTCCCCGCAGGGTCGGGGGGTCGTGGGGTTCATCACGGCAGCCGTGGTCATCTACCTCGCGCAGTATTTCGTGCCCACCATGAGGGTTTCCATATTCGGAGCGCTGCTGGCTTCGCTCGTCATCGGTCTCATAGACTCGGTCGTCCCGACGGAGCTGAGGTAGGTACGGGGGTCGGGGCGAGGCCCGGACCCCGCGGGCGCCCTTCCGACTTGCATGACCCGCCGCGAACCCGGCATAGGATCATGCAGGACAAAGGGGCGCGGGAGATGCGCAGGCTACGGAAGAGATTGGCGAGAAACGCGGGGATCGTGTTGGCATACGCCTGCACGGTCGCGCTCGCAGTCGGCGTGACGGCATTCCCGGTCGGCCGCCGGCCGGACGCGAGCGTCGTGGTGACGAATCCCGCCCGGGCCGGGCCGACGGGGTACGCGTCGGCTAGAGCGCCCCGGTTGATCGGGACGGCGGGGATGTTCGCGATTCGGAGCTGCTTCCCGTGGGTATTCGCGGCGGAGACTTCGGGCGACGAAGATCTTCTCCGTTCCAGCTTCAGGGACGCGCTTTTCGCGTTGTTCGGCATCCGGCTGGAGGCTCCCGGTCCACTCGCGGGCGGAATACCTGTCATGGCGTACGCCAGGCTCGATGTATACGCGGAGCCCGCGGGGGAATGGAAGGGCGATCGCGAACCCGCGGCCGCCGTCATAGCAAAGATGCCGGGGAGCGGGCCTGCGCAGCCGTTCCCCGGGGGACCCGCGGTCGGCATATACCACACGCACGCGCGGGAGTCGTTTCTGCCGGAGCTGCCCGAATCGGACGTCTTGAACCCGGACGACGCCCACTCGTCGGACCCGGCGTTCAACGTGATCAGGCTCGGAAGAGAGACCGCCTACACCCTGAATGCGAAATTCGGCGTGGGCACTGTTCACTCGCCCGAAATCCACGACCTCGAGGGAAAACTCGGCGCATACATCAGATCCGAGACCACCGTCCGCAGCATGATCGGGAAGTATCCCTCCGTCAAGGTATTGCTCGACATGCACCGGGATTCACAGCCCCGCGAGAGAACTACCGTCGAGTTCAAAGGGGGGACATACGCCCGGGTCATGGTCGTCGTCGGGACGGACAACCCTTCCTGGAGAGAAAACGAGAGGTTCGGCACGGAACTCCTGAGAACGCTGGATGGGCTCGTCCCGGGCATTTCGTCGGGCGTATACCCAAAGCCGGGGGATTTTAACCAGGGGTATTGCAGCGGTGCGCTCATCTTGGAGGTCGGGGGAGTGGAAAACACCCTCGAGGAGTGCCTCAGGACCTGCAGGGTCATCGCGCAGGCGGTCGCCGAGCTGCTGAGGGCGGGCCGGGTCCCCGGGTAGCCGAGGCAACCCGGCCGTCGCCGCACGATGCGTCATTCGGCCGAATAGTATCCGGTAGTATCCGGGTGCGGGTCCACCGGAAGGTGACGGTCTTGAATTGGGCCACTCACGCCGTGGTCGGCTCGGCAATCGGCAAGTTCGTGCGCCATCCCGTGGGGGGATTCGCGGCGGGGCTCGCCAGCCACGCCGCGCTCGACGTGATCCCACACTACGACTACCTGACGGTGGAGGCCGGCGCGATTGACTTGGCCTTGGGCCTGGCCTTCCTGGCGGCATTGGGCCTTCGGAGGTCCGGTGAGGCGGGGGCATGGGCGATCCTCGGCGCGACGCTCCCTGACCTGGAAGTCGCACTGTCGCGATTCGGGGTCATCGCGGAAAGCGACCTGCTCTTCCCCACGCACAACGGCCTCCTCCCGCATCCCCACTGCGCCCGCGCGGTCGGGTTGCTGGTACAGGCCTGCCTCACGGCCGTCTCACTGGCGCTGTTGGTCCGGGGCCCGGCGTGAAAGGCCGGGGCGGGTCGGAAGCGCTCCGCGTTCCGTCCCCTCACCTTTCTTGACAGGGGGTGTTCACGGTGGTATTTTCAACTTGTAAGACGTTAGCACTCCCACTATGAGAGTGCTAAGAAGAGGGTGCGAGTATGCTGGACGATAGAAAAGTTCGGGTACTCCGCGCGATCGTTGAAGACTACGTGCTCACCGCCGAACCCGTGGGTTCGCGGACGATAGCCCGGAAATACAACCTGGGGGTCAGCCCGGCGACCATAAGAAACGAGATGGCGGACCTCGAGGAGATGGGATACCTGGAGCAGCCGCACACCTCGGCGGGGCGGATCCCGTCGGACCTGGGATACCGTTACTACGTTGACCGCCTCATGCCCGAACAGACCCTTTCGGCCGAAGTGGTCGAGAGCATACACCAGGCATTGGAGCAGAAGACCAGGGAGATCCAGGACCTTATCCAGTACGCCGTCAGGGTGCTCTCCGATGCCACGAACTACCTCGCGCTCGTCCTGGGGCCGCAGCTCTCGGCGGCGCGTTTTCACCGCATGAGTGCGTTGCCGCTGGACGCGGGTTCCGCGCTGCTCATCCTGGTCACGGACGTGGGATTCGTCGAGACCGCCCTGATCAACAAGCCGGTGGACATGACCGACGACGACCTCCAGGGGCTGTTCGAATACCTGAGCCGTCGCCTCCGCGGACTGAGCCTGGAGACGTGCGCGCACGAGGCGACGACGATCCTGAATTCCGAACTGTCGGCTTACAGGTCGGTCATGGAGGAAGCACTGTCTCTGCTCAGGGCCACGACCGAAGACGAGGGCGAGGAAAGGGTCTACGCGAGCGGAACGGCGCGCCTGTTCGAGCAGCCGGAGTTCCGCGACGTGGACAAGGCCAAGGCGATACTCGGGATGGTGGAACACGACCAGACGCTGCGCGATGTGATTAACAGCCTCGTCAACGAAGAGACCGTGCTGGTTTCCATCGGTGGCGAAACGGGGGTCAGGGAAATCCGGGACTGCAGCCTGGTGGGGACAATGTTCTCGATCGGCGGGCGGGCGGCCGGCAAGCTGGCCGTCCTGGGTCCAAAGCGGATGGACTATGCCAAGGTGACGGCGGTCGTCAGGTGCGTACAGTCGCGCCTCAGCAGTGCGCTCAGGAAGGGTGCGGGATGAGGACCGGAATCCTGCCGAACACCCGGCGGTTCTCGACGCGATGATTACGAGCGGCGGCTCTCCGCTTCCGGTGGAGGGCCGCAGTGGTGCTCAAAGGGAGGCGGGTTATGGCTCTGAAACAGGTTTCATCGGGGTCCGAAATTGACGAACGTCTCGCTGCACTTCTCACCAACGCGAACGCGGTGCGCGCGATCGCGTCGGCCGTGGAGGGTACGATAGGTCCCAAGGGCCTCGACAGCATGCTGGTGGACAGATTCGGGGAAGTCGTGATAACGAACGACGGTATAACGATTCTAACGAAGATGGACGTCAACCATCCCGCCGCCAAGATGGTGATAAACACCGCCAGGGCGCAGGAGGAGGCGGTCGGGGACGGCACGACCACCGCGACGATCATGGCGGGGGCGCTCCTCGCGGAAGGCGTGAATCAGGCGGTCAAGGGCGTGCCTGTGACGCGGATAATCGAAGGGATCAGGGCCGGCGTGGCCAAGGCCGTTGAATGCATGGAGGCCAAGTCGAGACGGGTCAGGGGCGTCAACGACCCGGTCCTCGAACAGGTGGCCCTGATAGCGGGGCGCGAACATAAGGACATAGCCGACCTGGTGGTGCGCGCGGCGCGCATGGCCAGGTCGGCCGCGAGAAGCTCAAGGAGCCGACGTTCAAGTTGTCGGACACGATAGTGGCGGTGGAGGGCGCCGAGAACGAAGTGTTCATGGGGGTCATCGTAGAGCGGGAGCGCGTCAACAAGCAGATGCCCCGCGAAGTCACCGCGGCGAAGATCCTGGTGGTGGACGACGCCCTCGAGCCGGAGGAGATGGAAGAAGAGGCGCTCGGGACCGAGGCGGGCTTCGCGAGGTATCTCGAGCTCCAGGAAGAATTCAAACAGAACATCTCCAAGATAATCAACTTAGGCGTCAACGTGGTATTCGTGGACCGCGGCATAAGCGACATCGCCGAGGAGATGTTCAGCGACGCGGGCGTGATGGTGGTACAGCGGGTCGCATCCAGGGACCTGAGGCAGGCGGAAGAACATATAGGCGCGAGGCCGATCAAGCGCACCGGGCTGAAGAAAGACCCGCAGGAGATCGAGAAGTACCTCGGGCACGCGGAACGGGTGTACGAAGACGAAAAGCTCGAGCACGTGCGCATAGTGGGCGGCAAAGGCAAACCGATGGCGACCGTACTGGTCGGCGCGGCGACCGAGGAAGTGGTAGGGGAGCGGGAGCGGATAGCGCAGGATGCCGCTTCGGCCGTCCAGGCCGCGATTAACGGGGGAGTGGTACCCGGGGGCGGCGCCATCGAGATGGCGGTGGCGCGCGACGTGGAGCAGCTGAAGGCGAGCGTGAAAGGCATGTCGGCATACGGGGTCGCGTGTGTCGTCGAGGCGTTGAAGAAACCCCTGTCCCAGATAGTGGCCAACGCCGGGTTCAATCCCCTCGAGAAGGTCGGCGACGTTGTCGCGGCGCAGGCGGAATCCGGCAGGGACTCGCTCGCCATAGACTGCGACACGGGGGAGGTCCGCGACATGTTCGAGATGGGCGTCGTGGACCCGACGCTCGTTAAGACGCACGCACTGAAGGCCGCGGGCGAGATCGCGGAAGCGATACTCAGGATAGATACTATCATAAAGAAGCGCGACGAGGGCGGCACCCAGAAAGAGGGGGCGCCGGAGCAGGCCGACGCGGGGGAGCCCGACTTCTGATGGACTACGTGCGGGCCATCCTGGAGATCGTCCTCGAGGACTTCCGGGCGAAAACGGGGATTGACCTGAGGTATGATGCCGAGGCGATGAAGACGGTCGAAAAGTCCTGCGAGAGGGCCGCGCTCGAGGTCGAACGCCGAGGGATAGCTAACGTCAGTGCGCCATTCCTGGTGTTCGACGGATCCCGCCCGGTCCACCTGGACCTGACGCTGACGCGTGATGAGGTCGCGGCCCGCGCCGGGGCGACGGCGAACAGAAAGGAAGGTAGCCGGCTTGGCCAAGCGGGACTATTATGA
>JANLGA010000024.1 GCA_024653225.1 Bacillota bacterium | reverse complement strand
TGAATTCGCACGAGTTCATATGCATGCCGACGGCCGCCCTGGGCGAGGAAGATAGGGACTACGCGGTCTCATTCGCGCTCCCCGTGGATGCTCCCGGCGTGGTGCACATATTCGGGCGCCAGACGAACGACTCGCGCAAGATGGAGGGCACGCTCGACCAGGGCAACGCCAAGTTCGGGGTGGTCGGGGGAGAGGCCCTGACCGTACTCAACGACGTGTTCGTGCCGTGGGAGAGGGTTTTCATGTGCGGCGAGTACCAGTTCGCCGGAACGCTCGTGGAACGGTTCGCGTCCTACCACCGGCAGAACTACGGTGGGTGCAAAGTCGGGGTGGCCGACGTCATCATCGGTGCGACGGTCGCCATGGCGGAGTACAACGGGGTCGCGAAGGCCTCGCACGTGCGCGACAAGATCGTGGAAATGTGCCACCTCGCCGAGACCCTCTATTGCGGCTCCATAGCGTGTTCGTGCGAGGGGCGGAAGACCCCGTCGGGGGCCTACTTCGTGGATCCGCTCCTGGCGAACACTGTCAAGCAGAACATCACGCGTTTCATTTACGAGATCTGCCGGTTGTCTCACGACATAGCCGGGGGATTCATCGCCACGCTCCCGTCGGAACAAGACCTGAAAAGCCCCGAGGTGGGGGTGTACGTCGAAAAGTACTTCAAGGCCGCCCCCCAGGTGACCACGGAGCAGCGGTTCCGGATGGCTCGTCTGATCGAGAACATGACGGGCGGCACGGCGTTGGTGGAGGCGATGCACGGGGCGGGATCACCCCAGGCCCAACGCATTATGATCCTGAGGCAATCCAACCTCGAATACAAGAAGAAGCTGGCGGAGGCGCTGGCCGGCATACGCCCGCAGGTCGAGCCCTGGTCTCGCGGCGGCCAGGGCTGTCAGGGGGCTTCTGTCGGAACGTCCGACTCTCCGGCTTCTTCGAAGGAGTGAAGGCGGCGTGGTACTCGGCACACCGGGATTGAAAGGCAAAGTGGCCATTGTGACAGGGGGAAGCCGCGGGATCGGCAGGGCTATCAGCCTGGCGTTCGGCCAAGCCGGCATGAATGTTGTCGTGACCAGTCGCGTCCGGGAGAATGCCGCCGCGGCGGCCTCGGAGATAACGCAACGGGGCGGGGTGGCGGTGGGGATTTCAACGGACGTCGGCAACCCCGGGGATGTCGCGCGCCTGGTGAACGAGGCGAAAGAAAGGTACGGCGCGGTGGACGTGCTGGTGAACTGCGCGGGAATCAGTCCCTACCTCAAGTCGACGGAGAAGATGACACTCGAGGAATGGGAGGAGGTTCTTCGCACGAACCTGACGGGGACGTTCCTCTGCAGCACGGAGGTCGCCAGGCTCATGATCGCCCGGCAGCGGGGAGGCTCGATCATCAGCATCGCTTCGGTGGGCGGGTCGGTGGCGCTGCCCCGACTCGCGGCCTACTGCGCGGCCAAACACGGCATTCTCGGGCTCACCAAGGTGATGGCGGTGGATTGGGCAAAGTACGGGATACGCGTGAACGCCGTCGCACCCGCCTACGTCGAGACGGACATGACCCTGGCCATCAGGGAAAAATCGCCGAAGATATGCGAGGACCTCCTGAGGAAGACGCCGTTGGGCCGCTTCGCGAAGCCGGAGGAGATTACAGGCGCCGTCCTGTACCTCGCGTCGGACGCCGCAAGCTACGTGACCGGTCAGACGCTCTTCGTTGATGGTGGGTGGCTGGCGCTCTGACGGGCGGGCCTCCCGGGCGACTCTGTTTCGACATGGGGGTACGTACATGAGGGAAGTCGTGATCGTCTCAGGGGTCAGGACGGCTATAGGCGCATTCGGCGGCTGGCTGAAGGATACCCCCGCCCAGGAGCTCGGCGGTATCGCGATAAGGGAGGCGGTGAACCGTGCGGGACTCGCCGCCGATCTGGTAGACGAAGTGGTGTTCGGCAATTGCATTCAGACCGTTGACGAAGCGTCGAATATCGCACGGTCCGCCGCCCTCGCCGCGGGGTTGCCCTTCAGCGTGCCGGCCATGACCGTGAACCGGTTGTGCGGCTCGGGCTTGCAGGCCGTCAACACCGCCGCTCACGCGATCATGTCCGGCGACGCCGATGTAGTCGTGGCCGGCGGGGCCGAGAACATGAGCCGCGCCCCGTACATACTCAAGTCGGCCAGGTTCGGATACAGGATTGGCCACGGCCAGCTCGTTGACGCGCTGACGGGGATACTCACCGACCCGGCTGCGGGGAACGCCTCCATGGGCATGACCGCCGAGAATCTGGCGGAGCTTCATGGACTGACCCGGGGGGCACAGGACCAATTCGCACTGGAAAGCCAGCGTAAGGCGAAGGAAGCCATCGAGGCGGGGCGGTTCGAGGAGCAGATAGTTCCCGTGAAGATCGAGCGGAGGGACGGCACGACCATCGAATTCAAGGTGGACGAACACCCGAAGCCGGGGATCACCCTCGAGCAGCTCGCGCGGCTCAAGCCGGCGTTCAAGAAAGACGGCACGGTCACCGCGGGCAATGCGTCCGGCATCAATGACGGGGCCGCCGCCCTCCTGCTGATGGAATCGTCCGTGGCGGCAAGGCTGGGGATCCGGCCCATGGCCGTGATCCGCCCGACGGCGGTTGCGGGTGTGGAACCGGCGTACATGGGGTATGGGCCGGTGCCGGCCTCAAAGCTCGCCCTGAAACGAGCCGGCCTCACACTCGACCAAGTTGACGTCATCGAGGCAAACGAGGCCTTCGCAGCGGTCTGCCTTGCCATAGAGAAGGGCTTGGGCTGGGATAGATCGAAGGTCAACCCCAACGGCGGCGCCATTGCGCTCGGCCACCCCATCGGGGCCACCGGCGCGATACTCGCCGTCAAGGCAATGTACTGGCTCAAGGACGCGATGAAGCGATACGCCCTGGTGACCCTCTGCATAGGGGGCGGCCAGGGGATAGCGACTGTACTTGAGCGAGCCTAGGCGGGCCGGATCCGAGTGGAGGGACGTGGGATGAATGTCGCGACAATAGCTGTCATAGGGGCGGGCACCATGGGGGCGGGCATAGCACAGGTGGCGGCAGAGAGCGGGTTCGACGTGGTCCTCGCGGACGAGAAGCGAGAAATAGCGGAGCGCGGTCGGCGCCGCATCGAGGAGAATCTCAGGAGGGCCATAGAGAAGGGGAAGGCGCCGCCCGGGTCGCTCGAAACTGTCCTGGGACGGCTGAACCTGGTTGGCGACCTCGCGGGTGTGGCGCGCGCTGACATGGTGATCGAGGCCGTGACGGAGTCCCTTGCCGTGAAGAAGAAGGTGTACGGCGAGCTCGGCCGACTTTCACCGGCGGAGGCCATATTCGCTTCGAACACTTCGGCCCTCAGCATTTCCGAAATGGCGGCGTGCACCGGAAGGCCCGAGCGATTCATCGGCATGCACTTCTTCAACCCGGTGACGATGATGAGACTCGTGGAAGTAGTGCGCGGCGCGAAAACCTCGGAAGAGACGGTTACGACGGCGATGGAGGTGGCGACCCGCATGGGCAAGACCCCGATCCTGGTGAAGGAACACCCCGGCTTCGTGGTCAACAGGCTGCTGGTCCCCCTGATTAACGAGGCGGCCTACGTGTATTCCGAAGGGCTCGCGGAAGCCGCAGACATAGACACGGCCATGAGACTCGGCGCGAATCACCCGATGGGGCCGCTTGCCCTCGCCGACCTGGTGGGCATAGACGTCTGCCTCGCCGTGATGGAGACGCTGCACGCCGAGCTCGGTGACCCGAAGTACAGGCCGTGTCCGCTGTTGCGGAAGATGGTGAGGGCGGGCATGCTCGGGCGGAAGACCGGGCAAGGCTTCTACAGGTACGGGGAGGCTCCCGGCTGAGTGCGAACGGCCGCCCCGATTAAGCCCGACGCCGGAAGGCACCGTCAACTTGTCGTTCACGCGAACGGGGGTCTTGTCATGTACTGGGAACGACCCGGTAAGCAGAACACCCATGCGACCCTGGCGGCCGCCGTGGGGAGGGCCCGGGAAATCGGGGCGACGCACATCGTCGTGGCCTCGGGTTCCGGCTACACCGCGCTGGCGGCGGCCGACATGGTCTCGGCTTACCCCGACATGGTTCTCGTCGTCGTGACCCACCATACCGGGTTCACCGCGCCCGGAGTCCAGGAGATGCCGTCGGATGTGAGGCTCGAACTCGCATCGCGCGGGGCGCAGGTGCTGACCACGACCCACCTGTTCGGCAACGTCGAGAGGGCCGTGACGAGCCGGTTCGGCGGGCTCTACCCGGGGGGCGTCATAGCCAACACTCTTCGCATGTTCGGGAAGGGCGTGAAGGTGTGCGTCGAGATCGCGACGATGGCCCTCGATGCGGGGTTAATCCCGTACGGCAGGGAAGTGGTCGCCGTCGCGGGAACCGGCTCCGGGGCCGACTCGGCGATCGTCATCATCCCGGCGCACGCGAAGGATTTCTTCGACGGACAGATCCTGGAGGTGATATGCAAGCCCCGGAGAGCGGCGGAGGACGCCGACAGGATCTTCCGTCCGATAAAGGATTAGTTCTGGGCCTCCCAGTTGCGGACGCGAACCGCGAGGGCCCGACCGGACGGCGTCGCGGCGAGCCCGGCCGTCCCGTTGCACTGCACCGGCCTGAAGCGCCCCGTTTCGTAAACAGCGTCAACCACTTCGTCGAACGGGATCGCGCTCTCGACCCCCGCGAGGACGATATCCGCGCTCATCAGGGCGTTTACTGCTCCGAGGGCATTCCGGGTTATGCACGGGACCTCCATGAGACCCGCCACCGGGTCGCACTCCATTCCCAGTATGTTCTGTAAGCTGATGGAGGCGGCATCGAGGGATTGCCTGGGTGAGCCTCCCTTCATCTCCACTACGGCAGCCGCGGCCATGGCGGCGGCCGCGCCCGATTCGACCTGGCAGCCGCACAACTCCGCCAGGAACGTCGCCCTCTGGGCGAACACCGCTCCGACTGCGCCGGCTGCGAGCAAGGCGTCAACGAGCGCGTCCTTGCGGTCGGCGATCCCGAGGTCCTCCGCCGCGGCGAACAGTGCTCCAGGCACCACGCCGCATGAGCCGGCGGTGGGCGCGGCCACGATGAGCCCGAGAGAGGCGCTTACCTCGTTGACAGCCATGGCGTAGGCCGCCGCTCTCGTCATGGTCCCGGAGGAGACCGTCCTGCCGAGGCGAACGGCCTCGTGCAGGCGACACCCGCCCTGTTTCACGATCCCGCCGCTCAGCGGGAGTTCCTCCGACAGTCCGCGGTCGAGCGCCTGCCGCATCACGGACACCATCCTGCCGGCATGGGTCCGGATCTGAGCGGGCGTCCAGCCCAGTCGGCCTGCCTCGTAGGAGACCGCGAGGTCGGACAGACCGGCTCGGCGTTGAGCGGCGAGGTAGAGGAGATCCGCGGCGGTGGAGAATAGAGGCGTCCTGGATGCGCCCGGCCGGGGAGCAAGCGAGACGGGTTCGACCTGCCTGCAGGACACTACCTCCGGGCGGCGCGCCGCCGTCTCCAGGGCTTGCGGCCCGAGGGGGGCCGAAAGCTCCAGGGTAAGCAGGTTCCCGTCGTTCGCCCGCACACGCGCCCCGTCCGACAACTCCACGAGGGCGCGGACAAGGTCGTCAGTCGGAGCCCCCGGCCGAAGCCTGGCGAGGAGGACCGGCCATTGGCCGTCGAGGTCCGTCCTCATGCCGTCCAGGCGCGATACGCGAACCGCCCCGCCGCCCTCCGATGTCCCGACGACTTCAGAGTGTTCCCCGCGGGGGCCGCGCAACCTGAAACGCACCGTGTTCGGGTGGTCTGTCTCCAGGCGCGCGACCGCGAACGCGATGTCCACGCCACGCGCCCGCGCTTCGTTGATGGCCTGGGGGATCCGCGGGTCGTCCGTATCCCACCCCAGCAGCCCCGCCGCGAGGGCGCAGTCCGTGCGGTGGCCGCGATACGTCCCGGCGAACGATCCTCCCTCGTTGAAGGCGATCTCGACTCGCCGGGGTTCAAAAGAAACCAGCGCCCGGGCGAGGCGCCCGAGGCGCACCGGGCCACTCAGGTGGGAACTGGAAGGGCCCAGGGTGACGGGGCCGAGGACGTTGTCGAGGATGCTGGGGCAGGGCATACTCCCCTGTCTCACCGCGCAACACCTCCGTGGGGCGGGCAACCCGTCAAAGCCCGGGACCGCCCGCGCCGTGCGTGGGGGTCATTCGGCAAACGCCTCCGCTATGGCTCCGTAGGAGGACTTCAGTCGGGGCGTGCAGGTCACGAATTCCCAGCCGTTCCACCTGTACGTCACGGGCCCGACGGTCTCCTGCCCGGGAGGCGAATCGGCTCGATTGTCCGCGCCCTCTCCGCTCCGCCCCGTGGGGGCCAAGAAGAACGCGACGCCTTCCGTTACTACCGTATTGACCTGGTCAACGGCGGTGGGAAACCAGCCCGTCCGCGAATCCCAAAGCACCCGGCGGCTGCTCGGATCGGAGAAGCCGATGAGAGCCCAGGGCAGCCTCAGGAGCACGCTTCCATCCCGCCGGTACCAAGTCGCGCGAGAGTTGAACTCGTCCGACGAATGGTCGAAGCTGCCGTAATGGAGGGAGCTGTGGTCGGCGCGGATCTCGGGGTAGACCCGCCCGTCGCGACCCACCCTGCGGAGGTTGGTGATGGGCGCGATGCGTTCCCACCCGGGGTCCCCGGGCTTGCTCATGTATTTTCCGCCGTGGTAATTGTACCCGGGATTGACGAGTAGGGCTCCCTCGTCGCCCGGCCCCAGGAATGCCCCGAATTCGAGGCAGCCGTTGACCGAGATGCCGGGCGACAGCATGGTAGTCGTCGGCTCTACGCCGGCGACCGTGTCAATGCCGACGACGATCCCCTCGGAAGGATGGGGGGCCCGGTTGAGGCGGATCTCCAGGTAGATGAATGCGGCATCGTGCCATGCCTCCACCGACTCGACCGAGAGACCGGGGCCGCGGGGCGCGCCGCCCGGCTTGGAGTACAGCACCTGCCTCGGGGCGGGCTCGCTCATGAACGCTAGGATGCCGTAATTCTGCTCGGGGTCCATCACGTTGTGCCAAAGCACGTGCCTGTCGTACGGTATCATCAGCGGCGCCGTTATCCACGTTCTCTTGGCCCACTCGTCGCTCCACTCGAAGACCAGGCCGCCCGCGTACCTCTCCCTCTTGATGGCGCGGAACATGCGCGCGATCATAGCCCCCTGGTCCGCTTCGGATAGCCCGCCGTGGTGGAGGCCGTCGGGGCACACGTGCGCCGTCCCAATGCTCGTGGAAATGCCGAACTCGGCTACCAGCGCGGGAACGTCCGGGAGGTACCCTTTCAGCTGTCTGAGATAACCACCGTACCTGAACCTGCCCTGGTCGTCCGCGTAGGAGTCGTACCCCTGCTCATTGTTGATGAAATCCGGGTAGTTGGGGTACACGTTAAACGCGGTGAAAGTGCCGGCGAGGTAGTCGGTGGTGGTACGGATCGAACCCGGGTTGATGGCGACCCTGTCGTTGGGGACGAACTTCTTTCCCCGTGGATCCCACTCGGCGTCGTGCTCGATGGGGTCCAGCGGGGGCCAGTTGACGAACCCCACGGGAACCTGCCATCCGAGCACCGTTGAGGCCTCGACGGTCCTCTCACAGGACCGGGCGAGCCACACCTCCGTGGGGGAGCCTTGCTCGACGACGAAGTACTTGCCGTGGAACGACGTCACCGGCGCATTGAGGGAATTCGTGGCATCCACCTCGTCGGGTTCGAGCTCGCGCCCGACAAGGATGCCGAGGACGAATTCCGAAACGTCACTCGAATACCGACCGTGCGCGCGATACGGCCTCTCGGGGACATCCACCCGACCCGACAACGCGCGTACCACGATGTCTATCTCCCGCTGGAACGACTCGGTGTACCCCGGATCCATGAGGTTGCCGCCTGGTGCGCCCTCGTCCGCCCAGATGCCCTGGATCAGCAGGAGGGGCCGGGACGGATTCCCCCTGTTGTACTCGTCGAGTGCCGCGTAGAACGCGGGCGGCATGAGGGTGTACACCCTCACCACCCCGGCGTTCATGAGGGCGATCCGCGAGAACCAGTCAACGTAAGTCGCCTTTGTCTCTATGAACTCCGTGAACCACCTGCCGGGAGTGGACGAGCCGATGTTGACGCCCTTCACGATCATGGGCTCCCAGGCGCCGTCGCGACGGGCCTCGAAATACGGTCCGCGGGCCCGAAAACGAACCCGCGTAGCACCGCCGCTGCAGCCGACGAACAGGAACGAAGCCACGCAGCACAAGAGGGTGGGGAGTGCGATCAACCTTCCCCGGGAGCGGTCCGCCCCGCCGGCCGCCGGACTCCGACCGGGACCGCGCGGCCACGAACCGAGGAGCCTCGCCATTCACCTACCCTCCTATGACCGGGGGCACGAGCATGACCGACGCGCCGTCGGCCAGCTCCTCGTTCAGCGTCACCTGCACGCCGTTAACTACGGCCACCGAAATCCCGCCCTCGGAGAGGCCCAATGCCTTCAACAGGTCCTTCACGGTGGCCGGAGGCGTCAGCTCCACTGCCCGCCTCTCGCCATGGGACTCCACCAAGGATCCGAAGAACCTGACGGAAACCCTCACCAAGTCCTCCGCCATCGCGCCCTCCTTCCGTCCCCCTGCGGCAGCTCGATATCAGATTCCCGCGGCCGCGGCGTAATCCAGTAACCCCAGGTCTTCGAGGCACTCCCTCGTCGGCCTCCCGCGTTCGTCCCATCGCCTGAGTGCGTAATACTCATTGAGATAAGCATCGAACGGGACGGGCGCCTTACCCGCCCTGAAGCCATCCATGGCCGGGATCGTCATCTTCAGGGGTATCGTGTCCGTGTGCCGCCCGTGACCGTCCCTGAGATTGACCAGTCGCTGAGCATTGAATATGCGGGCGCCGGCCTTCATCGCATCGTCAATGGACCAACCCCACCCTGTCACGGCGTTGAATAGCTCGACCAGGGAGGTCATGCTCAGTTCCCCGCCATCCACCATGAAGGCGCATATCACGAGGGAGTTCATCCACGTGCCGTAATCCTGGAGCTTCACCGCGAGCTCCGACTTGTGCTCGGGGACGAAGAAGCGGGACCAGTCCTTCACTATGCCGAGCTCGGGCACGAAGAACCCGCCCATCTCGACATCCTCGACCGCCCCCCTCATGTGGCACGCCCCGCGGGTGCTGGTGGCATAATTCACCGCCAGGCTCCAGCAAGCCCGCGCGTCGTGGGCGGGAAGATCCAGCCCCTTCACGTGCGCGACAAGTCTCTCGGCCTCGGGATGCATCTTCTTCGCGGCGGCTAGTGTTCCGTCGGCGAAGACGGCCCCGAAGCCATCCCTTCGACCGATCTGCGCCAGGAGTTCGATGGCCGCGTCGCCATCGCCCCACGCCAGGTCAATGCCAGTTTCTTCCCTCGAGAGCCATCCCCTCTCGAAGCACTCCATCGCGAAGCCCACGCAACCCCCCGCCGAGATCGTGTCGATCCCGAGCCTATTGCACACGTCATTCGCCTTCGCTATCGCCTTCGGGTCGTCTATGAGGAGATTCGACCCCAACATGCCGAGCGTTTCGTACTCGGGCCCGGGGCCCCTCACCGCGTACTCGGCCGGTTCGGTCACCTCCACGATCCTGTGGCAACCGGCGGGGCAATTGGCGCAGGGAAGCGGCTTCGCCTTCAGGACCTCGGTGTAGTTGGGCGCACCGATCTTCTTGGCCCCCTCGGGCCAGACATCGCCGGACCAGTACTTGATGGGCATGTCGCCGAACGCCTCGGCCGTGATGCACAGGTTGGGGGTCCCGTGTTCCCTCAGGCCGTTCGCTCGGGCCGCCGCGGCGATTTCCCGGAAAAGCCGTCTGGAGAGGCGCTTAACCCCTTCCGGGTCCGCCACCTGCACGGACCCATTGCCCTTGACGGCGACCGCCTTCAGCCTCTTCGACCCCATGACCGCCCCGAGCCCGCACCTGCCGGCGAAGCTGTGCCCATCGGCCACGATGCAAGCGATCTTCACGAGCCTCTCGCCGGCGGGCCCGATGCAAGCCACCGAGTAGCGACTGTCTTTCTCGGCCGCCTTGACCGCGTCCGTCGCGTCGTATGCGTCCAGCCCCCAGAGATTCTCCGCGTCCCTTATTTCCACCCTGTCTTCGTCAACGACGAGATAGACTGGGCGGTCCGCTGCTCCCTTCACGACGAGTGCGTCGTAACCCGCCCTCTTGAGTGCCACACCGAAGTCGGCCCCTCCGGCCGAATCGCCGTAGGTTCCGGTCAGCGGCGACTTGGCGACGACCGACCACTTGGCATTTCCCGGGTTGAATCCCGCCTGGTACGCGCCCACCGCGAACACCAGCGGGTTCTCCGGTCCCAGCGGGTCGGTCTCGGCGGTCGCCTCTTCTAGAATCACCTTTGCGCCGTAGCCGGAACCGCCGGTGAATGCCTTCCACACCTCGTCCCCGACGGTTTCGGTCCACGTCCTTCCCGCCGAGAGATCGACTCGAAGCACCCTGTTCCAATACCCGTTGCCCACCGGACGTTCTCCTCCCGCAAGCCCCGATTCGTGAAATGACGTCAAACCAGTCCCATGGATGCGAGCATTCCGTCAATCTTTGTCATGTCCGCCTCAGTGAGCGGCAACTTGGGACTCCTCGTGATGCCGCCGCACAGTCCCATCCTGTCCATCGAATACTTCAGCGTCTGATGAAGCTTGCCGGAATACTCGAGTTGCTTCAGCATCGGCAGCATCACGCGGTACAGCTCCCAGCCCCTGTCGAGATCCCTCTTCTGCGCGACGAGATCGTACAGCTCCATCGCCATCCCCGGAGCGATGTTGGCGATGACGGAGACCCAGCCCCTTGCGCCCATGACGAACGACTCGTAGGCGAGGTCCTCCCAGCCGCAGAATAACGTCACTTTGTCGCCGCACAGCACCCGGATGTCGCGCAGCCTCTTGATGTCCGCGGTGCACTCCTTTACGTACCGGAGGTTCGGGCTGTATTCCGCGAGGCGCGCGACCGTTTCGGCCTGCATGTCCACACCGGAACTCCAGGGGTTGTTGTAGATGATCACCGGTATGTCCACGGCATCGGCGATGCGCGCGAAGTGAGTGTACATTTCTTCCTGGCTCGGCTTGCAGTAGTACGGCGGCAGGATCATCACCCCGACCGCGCCTATCTCCTTGGCGTGCCGAGTGAGTGCGATGGTTTTCTCGGTGGTCTCCGCGGTGGTACCCACCGCGACCGGCACCCTTCCGTTCGCCGTCTGGACCACGAGCTCGGCCACCTGTTTCTTCTCGTCATCTTCCATGCCGGCGAATTCTCCCGTGCTGCCCAGCGGAAGCAGCCCGTGGATTCCCCGGCTTATCTGCCATTCGACGTTCTTTTTGAGCCCCTCGTAGTCCACATCCCCGTTCCGCTTGAACGGTGTGACCATGACTGTGTAGACACCTTCGATTGCTGGCATTCTTCACTTCTCCTCGGATGCGAGAATTGCCTCAAGCGCGGGTTCATTTCCCATCGGGCATCCCGTCGGGCAGGAGGGTCCCCTCGACGGACTCGAGGTGGTCCAGCATGAGACCGGCGGCTCCGTCGGAATCGCCATCTTTCAGGGCGGCCACCAGCTTCTTGAACAGGGACAACGCCCCTTCGGACAGCAGCGGGACCGTTCGCTTGAACCTCTCGGACTCCTTGTAGATCTCGTCCAGGAGCGCCCGCATGAACCCGAGTATGGGCTTGTTCTTGGCCGCGGCCGCTATGGCGAAGTGCAGGTTCAGTTCTTCGCTGAAGTAGAACGACTGGTCGGAGTGATGCTGCTCCAGCCGCCCAAGGATCTCTTCGATCGCCGATATGTCGTCCTCGGTGGCGCGCTGCGCGGCCAGCCTGCAGGCCAGGACCTCGACGTACTTTCTCGCCTCCATGAGCTCAGCGACGGGCGAGTGTCGCAATACATCGTTCCAGTCTATGCCCCTTTCCACCGACAACAGGGCGGTGCGTGCGATGAACCGCCCCGCCCCCTGGTGCGAGTCAATCAAACCGATGTACTCCAGCGAGCGCAACGCCTCGCGCAGGGGCGAACGGCTCACCCCGAATTTCTTGCAGAGTTCGGCCTCGCTGGGGAGCTTGTCGCCGGGCTTCAGTACGCCCGTCTTGACGAGGTCCACTATCTTATCGGCGATTATCTCGGTGAGCTTTTGGGTGCGGATCTGTTCTACTGAATCCAACATGAGCCTGCCGGACCCTCCGTATTTGTCATGTAAGGAGCATGAGACTGAGCGCGGGCACGTAGCTGACGACCAGCACCATGAGGAAGATGTATGCCGTCAGCCAAAGCATTGGTTTCATCACCCGGCCCACTGTTACCTTCGAGACGGAACACGCCGCGAAAAGGGCGACACCGACCGGGGGCGTCGCCATGGCCATACTGCAGTTGAACGATATCAGCACGCCGAAGTGAACCGGGTCAATCCCCATGCTCTTGGCCACCGGAAACAGCAGCGGCACCAAGATGATCATGGCGGGCAGCGTGTCCATGAGCATTCCGATTATGAACAGCACGATCTGGGTGCACAGCAGGAACGCCGCTCGACCGAGGCCCAACCCCAGCATCGCGCCGACGAGCATCTGCGGTACCTTCAAGAGGACCATCAGGTAGCTGAAGAGGCCGGCGGTGGAGACCATTAGGAGCGGACCGGCCGCAATCGAAGCGGTCTGCCTGAAGCTCCTGCACAGGCCCTTGGCTGTGAAGCTGCGCCTGACGACTCCCACGACGATGGCATAGGTGGCCGCGATTGCCGCGGACTCCGTGGGGGTGAACTTCCCGGAGTAGATGCCACCCAGGATGATCGCGGGCATAGCGAGCGGGACAATCGCTTCCCAGCATACCCTGGCGGCCTGGGGGCGCCGGATCGGCTCCGACACCGGGTAGCCCGACCTGACGGCGTGGAAGTAACTGATCACCATGAGCCCGATCCCCGTCACCACACCCGGGACTATGCTGCCGATGAACAGCTTCCAGACCGAAACCCCCGCCAGGTAGCCCACCACGACCAGGTTGATACTCGGGGGGATGACCGCCCCGAGGCACCCCGCGACGGCGATGAGTGCCGTCGAGAACTCGCGGCTGTACCCCTCTCTCAGCATGGCGGGCATTAGGATGGTGGCTACCGCGGCCGCATCCGCAGTGGCCGATCCCGTGATCGCCCCGAACATCATGGCCGTTGCCACGGCCGCCAGGAGGAGCCCTCCCCGTATGCGTCCGAGGAGAAGCTTGGAGAAGTTCACCAGCTTATCCGTCATTCCGGATTCGCCCATCAGCATTCCGCCCAGCACAAAGAGTGGGATGGCGACGAGCGGGAAGGAGTCCACGCCCGTTGACATCACCTGGGCGTACGTGGATATGGGGACCGGGGAGCAGAGCATCAAGCCGAGCGCGCCGGTCATGCCCAGGACGAAGGCGATCGGCATGTTGAGGAGGAACATGAGCGTGAAGGCGGCTAGTATGAGAATGGCACCGCCCGGGGTCACGGTTCACACCCCCGTCCGGACGCCTTCCCCGCCACGTAGCCCAACGAGCCGAGCGCGATGATGAGGGAACCGACGGGCAGGGAGGCGTACTTCCACGCGTTCGATATCCCCATCAGCGGCATCTTGGAGGGCTGGGTTTCCCGCAGGAGCTGCACGCCGGAGAAGAGCAGGAAGAGAGAGAAGGCGGCTATGAGCAGGTGCAGTGCGCAGCGCACTATCGCCGCCGCCCGTTGCCGTCTGGCTTCGACGGCCCGCATGACCAGGTCGAAGCCGATATGGCCCTCTTCGAGGTGCACGAGCGCCGACCCGAGGAAGATCATCATCCCGAAGGCCAGCGTGCATATTTCAGGAAGGAACGCCATCGGCTTCTTCGTAACGTACCGGCTTATCACCTGGAGGGTTGTCACCGCCCACACCACTAGCGTTGACAGCGCCCCGACGTATCCTAGCGACTCCCTTACGCGGTTCATGCAGGTCCCTTCCTTCGTCCCCGGGGGCTCGAGGGCCCCCGGGGTTTCGTCCGTTCAGCGCATCGAGTTGATTGCATTGAAGATGTCCATCCCCATTTTCTCCGCGTACTTGGCGTTCACCGCCTTCACCTTTTCGGCGAACGCGTCCTTGTCAACGTCTTTCACGACCACCGCCTTCTTCTCGATCTCCGCGAGGGCCTTCGCGCTCTCTTCCTTGGCGATGTTGCGGACGTACGGCACGACCTCCTTGGCGCATTCCAGGATCGTGTTCCTGAGGTCCTCCGGAAGCCCGTTCAGCACTTTCGTGCTGGCCACCAGCGGCATCAGTTCGTACGTGTGTTCGTCCAACGAATAGTACTTGCATACCTCGTGGAACTTGTACATCAACACGTCTGTCGGCGCGTGCTCCGCGCCGTCAACGACCTTCTGCTGCAGGGCGGCGTAGAGCTCACCCCATGCTATGGGAGTGGGAATCGCTCCGAGGGCGACGAACGCATCGTTGGCCAGGGGGGACTTCGTCGTCCTGAGCTTCAGGCCCTTGATGTCATCCGGCACCTTGATCGGTTTCTTCGAATTGTAGAAGCTCCTCATCCCTCCGCCCGTCAGGTGGGCGATCACCTTCAGACCGTTGGCTTCCAGGCCGCCGAATATCTTGGCCGCTATCTCGCTGTCCAGGACCCGCTCTGCGTGGGACACATCCTTGAAGAGGTAGGGCATCACGAAGAAGTCGGCCTTCGGTTCCCAGGCGCTGAGCACGGACACTTGAGGAAGCGAGAATGCGATCGTCCCGGCCTTTGCCGCCTCCACTTCGGCCTGCTGATCTCCGTAGAGCGCTCCGTTCGTGTAGACCTCCACCTTGACCCTGCCATTGGTTTTCTGGCCGACGAGCTCCGCGAACTTCAGGAGCCCCTTGACCGCCGGATAGTCGTCCTGGTCTCCGCTGGACGCCTTGAGCACGATGGGCGCGGCGGGCTGTGCCGGCGCCTGGGGAGGAGCCTGGGCGGGGGCCTGGGGTTGAGAGGCCGGTGTCGTCTCCGGCTTTGCGGGTTCGGACTTGGTTCCACCCGCCGAACACGCAGCCAACTGGCACGCAAGAAGGATGAGGGCCGCCCACGTTAGTACGAGTCTTGCATGCTTCCCTGTCTTCATGGTTCATACCTCCGATTCAGATAATGACTCCGGATCTGCTCAGTTCGGACTGGAGCTCGGCGACGTCAATCCCGGCGAAATCGACCCCCCTTCGGACCGCCAGGGCCGCTGCTGTACCCGCCGCTTCCCCGGTGACCATGCACGCGGGTATGAGCCTTATGTACTCCTGGGCGTAGAAGTCGCTGGATACGAAGCGGCCGGCGGCGATGACGTTGCCCACGCCTTCCGGTAACAGGGCCCCGTAGGGTATCTGGAAGGAGATCCCGTATTCGGTGTCCAGGCCCGCCCGTCCTATCGAGTCGGGGAATGTAGCCCTTTCTCGAATGCTCGCCTTGGTCACAGTGTTCCTGCCCTTGAGTATCCTCGTCAACCGGACCCCGAGCTGCGGGGCAATCTGGACGAGATCGGCGCGTTCGAAGCCTGGGATTTCCCTCCGATAGGCCTCCACGGCCTTGACTATCTCCGCCCTCATGTCAATCTCGGCCTTCGACAACTCGTCAACGTCGAGCTCATTCATGGAGTAGAACCTGTTGTTGAACCAGACGATCCCGCCGCACGTTGTCCGCATGTAGTAAACCGATCCGTGCACACCCGTGAGCTTCGCCTTGAACTCGTCGGGGTTGTTGTACTGGAACTCGAGGGCTCGGTCAATGTCCACGTTCCCTACCCAGAACACCAACCCCGTTCCGCGCTTATCCTCCACGAACGGGGCTCCCGACCACGCCGCCACGTCCCCGTCCCCGGACGCGTCCACGACCACCTTGGCCAGCACCGCACGCCTGCCCGACTTGCTCTCGAAGACGACTCCCTTCACCCTGTTGCCGTCCATTATCACGTCCGAGACCCAGCTATGAAAGAGTGTGCGAGCGCCGGCCTCGCGGAGCATCATGTTGCACTCGTGTTTCATGTACTCGGGATTGACGTTCAGGACAAGGCGGACTCGCTTGTCCGCCCACCCTACCGAGGCCCAACTCTTCCACTTCTTGATATCCCGAGGATCGGTGGAATTCCACTCGGCTCCGGGCATCACCGCCCAGCCCTTCTCGACGAGGCGCCTAGCCAGCTCGTAGGCGATGCCGCCCACGATTCGGTCGCCCTCTCCGTCGTCATAGGGCTCGAAGGCCGTGACGAGCCCGCCGGTCGCCAATCCTCCCAGCCAACCGTATCTCTCCATTATGAGTACCGAGAGGTTGCGTCGAGCTGCGGCCAGAGCGGCGGCAAACCCGGCCACTCCACCTCCGACGACGAGTACGTCCGCTTCGGCGTGTACAGGAATCCATCGTCCCCGCTCGTACACTGCTTGCATCGGATCTTCCTCCTGTCTTGTCCACTTGTATACTAAGATGCTAACATACTAAGATTTACTATTCTTCGGGCGATCATCGTTCTCCTTCTCGGTGGTCGGCATTGCCCGGGTTCAAAACGCTGCGATCCCCCGATGAAGGAGGCCGGGGCGGCGTTGGGGAAACGTAGCTGGCAAACGCCGTCTTGGGGGGTCTGCCATGCGTCGCAAGAGCGCTCTCGGCCTCCTCGCACTCTTCACTCTGGCCGTGTGGGCACCACCGGCTCTCGCGGCCCCGGGTACGTACAAGGGATTCCCATCCGTCGAGCTGTACGTGAACGGCCGCTACGTGCCGGGCGATGTGCCACCCGTCATCATTGACGGGCGGACGCTGGTTCCGATTCGAGTGGTGAGCGAGGCCCTCGGGGAGAAGGTCTGGTGGGACGGGGAACTGCGGGCCGTCGCGATAGGTGAGGCGCCCGTGATCGCGGGATACGACGTCCCGGACGAAGCCGTGGGGATGGTCCAGGAAGCCGCCGTCGAGCAATGGGCCGAAGTGAGTCGCCTATTCGAGTCGCACGAGGACGTTCCGTTCGTGCGACAGCGCATCATTGACCTGCTCCCCCCGGAGCTTGACGCCGACGAAATGGCCCGGAGGCTGTGCGGTCTAGGCGGCAACCAGGTATCCGTCCTAGTCGATCACGAGGACAGGTACAGAATCGAATTGAGCCTGTCGCACGAGTTCGTGCACCGTGTTTTCCGCGACGTGCTCGGCAAGAGCCCCGCCTGGCTCAACGAGGGAATAGCCGAGTATGCGGCGAGGAGGGTCGCCGGTCTCGGACCGGAGACCGCCCTCGGAAGCTGGTATTGGCACGACGCCCGCTCGCAGGTGCTCGGAAGAGTGCTCGACGGCAGCCTGCGGCCGCTCGTGAGGGATCACAAGACTGTCTTCGAGGAACTGGAGGATTACCCCAACTACCCGCAGTCCCTGTTGGCGGTGGACCATCTCCTGGAGCGCGCGGGAGGCGTGGATGCGTACAGGCGATACGCGTCAATGCTGCGAGACGGCATCGGTCATGACGAGGCATTCGCGCGGGCATTCGGGCTCGCGGAACCGGCGTTCGAAGACGGGTTCATCGCCTACCTGGACGAGGAGGCGGGGAGGCAGCCCGGCTCGCTGGTGCTCGAACTGGCTCTCCCATCCGACGTCGGGGCGACGCTCATCGTCTTCCCCCCCGGCGTCACCGATGCGTCAGGCAGGGATCTTCGGGGCAAGACGCGGGTGGAGGTCAAGGTGTCGGGTACCGAGGGGGCCTGGAAGGTCGAAATTGATGCGCCGGTGACGGCGGGCGGAACCTTCTCGCTGCCGATGACCTCCGAATTCCTGTCCGTGTTCGTCAAGTACGACAGGGACATCAGCGTGCAGGGCAAGCACCTGTCACAGCAGGGATTCACTATCCGGCGTGACAGATTCGGATGGTTCTACTCCGGTGGCACGTTGTTCTGGAGCGACGGGTCGGCGGAGTCCGTCGCGGGTGGTCCCGACGGGGCCGCCCGGCTCGCGCGAATCGCCGAACTCCCTTGAGTCGAACGAAGCGGGACGGACACGATTGGGGCAAGACGTGGGACGAGTGGATACCGGACCTGATAGACCCACAGGATCCGGCCGAACGGGAGCTCGCAACGTTGACTCCCGAGGGGGTGATCCGGCGGTACTACGAGGCCATCGACCGGGGGGATTACCGGGCTGCGCTGGCATGCCTGACGAGAAGACACCCCTTAACGTACCTCTTCGGGACAACGCCCTGCTGTACAATCCCGGGTTTGACCAGGAGCTGCGGGATATGCGGAATACGACCTCGGCCAAGGTAGAGAACGTAAAGGCGATGGAGGGCGCGAGTGTCCCGGAGGGGTCCGTCATGTACATGGTGAGCGTCAATCTGACCGTGAGAAAAACCATCACTCACCATAGCGGCCGGCAGCCCCGCTTCATTTCTCTGCGACGGGAGACCCCGAGTACCGGTTGGCGTATAGACGGCATCGGGACGGGGCCGTGATCCCGCAATTTGTCCTGTTGATCGGCATATTCTCGCGCGGCTAGGGAGGGCGGGGCCAGGATGTTCGGCTGGGATGACGTGCTCGCCCTGTGACCTTCATGATCGGCGGGGCGGTCGGCTACTGCGTGGCTGGTCTTCCCTCGCGGTAATCGTGTCCATCCTGTCGATCATGTCATTCATTCGCGTCGGGGTGCTTGCGCAGTCCCGCCGGAGGGCCCGCCCGGGCGCGCCAGGTGCCTACTTCAACCTGGACCCCGGCAAGTCGGTGCTGACGGTATTCAGATTCATTGAACCGTAGGCCCGCGGGCCTCAGGTCGTCAGGCGTTCGGTGAACAGGTAGCGGTCGCGGCTGTCAACCAGGATCGTGACGACCCTTTGACCCTTCTTGAGCGTCTTCGCGATCTGAAGGGCCGCGTATACGTTCGCTCCCGAGGACAGCCCGCAGAACAGGCCCTCCTGCTCGGCGAGCTCGTGGGCGGTCCGGATCGCGTCCTCTTCGGTGACGGCCATGACGTCGTCGGCCATTTGCCTGTCAACCAATTCCTTCATGAGCCCCCCGCTCACGCCCTCGATCAGCGGTAGGGTGAGCTTGCCGTCCACGATCGTGCGGTGACCTTCGGGTTCGACGGCCACCGCTTTGGCCCCGGTATTCGCCTCGCGCAGGGCTTCGGCCACGCCGAGAAAGGTTCCCCCGGTACCGAGGGCCGCCACAAACACGTCCAATCGCCCGTCCGTCTGCTCCAGTATCTCGGCTCCGGTCCACTCCTTGTGTGCCAGCCTATTGGAGGGGTTCGAGAACTGCCTCGCCCACCACACGTTCTTGTCCGTCTTCTCCCTCTGGAGGCATACTCGGCGGGGGATCAACTCCACTCGGGACCCGTGAACGCCCTGGGGGAACGTACTGTCGTGAATCACGTCCTCGATGTCCACCCTGACGACCTTCGCGCCGTACGCGCGGCAGAGCCTGATACGCTCTTCGCTCAGCACGGATTTCGGAACGTACATGGTCAACGGGTAGCCGCATGCCGCGCCCACAAAGGCGAGCGCGGCCCCCATGTTGCCGGTCGTCGCCTCGATGATCTCCATTCCCTTTTTCAAACGGCCGTCGCGTTCGGCGTCCCGGATCATCCTGAGCGCGACTCGATCCTTTACGCTGCCGCTCGGATTCAAGTACTCGACCTTGACGAGAACCTCGGCGTCAATGTCCCGCGCGAGTCTCTGCAGGCGCACCATGGGCGTGTTTCCGATGGAATCGAGAATGGTTCGTGCTGTCTTCATCGTCCAAACCTCCCACTCAGAATGTGCGGGTCCCGGCGGGGTGGGGCGCTCAGAATCCGAGTCTCTCGCCGACCAGTACGACCGAAATCCTGCCGGGAAACTTGTGCCAGCAATGCTCCAGGATGACCGTAGCGCAGCAGATCTTATCGGGCCTGTCGCAATCCAGGCATTCAGACCCCCGGGCGCACGGCAATTCCGTCATCTTGTGCCTCCGGGCGTTGAGGGGCGCAGCCACATGCCTCACTCGGGCGAGACCCTCCTCGAGAGTCCGCACGATCTTATTCACGCCCGCCACGACGATGACGCGCTTCGGCCCGAACACCACGGGTCCCGCGCGGGTGCCCGCGCCGTCAACGAATATCAGCTGGCCGCCGGTGGTAACCGCGTTCACACCGGTGAGGAAGACGTCGGATGTGAGCGCGAGGTACTTGTTCTTCTCGTCGTCCGGGACGGGCGGGGTCAGTCCGGGGCGGTACCTTTCGTAAAGGACGTTGCCCCTTTCCTTCAGCCTGGGCAAGACCCCGATCTCCTCGATCGTTACCGAGTCCCCGAGACCGATGGTGGCCTCTTGTGGTATCAGGGACAAGACCAGGTCGCACGCCTCCTGCCTGTCCTTGGCGTAGCGACCGTCGAACCTGTTGCTTCTCAAGCGGGCGAGATCGTCCGGACCAGCTCGCCATAGTAGGTCGTCCAGCAATCGTCATAGCGCCCCAAACAGTCCGCCTCCCATGCAGCCACGACGTTCTATAGACTATATTCCCGCGTTTACTATTCTACCTTGGCATTTGATGCTAAGCAAGTCAAGTTGATTGACATCGTTGGGCGGAGGTACTGATATGGATACAAGAACCAAGTTGTCCGCAGACACTGATCCCACGTTAACAGCCCTCGAACAGGCACTTCAGTACATGAAGCGGGTATAGTTTATAGACTCGAAAGGGGTGCAAGGACTTGTCGGAGGTACGAAGGGTGGTTACGGACGTACTGGTCGTGGGCAGTGAAGGCGCCGGAGCACGCGCGGCCATATCCGTCTGCGAAGCCGACCCCCGTGCGCGGGTGACCTTGACGACGAAAGGCCGTTTCACCAAGAGCGGCGCAACTCTGACTGCTGGAACGGACATTGACGTCGACAGCACCAGTGTGATCGAGTTGTTTGGGCTCGAGGGCGACCGGCGTGACACCAAGGACACCTTCCTCGAGGATATTGTGGTCGAAGGCAGGTACGTGAACAACCAGAAACTCGTCGAGGTACTGGTCGAGAACGCCCCCCGCGTAGTGAAAGAAGTCGCCGACTGGGGCATGAAGGTCATGGGGGTCGCGAGGGCCGCCGGTCACCGTTACCCGAGGGGCATACTCTCGACCGGCGTGGAGGTCATGAAGGGGCTGAGGAACAAGGTCAGGCAATTCGGCGACAGGGTCACGGTCATGGAGGACACACTCGTCACCGACCTTGTCGTGGACGACGCCGGCCATGTTTCGGGGGCGACCGCGCTCGACCTGAGGACCGGGGAACCGGTCGTTTTTGTTTCAAAGGTCGTCCTCTTGGCCACCGGCGGTGGCCTCAGGGTGTATCCCTGGACATCCGGTCCTGAGGAGCTCACCGGTGATGGGCACGGAATGGCCTATAGAATCGGCACAAGATTCACGGACATGGAGTTCGTCCAGTTCTTGACCTGCACGCTCGAGGCACCGCCCAGCAAGGTGAGGTCCGTCAACCCCTTCCAGCTGTATGGCGGGTGGCTCCTCAACCGAGAAGGCCAGCGTTTCATGGCGCGCTGGGACCCGGTACGGATGGAGCAATCCACGCGCGACAACCTCGCGATCGGGATCATGTCCGAGATCCTGGAGGGCCGCGGATGGACGGACGACAAGGGCGGTTACGTGCTGATCTCGATGAAACACCTCCCCGATCAGATAATAGACGACAGTCCGGCCATCCAGGCGTGGTTTAAGAAGGACTTCATCGAAAGCGTCAAGGGCAAGGCGGTAAAGTGCTTCCCGGCGTGCCATTTCTATTGCGGCGGGATCGTGAAGAATGAGAGGTGTGAGACGAATATCCCGGGCCTCCTGGCAGCAGGTGAGGTGTGCGGTGGCGTCCACGGCGCCAATAGGCTTTCGGGCAACGCCGTTACCGAGATCCTCGTGGACGGGGCCATCTCGGGCGTGACAGCCGCCGAGCTGGTCGCGAACCGCGACACGCCGCGACTAGGCAAAAGTCACTACGAGGGTCTGGTCGAGAAGATACTTGCCCCCTTCAACAGGAAAGAAGGGCCTTCCCCGATCCAACTCCGGAAGCGCATCCAGAAACTTGCCGGCTACAAGGTCGGGGTGGTGAGGGACGCGGACCTACTCAGACAAGCGATCGCGGAGCTCCAAGACATCAAGGCAGAAGCGGCGGCGGTCGCGGTCTACAACTCCCAGAAGGTGTACAACCGGGAATGGGTGGAGGCGCTCCAGGTCGAGAACATGGCCCTCACCCTCGAGATGATCGCGAGGTCGGCCCTTGTCAGGCAGGAAAGCAGGGGCACGCACTATCGCCGAGACTTCCCCAAGTCGGACAACTCCAACTGGCTCAAGAACACCTTCCTGATAAAGAACGAAGAGGGCGACATGGTGGTGACCACCGCGCCATCGGTCATTACTAAGGTACGGCCCAAGGAGGAGGACTGAGCATGGCCACGGTCCACATCAGGAGATGCGACGGCCCCGGAGCTGAACCCAGGTGGGTCTCTTACGAAGTACCGCTCGAGGATAGGATGACCGTGCTGGGAGTTCTCGACTACATTTACGAGAACGTGGACACCAGCCTCGCGTACTACCAGTCATGCCGGATGGGCAGGTGCGCCGGATGCTTTGTCCAGGTGAACGGGAAGGGCGTGCTGTCCTGTGAGACAACGGCTTTCGACGGCATGCGCGTGGGCCCGTTGGAGAACTACGAACTCGTGCGTGACCTGGTGGTGGATTTGAACAAGCCCCTCAAGAAACGCGCCTCAAACGACCGGGGGTGAGAACATGACGGTTTCTCACGCGATGGATTTCCCGGCCGCCGAATACGAGGCGAGGTTGGAACGAGCCCGCAAGTTGATGGAGGAGCGGGGGTTGGATGCCCTTCTGGTCTCCGAACCGAGCAATTACAGGTACTTCGTCGGCTACGATCAGCCGTTCGGAGCGGCCTGGAACGGGTACATCCTCACACGTCCGTTCCTGTGCCTCGTGCCGAGGTCGGGCCGGCCGACGCTGCTAGTGCACCTTTCGTTCGAGAATGCCACACGCCATTCCACCTGGATCCAGGATGTTCGCACTTGGAGCTCCCTCCCTTTCAGGGCGGAGTACCTAGTTGACCTCTTGAGAGACGCAGGCCTGGACGGTGGGGCGGTGGTCGGCGTCGAACTGGGCGAGGACCAGAGGCTAGGATTTCCGGTACAGGCGTTCCTCGATCTGGGACGAGCCCTCCCCTCGGTAAGGTTCGTTGACTGCGCCGATATCCTGTGGCGGCTGCGCATTAGAAAATCGCCGGCGGAAATCGAGTGCATCCGCAACGCGTGTCTCATCATGCACGAGGCTTACGAGAAAACGTTCAGGCAGGCGGGGATCGGCTTCACGGAGAAAGATGTGGACCTCCACCTGAGGCGAAAC
>JANLGA010000023.1 GCA_024653225.1 Bacillota bacterium | reverse complement strand
CCGGAAGGTGTTCCCGCGCGCGGGGCCTCCAGGGGTCGTCAATCGGAGAGTGCCGGGGTGACGTCGAACCGGAACAGACCCCTCGATGGCCAGCTCATCCGGACGTCCGGCCTCCGAAGCGCGATATCCACGACCCTGGACGTGGCGTCATCCTCCATCCTGACCAGGAAGGAGAAATCGAGGCAGAACAGGGCGGGATCCAGCACCGCGTTGTTTTCGACCACTATCGCGAGGGCGTCTTGTCTTCCCATCACGAGTGGACACGGCACCGGAGGCTCCGCCTCGAGCGGCCCGAATCCAACTCCGGTCGGTGTCGCGGACGTGCCGTACTCCGCCCGCCTGCCCGTGGCGGCCACGCGCTTGCCCGGAAGCACCATGCCGTTCAGCCGGTACCGGTCCGTCCCCTCGGAACCCGGGAGCCGTCGGCCGTTGAGCTCCACGGCCAGCGAAAAGTATGTAGTGTCGTCCACGGTCACGGCAGTCTCCGCCACGAGATCAACTGCCACCTTCACGTTCACTCACCTCCTCTCTCCTCGCCGAGCATGGCCAGTCACACAGGTCCACGCGGAAGCGACCCTTCCCCTCCCAGTCCACCCGAACCTCCGGGCGCCACAGGGGGACCTCGCTGCTCGGTCTGCGGCCGGCCCCGATGATGCGCGCGGCGATGGTGCGCTGGAGGTCTCCTTGCCCGATCGCCAACGAGGTCCTCAAGAGGAAACCGATGCGGTCGCGCTGTCGCAAGTCCACGGGCAGGAGGTAGGCGGGCCTGACGCGGAGCACGTACGCGGGGGCCAGGGAGTCGTCCCAGATGTTCAGCCTCCCCGTAGCGCAGATTCGCTGACCCGGCGTTATCCTGGCGGCGGTACGATATTCGTCTCGGCCCGCCGTCTCCTCGAGCACGGTGCCGTTGAGGGTAATCCGCACTTCGAAGTGACTCCGCGGAGGGACCCACAGCTCGGAGACGGCGGTCAGTTCGATGCCGAGCCTCACCGATACCACCTCCGCACGGGCGGATTATCCTATTCGGGGGAACAACGGTGTGTGAGGCCGCGACACGCTGGGAACCATCTTCCAGAAAGAGGAGGAAACACAGGGGTTCCGGCGAAAGATGGTGGGGGTGACGAGGCTTGTCCGCCGGCCGGCTGGAGAGGCTGCACAAGGTGTTGGCTGCCGCGGGAGTGGCGTCGCGGAGGCGCTGCGAGGAGATGATAGCCGCCGGCCGTGTGACGGTCAACGGGAGGACGGCGACCGTCGGCCAGAAGATTGACCGGTCGGTGGACGAGGTCACCGTGGACGGGAGGCCGTGCGACCTCACCCCCGCCGCGCCGGTATGCGTGATGCTCAACAAGCCTCAGGGGTGCGTCTCGACGCGCAGGGACACGCACGGCAGGAAGACCGTGATGGACATCGTCGGACGCCGGTTCGCCGATCTGTACCCCGTGGGTCGCCTGGACTACGACACGGAGGGGTTGCTTCTTCTCACGAACGACGGCGAGCTGGCTCATCGCCTCATGCACCCGGCGGGCGGTGTTCCGAAGACGTACGAGGCCACGGTGCGCGGTGTGCCGGACGCCGCCGACCTGGAAGTGCTGAGCCGCGGCGTGCCCCTCGAAGAGGGGAGGACGGCACCCGCCTCGGTGCGGGTCAAGAAAAGGGGCCGGGGGATGTCGGTTATCGAGATCACCGTGCACCAGGGGTGGAAGAGGCAAGTACGTCGCATGTTGCGGATGGTGGGACATCCCGTCCTGCGCCTCAAGAGGACGGGGTATGGCTTCCTGCGGCTGGGCGACCTGAAACCCGGGGAGTTCAGGCTGCTGGACAAATCGGAAATGGAGATGCTGCGAGAATACGGTGGGGACCGGCGCAGGGGCGGTCGGATGCCGGATACTGGGAGGCCGAATGCTCGGGGGAGGGATCGTACTTGACACCGAAGGACCTGAAGACCTTGGAAGATGTGGCGAGATTCACCGTGGACCCGTCCGAGCGCCTACACTCGGCGACGCACGAGGAGATTCGGATGGGCGCCACGACGGACATATACTTCATAAAGACGTATGAAATCCTGAAGTCCCTGGGCTTGGAGAAGACTCCCGTCGTCGCCGAGATATTCCCCTCCCGACCCGGCATCGTCGCCGGCATCCCCGAGTGTCTCTCGCTCCTGCGGAGTAAAGGGGTTGAAGTGTGGTCGTTGGCGGAGGGCGAGGAGTTCTCGGAGAAGGAAGTGATAATGAGGATCGCCGGAGCGTACGGGGAGTTCGGCGTATATGAGACGGCCCTGCTCGGCATACTGGCGTCTGCGAGCGCCTGGGCCACCGCGGCGAGGGAGTGCAAGATGGCGTCGGGCGGCAGGCCGTTCCTGGCGTTCGGAGCGAGACACGTACACCCCGCGGTCGCGCCGGTAATGGAGCGCGCGGCCGTCATCGGAGGCGCCTCCGGCGCGAGCGACATCCTCGGGGCGAAGCTCTGCGGCCGGGAGCCGGTAGGCACCATGCCGCATGCCGTCGTACTGATAGTGGGCGACACCGTCGAAGTCGCCGTCCAGTACGACCGGATAATGCCCCCCGACACCAAGAGGACCATCCTTGTGGACACGTTCAAAGACGAGGCGGAGGAAGCCCTCCGGGTGGCGCGGCGTCTAGAACGGAGGCTCGATGCGGTGAGGCTCGATACCCCCGGGGAGCGGGGCGGCGTGACGCCGGACCTCGTTCGGGAGGTCCGGGCGCGGCTCGACCAGGAGGGATTCGACCACGTGCAGATATTCGTGTCCGGCGGGGTCACCCCGCAACGCATGGCGGTACTCGCCGAAGCCGGTGCCGACGCGTTCGGCGTCGGCAGCTACATCTCGGGCGCCAGGCCCATAGACATGACGATGGACCTGAAGGAAGTGGGCGGCAAGCCCGTGGCGAAGCGCGGGAGGATTCCCGGGACGACGCCGAACCCGAGGCTCAGGAAGGTCCTGTGACGAAGGCTTCCGAAGCGCTCAGAGGACCAGCTTCATGCAGGTCGCGGACAGCGGGCAGGTGGACCTGACCAGAGTGGACGACGCGGCCCGGGTCCAGCATGACGACGAAGTCCTCGATGAGACCGTCAATCCCCTCCACGCTGAGACCCGACGAGGAGACGAGCCTCCTGACCAACTCGAGATCCGAGCGAGAAGCCTGCCTCACCAACACCCTCGGTCACCCCCAACTATATCGAATAATTTCTATATTTGACGCGGGAGGCAGGATCCCTTCGGCGATGCAGATTAATAGACGTCGGTCCGTTCGCATAGGATAGCGGCGTACGCCCGCGGAGGTGAACGCATGGGGCGCGCGCGGCCAATTCCCGGCGTGGGGCAGGTTATAGAGAAGGCGCTGTTGAGGGCGATCGCCGTGCTCATGGCAGTGACGCTGGCGGCCCAGGTGATGCTGACGGACCCCGATCTCCGCCCGCTGCTGAACTTCGCCCACAGGGCTGAGGGCGTCAGGATTGACCCCTCCGCCGTCGCAATCGTCACGACCGGGCCCTCGCGATCCACCTCTGAGACGACCGGAGCCCTCTCCGGCTTCATCACCCTGGCCATCTCGCCTTCGAGCGGGGCGGCGTCGGTATGGGTGGAGGTGGGCGGTGTGCACCGCGGCTCCCTCTCTGAGGACGGCTTGGCCCAGTCCCTGACGGTCGCGATCCACAACGGCGAGGAGATCGAGCTTCGCGCGGTTGGGGGCGATGGAAGGGCGGCGGTGGAGGTAGTGGAGACTTCTCCGGGCGTGGTGGAGCCGGCGAGGGGAAGACTGTTGGCTGTCTCGACCAAGAGCCGGCGCATTTGGGCGAGAATCGCGCCTCCTTGAAAACCCGCAGCCCCTATGGTATATGTGAAACCGAGGGGGCGGGTCGAATACGGCCACTGAAAAGGAAATACAGGAAGCATGTCGAACACAGGGTGCCGAAAGCGGCGAGACGTTAGGATTGCGATTGACGGACCGGCAGGAGCGGGCAAGAGTACGCTGGCCAGGCGTCTGGCGCGGGAGTTGGGCATCAAGTATATAGATACGGGCGCGATGTATCGCGCCCTTACTTTAAAGGCGCTCCAAGAAGGGATTGACCCCTCCAACGAGGACATGGTGGCGGCGTTGGCGGAGACGGTAAGCATTGACCTGAAACGACCTTTGGAGGACGGTGGAGAGCAACTGGTTTTCCTGGACGGGACCGACGTCACTTCCCTCATAAGGTCGCCGGCGGTGAACCGTAACGTCTCCCTGGTGGCCATGCACCCCAGGGTGCGGGAGGCGATGGTCGAAGCGCAGAGGAGATTGGCGTCCGGGAGCGTCGTCATGGAAGGACGCGACATCGGCACGAAGGTGTTGCCCGAGGCGGAGGTGAAGATATTCCTCACCGCGGATTTCGCGGAGAGGGTTCGCAGGCGTTGCAGGGAGCTGGCCTCCAGGGGATATGTGCCCGACGTGCACGAAGTGGAAGCCGAGGTCGCCATGCGGGACAGGATAGACTCCGAACGTGAAACCGACCCGCTGCGGCCGGCGGAGGACTCATTCCTGCTGGACAGCAGCGGGATGACGGCCGACGAGGTAGCCGGGGCTGTCCTCGGATTGTGTGAGGAGAGGATCGGGTGTTCTACTGGTTCGTCCGCGCGGTGGCGCGCGTAGCGCTCGCGCTGTCCATGAGGCTTGACGTCTCCGGAAGGGAGAACGTGCCGGCCGGCGGCCCGCTGGTCGTATGTTCGAACCACATCGCGTGGCTGGACCCCGTGGTGTTGGGCGTGGTTCTTCCCAGGAGAATAGCGTTCATGGCGAAGGAGGAGCTGTTCCGCTACCCCGTGTTCGGGTGGTGCCTGAGGCTCCTCGGTGCGTTCCCGGTGAAGCGGGGCACCGCCGACCGTAACGCGGTCCACTTCGCCGGTAGGGTGTTATCACGGGGTGGCGTGGTGGGCATGTTCCCGGAGGGAACCAGGAGCCGGACGGGTCAGCTCGGAAAGGCGCACAACGGGGCGGCATACCTCGCCGTGCGAAACCGCGCGAGGGTCGTCCCAGTGGGAATAAGGGGGCCTTACGGATTCGCCCGGCGGATCGCGGTCGCCATCGGGCCCGCGATGTCCCTGGGAGAAGAAGGCTCGAAGAGGATCACTTCGAAGGATATGGACGAGGCGGCTGGAAGGATCATGGAGGCCATCGCATCCTTAGTGAAGCGGGAGTCGCCGATTGCGGGTTGAGGTCGCGGACGACATAGGCTTCTGCTACGGCGTCAGGCGGGCAGTCGAAATGGCGGAGGAAGCGGCCGCCTCCGGGGAGAGAACCTACTGCCTGGGGCAACTGATTCACAATCCCCAGGAAGTCGAGAGACTGCGCGCGAAGGGTGTCATCCCCGTGGAAGACCTGACCGGGGCGGCCCCGGGTGTACTCGTGTTGAGGGCTCACGGCACCCTGAAGGGCGCTGTCGAGGAGGCCGCCCGGTCGGGCATGCGGGTGCTCGATGCGACGTGCCCCCATGTGAAGGCCGCACAGGAGGCGGCCGCGCGCCTGTACAGTGAGGGTTACCGCGTCGTGATCGTGGGCGACCCCGATCATCCCGAGGTCAGGGCCACGAACTCGTACGCGGGCGGCGAGTGCGTCGTCATTGAGGGTCCGGAGGGCGCGCGGTCGCTGGGGCCCGTCGCGAGGGTTGGGATAGTGGCCCAGACAACCGTGAGACGCGACCTGTTCGAGTCGGTCGCGGAGATAATCGCGTCCGTCGCGGGGGAAACGAAGGTCGTACGCACCATATGCGACGCGACGATGCGCAGACAAGAGGCTGTTCGCAGGCTCGCCGAACGTTGCGATCTCGTCTTGGTGGTCGGCGGCAGGAACAGCGCGAACACGCGGAGGTTGGCCGAGATAGCGCGCGAGGGACGGCGCGACGCGTACTTGATAGAGACGGCGGCGGAACTGGAACCGGACTGGTTCCGGGGGAAGGGTTCGGTCGGGATCGCGGGAGGAACATCCACACCCGACTGGATCATAAAGGAGGTCGTAGGCAAGGTGGAGGACATGGACAAGGCAGTAATTCGCGAGGACTCGCCCGAGGGCGCCGGAGGGAACGCGTCGGGTCGGGCGGAAGGGGACGCACCCGGCTCCGCGGAGGGCCGGGCCGAAGAGCCGACGGCTGTGCCGAGCGGGGGCGCGGAGAACGCGCCCGGGCGGGAGGAGGGGGCGTCGCCGGGCGTCCCCGGGGATGCGGCGGAATCTGAGGATGCCGCCGCAAGCGAGGGCGAAGAGGCTGCCGGGTCCATCTCGGTGCCGGAGGAGCATGCCCCGGCCGCGCCGTCAGAGCCCCAGGACGGGCGCATATACGACGAGTCGCTGAAGACCCTCAAGGAGGGGGACGTGATCCCGGGGAGGGTCGTCTCCCTCGACGAGAACGGGGTCATGGTTGACGTCGGTTATAAGTCCGAGGGGATCATTCCCCCCAACGAATTGAGCAGGAAGCAGGTCGCCCCGGCGGAGGTCGTGAGGCCCGGGGATGAGATAATGGTGTACGTCCTGGGCGTAGACAACCAGGAGGGCGTGCTGAGACTGTCTAAGAGGAGGGCCGACGAAGAACTCGCCTGGCAGCGGCTGGAGGAGAGTCTCAAGGAGGGCCGAATCATAGAGGCGCCCGTCGTCCAGGAAGTGAAGGGAGGTCTCGTGGTAGACGTCGGCGTCAGGGGATTTGTCCCGGCGTCCCAAATCGAGCGCGGTTACGTGAGCAACCTCTCCAAGTACTCCGGCAGGACCCTCCGCGTCAAGGTATTGGAACTCGACCGGTCCAAGAACAGGGTGGTGTTGTCGCAGAGGGTGGTCCTCGAAGAGGAGCGCGAGCGACTACGCGCTCAAACCTGGGCCGACATCGCCGAGGGGCAGATTCGGCAAGGCGTGGTGAAGGGGATCACGGACTTCGGTGCGTTCGTGGATATCGGAGGGGTTGACGGACTCCTTCACGTTTCGGAGCTTTCGTGGGGAAGGGTGAGTCACCCGACCGAGGTAGTCAAGGAGGGCGACGAGATAGACGTCATGATCCTGCGGATAGACAGGGAAAAGGGGAAGATCTCCCTGGGCTTGAAGCAGGTGTTGCCGGATCCGTGGGCGACCGTGGCCACGAAGTACCCGGTGGATTCCGTCGTCGAGGGGAAGGTGACCAGGCTTGCGCCGTTCGGGGCGTTCGTCCAGCTGGAACCCGGAGTGGAGGGGCTGATACACATCTCCGAGATGTCCCGGGAGCGGGTGTCGAAGCCCGACGAGGTGGTATCGCCCGGTCAGTCGGTACGCGTGAAGGTGCTCAGGAGCAGACCCGAAGACAGGCGAATCAGCCTGAGCCTCAGGGCCGTGGAGGATGACAGGGAGAAGAAGAGGGTTGACGATTATCTGTCGGAGCAGAGGTCTCCGGACAAGGTCACCCTGGGAGAGGTATTCGGCGATATCCTGGATGAGGCCAAGAACGAGTCGCAATCGTAGGCGTGTGAGCGCTGGGAGAGGGGCCGTACGGCCCCTTTTCTTCTTGGTGCTCGGGGCATGCGAGTTCGCGAGGAAGGGGTGCCGCAGGGATGTGTTCGCGGAAGCGAGTATGCTCGGGTTTGCGCATTGACAAGCGGGCGATACGGGGATGGCTCTGCGACATGATCCGGATAGAATCGGTGAATCCCAGCCTGGCGTCGGAAGGTGCCGGCGAAAGGGCCATGGCGGAGTACGTCGCCTCCGCGTGCAGGGGGCTAGGGTTGGAGGTGCGGGTGGAAGAGGCATCGCCGGGTAGGCCCAATGTCGTGGCCGTCATGCGGGGCGGCGCGCCGTCGAGAGACAAGAACCTCCTGTTCAACGGGCACCTCGACACAGTGGGGCTGGGGGGAATGAAGGACCCGCTGGTTCCCACCGAGAGGGACGGCAGGCTGTACGGTCGCGGTGCGCTGGACATGAAGGGCGGCCTGGCGTCAATATTGGGCGCCGTCGAGGCATTGGTGCGCTCCGGCATCCGCCTCGAAGGTGATGTCATCTTCGCGGCCACGAGCGACGAAGAGTACGCCAGCGTCGGCGCCGCACACGCGGCGCGTTCAGTGGACGCGGGCGGGGCGGTGGTCGCAGAAGCCACGGGCCTGGGTCTCTGCACCGCCCATAAGGGTTTCGCGTGGTTGAAGGTCCGCACGGTCGGGAGGGCGGCCCACGGCAGCCTCCCTGCCGAGGGCGTGGACGCCATCGTCAAGATGGGGAAATTCCTGTCGCGCCTGGAACGGTACTCGGAAGCGGACCTCGCTCGGCGCAGTCACCGCCTGCTCGGCCCGCCATCGGTGCACGCCTCGACCATCGCCGGCGGCACGGAGCTCAGCACATATCCGGCGGAGTGCACAGTGATGATCGAACGCAGGACCATACCCGGGGAGACCGAGTCGGGAGTGGTGGACGAAATGCAGCGGATCTTGGACGAGATCTCCGCGGAAGACCGCCAGTTTGGCGCCCAGTGCGGGCTCGAAGTGTACAGGCCGCCCTACGAAGTGGATCCGGGCGAGCGCGTCTGCAGGTGCCTGTCGGGGGCGTTCAGGTCCGTGACCGGGCGCGACCCGCACGTAGTCGGAGTGGCAGCCTGGCTCGATTCGGCCGTTTTCGCGTCGGCGGGTATTCCATCCGTCATCTTCGGTCCTGGAGGAGGCGGCCAGCACGCTGACGAAGAGTACGTGAATCTGGAGGATGTGTACACGGTCTCGAGGGTCCTCGCGGAGACCGCGGTGCTGTTCTCGGGAGGGGTCGGCGATCTTGAAGGTGCTGGTTGCCCCTAATGCGTTTAAGGGGACGCTCAGCGCGGTCGAGGCCGCAAGGAGCATCGCCGCGGGGCTGCGGCTGTCCATGCCCGGCGCCGAAGTTAGGGAGATGCCGGTATCAGACGGCGGCCAGGGCTTCCTCGAGACGGTCCTTCACGCCGCCGGCGGCAAGACCGTGGAGGTCGAGGTGGAGGGTCCGCTCGGAGGACGGGTCACGGCTCGATACGGCGTGATAGACGGCGGTTCCACTGCGGTCATAGAGATGGCCCTGGCGTCCGGCATCACCCTGGTGCGGGAGCATGAGTTGGACCCGATGCGGGCGAGCACCTACGGTACCGGCGAGCTCATTCGCCACGCCGTCGACTCGGGCTGCGAGGAGGTGATCGTCGGGCTGGGCGGCAGCGCGACGAACGACGGGGGCGCCGGTGCCCTCCAGGCGCTCGGGGTGAGACTCCTGGACGCGCAGGGCCGCGAGATCGGTCGTGGCGGCGGAGAGCTCGGGAGGCTGGACCGCGTGGATGCCCGGTGGCTGCACCCGCGAATGTCTAGAGTGCGAACAATGGTTGCCTGCGATGTGGACAACCCGCTGTGTGGGGCGAACGGCGCGTCCGCCGTGTACGGGCCCCAGAAGGGAGCCACGCCCGCCACGGTCAAGGTGCTGGACGACAATCTGCTCAGGTTCGCTATGGCGGTCCGGTCCGCCATCGGGGTGGACATCAGGTACCTGCCGGGGGCGGGAGCGGCCGGGGGACTGGGCGGGGGCTTGGCGGCGCTCCCGGGGACGAGGCTCGTCCCCGGGTTCAAGCTGGTGGCGGAGCGCCTGGGCCTCGAACGGGCGGTCGAGTGGGCGGACGTCGTCATCACGGGCGAGGGACGGCTGGATTGCCAAAGCCTGAGGGGAAAGGGACCCGTGGGGGTCGGCGCCCTTGCGCGGAGTCATTCGGTTCCCGTGGTCGCCGTGGTTGGGCGGGTGGAGCCCACTGCGTGGGAGTCGGCCGAGGAATTGTTCGATGCGGTCGTGGTTGCCGGCCCGCCGGAGACCGGTGAGGACGCGAAGACCTCGGCGGGTGAGGCGCTGGAAAGGGCGGGGCGCATGGTGGGAATGCTGATGGGGATAGGCGGGCGCACGAGGGGGTGTTGCAGTTGAGTGGCCCGTCGGGCTTGATTGCATCGGGAGTGGTCGGGTACCTGTTGGGATCCATTCCGTTCGGCTTGATCGTGGGAATGAGGCTGCGAAACGTGGATGTCCGCAAGTACGGCAGCGGCAACATCGGTGCCACCAACGTGTTGAGGGTTCTGGGTCCGATTCCGGCGTTGATCGTGATAATCGCGGACGTGGGGAAGGGAGCCCTCTCGGCGCTCGCGGGACTCCGCATGGCCGGACCCGTGGGGGGGGCGGTGGCGGGCGCCTTCGCGGTAGTCGGGCACTCGTTCCCCGCGTGGCTGGGGTTCAGGGGGGGCAAGAGCGTCGGTACCGCGGGCGGCGCGTTGCTCGTGTTGGCGCCGCGCGTGGCCGCCGTCGAGATTGGCCTGGCGGCCGCGATCATCGCGGCGACGAAGTACGTCTCACTGGGGTCGGTGACCGCGGCGGCGACCGCGCCGATCGTGGCCTCGTTAATGAGGGTGCGCCCGGACTGCCTCGGATTCATCGTATTCGCCGGCATACTCATCATACTGAGGCACAAGTCGAACATCAGGAGGCTCATCGCGGGAAACGAGAACAAGTTGGGTCAAAAGGTCCCTCCCAGGTGAATAGGATTTCGTGAAGGGAGGGTGCCCGGGTGAAGGCGGCGAACGCGGATGTCTTGAGGCGCGTCGCGGCATTCGTAGTGGACGGACTCATAGCGGCGGCGCTGGCGACGATACCGGTAGTGGGGGTTTTGGCGGCGGCCCTGTACATCCTCGGCAGGGACGGCCTGATGAGGGGGCGCAGCCCCGGCAAGAGACTGCTCGGGCTCAGGGTGATCAAGACGCCGTCGCGGAGCGAAGCCGACTACGTGGATTCGGTCAAGCGGAACGCAATCTTCGTCCTGCCTGACGTGCTCATGGCGGTGCCGGTGCTCTCAGCGACTCTGGCCGCGTCCGTGTCCGTGGCCGTGCTGGCTGTCGAGCTCGTGTTTCTTCTCACGGATCCGGCCGGGATGCGGCTGGGTGACAGGTTCGCGGGCACGAGGGTGACCAGGGAGCTCGCCGAGGAGGTACCGCGGCGGGCGGCTTGAACGTCGTACCTGCCGGCCCGGGGAGACCCGGGCCGGCTTCTTTGTGCGCGCGATGGGAAAACCGTGGACAGGGGTGGACTCGATATGTGTATAATCAGATAGATCGGCCCGGGTCACCCCGCGGCGAGGCGGGGAGCCCGCGCCAATGACGACGTGAGGGGGCGGGGGAGTGAAGAGGTGGATAATCGCCTGCGTGATTCTGGCGCTTGCGGCGGGTTGCGCGGCCGCGGTTTACATGAGATCGGGTGTCGCGTCTGTCAACGGCCAGAAGATCGCAGTCTCGCAGTTCTACGAGGCTCTCCAGGACGAGTCGGGGGAGCAGGTATTGGACCGCCTGATACTGGAGTTGCTGGTCAAGCAAGAGGCCGGGAGGCGGGGCATCACTGTTTCCGCCGACGAGGTGGCGGAGGAAATAGCGCAGATCAAGGCGCAATTCCCTTCCGAACAGGAGTTCGCTAATGCCCTGCAGGATGCCGGGATGAGCATGGCCGAGCTGGAAGACCGGGTCCGGCTGAACGAGCTCTTGAGGAAGCTGGCGCTCAAGGACGTCAAGATCACGGAGGAGGACATACAGAAGTACTTCGAGGAAAACAAGGAATCGCTCGCGGAGCCGCCTAGGGCGAGGATAAGGCACATACTCGTCGGCACGAGGGAGGAAGCGGCGGCGATCCTGGGCAGGATCAAGGCGGGCGAGGACTTCGGCAACCTCGCTGTGGCGCTCTCGACCGACGAGGCGACGAGGAGCATAGGTGGGGACCTGGGCTTCGTCACGCCGGGTCAAATGGAAGAGGAATTTGACCGTGCGGCGTTCGCGCTGAAGCCCGGCGAAGTCAGCGACGTGGTGGAGACCCCGGACGGCTTTCACCTGATAAAGGTCGAAGCGCGAGAGGAAGGCAAGCCGGCGACACTCGATGGTTCTCGCCGGAAGATCATCGAGGCGTTGGAGGACGAAAGGGCCAAACCGGTGGACCAGGTGCTCGAGGAGCTTCGGGCGGCGTCGAACATCAAGGTGTTCTGGGAACGGTACAAGTCACTCGAGCATTCCCCGGAGAAGACCGAGTCGAAGGAGTGACGGTGTGGGAGGGGCCGCGGGGCCCCTCCCATTCGGGTCTTGACTCACTCGACGAACGTCGTGACTTGTTCCACCGGTTTTCTAGACGAACCTGTCGCCGCCTCGGCCGGCCGGCCGAGCGCCACCAGGGCGCACAGGGTCTCCCCCTCGCGCACGCCGATGATGGACTCGAGATCCCTTCTCGCGACCATGGGCGCGGACATCCAGCAGGTACCGTATCCCTTCTCGTAGGCGGCGCACAGCAGGAGCTGTATGGCGGCGCCGATGCTCTGGATGTCCGGCCGCTGCCGCCTGGACGCGATCTCGTCCCTGGTCAGGCCGGCCCGCTCCATCAATTCCTCCATCGAGGACCGGTACGCTGAGTACGCCACCGCGATGGTCACCGGCGCGCCCTCGAAGAGCACCGAGTAGAAGTCCGTTTGGGGTCTCTTTCCAGCCGAGACCTGGAGCCTCTTGAGCTCGGAGTCCACTGCGTCGCGCATTGCGGCTATCTTGTCGCGGTTGGTCACTACGTAGAATCTCCACATCTGCTTGTTGCTGGCGTTGGCGGCCCACGTGGCCAGTTCCAGCATCTCGAGGATGTCTTCCCTCGGCACGGGTTCGGGGAGGAACCGCCTGATGCTCCTTCTCCCTTCCACGACGCGCTTGAACTCCATCGCACTCATCCCCCTACATCTCGACTATCATGGAAATGCCCATCCCCCCGCCGATGCAGAGAGTGGCGAGTCCCCTCTTGCATTTCCGCCTCCTCATCTCGTAGATGAGAGTGACGAGGATCCTCGCTCCACTCGCACCGATGGGGTGGCCCAGGGCGATTGCTCCCCCGTTCGGATTCACCTTCGAGGGATCCCACTGCAGTTCCCGACCGACGGCCAGCGACTGTGCGGCGAACGCTTCGTTGGCCTCCACGAGGTCAACGTCCTCGAGGGAGATACCGAGCTTCTTCAGGAGCTTCCGGGTGGAGAATGCCGGGCCGATCCCCATGATGCTCGGGTCCACCCCCGCGACGGCCCATCCCGCGATGGATGCCAACGGCTCGACCCCGAGCCGGGACGCCGTGTCCTCGCCCATCACGACGACGGCTGCCGCGCCGTCGTTGATCCCGGAGGAGTTGCCGGCGGTGACGGTGCCGTCCTTCTTGAAAGCCGGCTTCATCGAGGCGAGCTGCTCGCGGGTGATCGAAGGCTTCGGGTATTCGTCCCTGGTAAATACGATCGGTTCCTTCTTGCCCGGGACAGTGACCGGTACGATCTCCTCAGCGAACCTGTCTTCTGCCAGGGCCGCCGCGCATTTTCGCTGGCTCAGGAACGCGAAGTCGTCTTGCTCCTCCCGGGTGATACCGTACTTGACGGCCAGGTTCTCGGCTGTGACGCCCATGTGATAGTCGTTGAACGCATCGGTCAAGCCGTCCCCGATCATCGTGTCGTACAAGGTGCCGTGCCCCAGCCTGTAACCCTGCCTGGCCCTGTCCAGCAGGTACGGGGCCAGGCTCATGCTCTCCATGCCGCCCGCAACCACGATGTCGGCCTCTCCATCCCTGACCGCCTGGGCGGCGAGCGCGATGCTCTTGAGCGCCGAACCGCACAGCTTGTTGACCGTCATGGCGGGCACGTGCGCCGGGATACCGGACTTGATTGCCACCTGTCGCGCGGGTCCCTGGCCGAGGCCCGCCTGCAAGATTTGGCCCATGATCACCTCTTCGACCCGGTCGGGAGATATGCCGGCGCGGCGGACGGCCTCCTTCACCACGGCGACCCCCAAGTCTATCGGGGATACGGACGCCAGGGTCCCTCCGAAAGAGCCGATTGCAGTCCGCGCCGCCCCCGCGATTACAGCACCCCTCAATAGCACCACTTCCCCCTCGTTGGTATCCGCGCGCTCCGACCTGAAGCCGGCGGCGCCTCCTATAAGAGTTGGATGTCGGGCGGCGATGATCCTACATCGGAAGCGGGCGCGGCGGCGCAAACCGTCACCGGTCCGCGGCTCTCGCCTCGTCGGCGTAGCCGAGGATCCTTTCGAGGGTCCTTTCCCTCAATGCGGTTATACCGGCGAAGTCCATGCACGGAGTGTAATAGGTCTCCATCTTGTCGTGCACCGCCTTCGCCATCTGAATGAACGTTATCGCCCTGCCGAACAGGTGATCGAACAGCCTCGAATCCTCGGCGGTGAGATCGGCGTACTTCCGCGTGACATCCTCGGAGAGGAAGTCGTTCATGTTGATTATCCTGTCGGCGGGAGAGGGCTCGTACGTGTGCGGCTCGATGGACTTGACCAGGGCGACGCTCAGACCTCCGATGACCACGTGTTCTATCTTCTCGGGATTGAGAGGGCAGTGATATAGTTCGACGTCGTACCCCCGCTCGATCCCCGCGCGCGCGACCTTTCCCAGCAGTACCGACTTGCCGGTGCCGGGGTCCCCGACGATCACGTACTTTCTCCTGCATCCCTGGACGATGGTGTCCAGGTAATTCTTCAAGCCGTCGGGGGTTATCGCGCTGGCGAACAGGTGCCGGTCGCGGCCCACTTTCTGCGACACGCGCTGCGCCCCGAACACCTCCCATATCAGGTCGTCGGCGAGCTTGTTGGCTTTGCCGAAGTCGAGGCCCTCCAGGTTGGCGGCTTCCCAGTCATCGTATACCGCCTTGGCCGCGCGCAGGAAGCGGTATGCCCTTTCGAAGCACCTGGCGACCTCCCGCGTGCACGCGATTATATCTTCCCTGCTTTTCCGGAGTCCGGCCTCGTCCCAGTAGTCGCCGAGATGGATGATTTCGTCCACGGCTCCGGGGTGCTTCGGATCGACGATGTGAGGCGCCGTTCCGTCAATGAGCGCCACGCCGATTTCCGGGAAGACCACCCCGTCGAGGGACTCGTTGTCGGACGAGCAGTGGTGGAGCTCGGCATCGAAGCCCCGGTCCACCATGGCTTCCGCGATCTTCTGCATGAAAGTGGACTTCCCCGCCCCGGGGCCCCCTTTGATCACCAGTATCCTGGTGGCGTCAGGGGTGATGATGTGGTCGTAGAAAGAATAGAACCCGCGCGGGGTGTTATTGCCGGGGAATACCCTCTTCACATTCCCCTTCCGGCGCGTCATGTGATCCCCTCCCCATGTCAGGTGTATCGTATTGCCGCGTCCGGGCGATCGTGCCTGTTTAAGGCCCGGGCCGAATAAATCCCCCGCCCGATGGGGACCACTAGCACCGATTACCGCGGCATGAAGCATCAGGGAAAGGTGATGAAGCACATGAGGATGCCTATCGGCGTCGTCGCCCTCCTGGCCGTGGCCATACTCATCTACTTCGGTTTGGCTCACAGGGTCCTGGACAGGATGAGGCTCAACGACAGGACCGCGCTGGCCTTCATAATAGCGTTCATCGTGGGGGGCTTCCTGAATGTCACCATCGTCAGGGCCCCGGCGGAGCTCATGCTGAACATCGGGGGCGGGTTGGTGCCCGTGGCGCTGGCCGTTTACCTGCTGCAGACGGCCGACCGGGCCGCGGAACGCACGAGGGGTACGATCGCGGCGATAGTGACCGGCGCGGCGATCTACGGGCTCGCGAGGCTCCTGCCGGCGGAACCGCCCGCGATGTTGATAGACCCGCTGTACGCGATAGGCATAGTCGCGGGCGTCATCGGCTACATCGCCGGCAGATCGAGGCGCGGCAGCTTCGTGGCCGGAACGGTGGGCGTGGTGCTGGCGGACGTGTTCCAGTACGTGGAGTTGCTCGTGCGCAGGACGCCGGGTCGCACCTGGATAGGCGGGGCCGGGGCCTTCGACGCCGTGGTGATCGCCGGGATAATCGCCGTGGCGTTGTCGGAGGTAGTCGGCGAGACCCGCGAGAGACTCCAGGGCGGTCCCGCGAGCACCGGCGGCGAGGGGACCAGGATGGCCGGCATGCTCGGGACCCCCGACTCTGCGGGCGCGCCGCCGCCGGCCGGGGGATCGAGCGCGGCGTCCGACGAGTCCGGCGGCCGGGAGGGTGAGTCGCGGTGAAAGGAAGGTATCGCTGGGCGGTCCTGGCGGTTCTCGTGATGGTGGCATTCGCCGGGGGCGCCGTGAAGGAGAGGCTCGAGCGCGACCTGCTCAGTTCCGCCGCGGCTCCCGCGGGCGGGCACGACGAGTTGCCGGCGCGGGGCTTCGTCACGGTGGTGGATGAGACGGACGCGAAGATACTGTGCACCGGGCACGTGCTCGCCCCCGGCGACGAATTCATCGCGGAGGATGACCGGCTGTACCGCGTGACCGAGGTGTCCGGGGGCAAGGCGAGGTGCAGGCTGGAGGTCGCGGCGCAACTACCGGCGCAGGCGGCCATCCCCTCGCGACCGGATGCCCAGTCGCCCGCGGCGGGAGGTTCGGTGGGCATATACCACACGCACTCGGACGAGTCGTACGTCCCGACGGAGGGCTCGGAGAGCGTGGAAACCCTCGGCGGGGTGGTGAAGGTGGGGGCTGCACTGAGGGACGCGCTCCGGAATAAGTCCGTCGCCGCCGTGCACGATTCGACGAGCCATGCCCCGCACGACGCGATGGCGTACGCGCGGTCCCGTCGCACGGCGATGAGGCTGGTCTCGCAGGCGCGCGCTGCTCTCTTCGACGTACACAGGGACGCCGCGCCCGCCGGGGAGTACTCCAGGCAAGTAGCCGGCAGGAGGGTCTCCCAGGTGATGCTGGTGGTCGGGCGCCAGAACCCGAAGTACAGGACGAACCTCGAATTCGCCAGGAGGTTGAAAGCGGTTGTGGACAAATCCCACCCCGGCCTCGTCAAGGGCATTCTCATTGCCGGGGGCGCTTTCAACCAGGACCTGAGCGACAGGGCGCTGCTGCTCGAGGTCGGAGCGGATTCAAACAGCAGGACTGAGGCCGAGCACGCCGTCCAACTCCTCGCGGACGATATCCCGAAGGTCGTGGGCGCGACGACGACCCCCGGCGGCGGGATTTCCGGGACCGCCGGCGCCCAGGGAAGGAGCGCCGCCAGGGCCATCGGCGGCATCCTCATCGTCGTCGCAGTGGGACTTGGGGGCTACCTGGTACTTTCCACCGGCAGCCTGAGGGAAGCCGTATCGAAACTGCGCAAACTCGGGGGCCGCGAACTCGCCAACTTCCTCGGGGGCCGGGGCGTCCGGAGCAGGGGCGGGAGCGAACCCGGTCGAAGCGGGCCGCGCGGCTCTGGAAGTCGGGATCCGGATGCATCCGCTTCGGACGGTCCAAACTCAACCGGGGGGGAAGGGCGCGACCCAATGTAGCGGGGTCGGCACGCGGCGTGAAGCTGCTGTACTGGTCCCCCGGCTCCCCGCGACCGGCGGTGGCGGCGGCGCTTCGGGACGCGGGGAGGCGAACCCCGGGCCGCCCGCTGCCTCCGGAGTCGAGCGCGGCCGGGGAGATCCACGAGATCGGCGTGGATCCAGCGGGGAGAGGACTCTATGCCGTCGGATTCGGCGGCGCAGCCTCGGCGGCGGTGTGCCTGAGGCTGTCGTCCGGGGTCCTCTCTCTTTTCCCAGGGACCGGGGAGGTTGTCCTGGTTCCCGAACCGGCCGCCGCCGAACTGACCGAAAAGCCTGCGAGGGAATCCTCGGCCGGGGAGGCGGCGAGGGAGCTTAATGTGTTCTACCATTGTTACGGATCCGCACACTCCTCCGTGGTCGTCGCCTCCATCCACCTGGGTTTCCTTCCGGCCGGGCGGGTGCCGTCGGTTCGAGAGATATGCGCGCTTCGGTGGTTCGACCGCGTCCGCCATCGAGAGATCGGGGAACCGCACATGCTCGGCGTGGACGAATCGGGCGTGGGCGTATTCGTGGTGGGGCTGGGGCCCAGGGCCTCGCCGTCGCGGAGATTCCTGGAGGACTTGATCCGGTTGTGCGGTCTCTCCCGCCGCATCGTGCTGGTGGACTGCCTTCACCTCGCGGGGACACTGGTGCGGATCGGGGGCTTCATGTCGCGCAGGCTGGGGGTCACAGGACCGGGCAGGGTCCTCGCCGCGACGGGGATAAGGCGGGACTACTGGGACTACGTGTCGCTCGCTTGCCGGACCCGGCTGAGATTGTCGAAACCGGGGTTCGAGGCCGGTTTCGGTTGACGGGTCCCGGCGCCTGCCCCATAATGAAAAAGAAATGTCCGGGAATTGCGAAACGGGCCGCCCGACGGCCGTCATATCCTCGGTGGACGAGGGCAGCATAGCTGAACGGCTTGGGATCGAGCCGGGCAGCCGGTTGATTCGCGTGAACGGCTGCGTTCCCAGGGACGTCATAGACTTCATGTTCCAGTGTGCGGAGCCCTTGGTGGAACTCGAGATCGAGGACCCGTGTGGCTCTCCCGTTTCCTTTCGAGTCGAGAAACACCCGGACGAGCGCATCGGGTTACAGTTCGACTCCGAGGTATTCGACGAGGTCATGAGGTGTCGAAACGCGTGCCCGTTCTGTTTCGTGGATGGTTTGCCGCCGGGGATGAGGCGGACCCTCTACCTCAAGGACGATGATTACCGGCTCTCGTTTCTCCACGGCAATTTCATCACCATGACGAACATGACCGCGCGCGACTTCGACAGGATCGCCCGACAGAGATTGAGCCCCCTGTACGTGTCCGTGCACTCGACGGACGAACGCCTGAGGCGGATGCTCCTCGGTGTTCCGGAAGCCGGTGACATCATGGGCCGGCTTCGACTGCTCACCGATTCGGGCATAAAGGTACATGCCCAGGTCGTCGTGGTCCCGGGGATCAATGACGGGGCGGACCTCGATTCGACTGTCACCGATCTTTCGGCGCTGTGGCCCGGAGTCGCTTCAGTCGGGGTCGTGCCCGTGGGTACCACGAGATTCTCGAACCGATCCGTGACCCCCGTCGGCCCGGGGCTCAGGCGCCGGCTCGTCGAGTGGTGGCGGGACCGCCGGCGACGGTTGAAGCGGCGACTCGGATACGGGTTCCTGTTCCTGGCGGACGAGGTGTTCCTCGGGGCCGGCGAACCTCTCCCGCCGGTCGAATTCTACGAGGACTTTCCGCAGTACGAGAACGGCATCGGGATGGCGGCCGCGTTCTCGGAGGAGCTCCGTCGGCTCCGCCTGCCGCGTTTCCTGGGGCGCAGCCTGCGCGCCGCCGTCGTATGCGGCACGCTGGCGGCGCCGCTCCTGGAGGAGGCGGCGGGGCGTCTCAGTGGGATCGAAGGCCTTCGCGTGAGGGTCGTGCCGGTCCCGAACCGGTTCTTCGGGGAGAGCGTATCCGTGTCGGGGCTTCTGACGGGTTGTGACATAGTCCTGGCATTGCGAGCACTCGACCCCGGCGACCTGGTCGTGGTGCCGTCGTGTTCGCTCAGGGACGGCTCGTTTCTCGACGGGATGACCCTCGACCAGATGGCGGACACATTGGGATGCGGGGTGGTGCCGGCCGGGCCGGGTCCGGCCGACCTCCTGCGCGTATTGGAAGAGGAAGGTGGGCGCGCGGCTTGAGCCCCGTCGTGGCCATAATAGGAAGACCCAACGTCGGCAAGTCGGCGCTGTTCAACAGGATAGTGCAGAAACGGGTCTCCATAGTCGAGGACATCCCCGGGGTGACGAGAGACCGCATCGTGTGCCGGACCGACTGGAATGGCAAGCCCTTCACCCTGGTGGATACGGGAGGGCTGGTTGCGGACGGCGGGGACGAGCTGGCGAACCAGGTCAGGCTGCAGGTGGAAGCGGCCCTGTCTGAGGCGGACCTGGTCTTGCTCGTGGTTGACGCGAGGGCGGGCGTGCTCCCCTCGGACCGCGACGCCGCGGATATCGTGAGGAGGGCCGGCACGCCGACCATACTGGTCGTCAACAAAGCCGAAGGAATCGCGCCCGGGGTCGCGGAAGGCGAGGCGTCCGAGCTGGGGTTCGACGAGCCGGCCGTCGTGTCCGCGGCCCACGGGATCGGCATTGGGGACCTGCTGGACAGGGTGGTGGCGCTGCTGCCCGAGTCCGGCGGGGAAGAGGGGGCGGGCGACCGCGTCAGGGTTGCCGTGGTGGGGCGACCCAACGTGGGGAAGTCATCGCTCTTGAACTGCATTTTAGGCGAACCCCGCCTCGTCGTATCGGCTGAACCCGGGACCACGAGGGACGCGGTGGATGTCCCGTTTGAGACGGAGGGGCGGCGATTCGTACTGGTGGACACCGCCGGGATCCGCAGGTGGGGCAGGATCGAGCGGCGAATCGAGAAGTACAGCGTCACCAGGGCCTTCAGGGCTGTGGACAGGTCGGACGTGACCGTGCTCGTCATGTCCGCGGAGGACGGGGTCACGGACCAGGACAGGAAGATCGGTGCCCGCGTGCACGCCCGGGGCAAGGGGCTGGTGTTGTGCTTCAACAAGTGGGACCTTGTGGATCCGGGCGGTTCCGGCAAGAGATTTCGGGAGGAATTCGTCCGGCTTTCCAGGTGGCGCTTGGGTTTCGCCCCCTACGCTCCGGTCGTGTTCACGTCCGCGGTCAAGGGGTCGGGCATTGAACGGCTCACGCGGTCGCTCGCCCTCGCGGCCGCACAGCACTCCCGGAGGGTGGCCACGGCGGACCTCAACCGCGTGCTGCGGGATGCGTTCGCCCTGTCCCCGCCGCCGTCGGAGAAGGGCAAACAGCTCAGGCTCTTCTACGCGACGCAAGCCGGCGTACGGCCGCCCTTCTTCGTTCTGTTCGTGAACAGGCCAGAGATGGCCCAAGAGTCGTATGCGAGGTACCTCGAGGATCGGATACGGGAATCGTTCGGATTCGAGGGTACGCCCCTGATCCTGAAGTTCCGCGAGAGACGGTAGCGGCAAATGGGAGGAGAGCGCGTGCAGAAGGTGTGCATTCTCGGCCTCGGCGCTTGGGGCACGGCGTTGGCTGTGCCCCTGTCGGAGGCCGGAAACGAGGTAGTGATTTGGGGTCGCAGGGCGGAAGCCGTCGAGCGCTTCAACGCCCTGCACGAGAACTGTGATTACCTCCCGGGAATCAAGGTCGAGGGTGCGGTCGCCACGGCGGACATGGCGGCCGCCCTCCGAGGTGCGGCGCTCGTGTTCCTCGCGGTCCCCTCGTCGGCCGCGGCCGCTGTCTCGAGAGAGGTGGCCCGGTACATGGACGGGGCCGCCTCGGACAGGGCCGGGACGCCCCCGGTTTTCGTGTCCACGTGCAAGGGTCTGGAGGAATCCACGGCGCAGAGGATCACCGAGGTGGCTAGGCGCGAACTGGGCGACAGGTTCAGGGCGTACACCGCCTTATCGGGGCCGAACTTCGCAGTGGAAGTGGCGGCGGGGCTGCCCAGCGCCACCGTCGTCGCAGGGGCGGACGAGTCGGCCAGGGTTGCGGTGCAGGACGCGCTCATGACCCCCAATTTCAGGGTGTACACGAACAGCGACACGGTGGGGGTCGAGATAGCGGGCGCCCTCAAAAACGTGATAGCGATAGCGGTCGGGATGGCCGAGGGCCTCGGCCTGGGCTTCAATGCGCGGGCGGCCCTGATCACCAGGGGACTTGCCGAGATCGCCCGTTTGGGCATCGCCCTCGGGGCGGACAGGTACACGTTTTCCGGGCTGGCCGGAATGGGCGACCTGGTGTTGACGTGCACGGGGGAACACAGCAGGAACAGGCGTGCAGGGGTGGCATTGGCGCGCGGCGAGACCCTCGAACAGTTCGTTCGCAGGTCGCGCGCGCTCGTCGAGGGGGCGGGGACGACCAGATGCGCGGTGGCCCTCGCCGCCTCTCTGTCCGTGGAGATGCCCGTGTCGGAAAAGGTATACGAAGTGCTCTTCGAGAAGCGAAGACCGGGCGACGTCGTCCCGGAGATAATGACGCGCGGAAAGAAGAACGAGTGACCGTCACCCGAACGCAGCCGCCGGGAGTCATCTTCCGGCGGGCTGTTTCTTTTTCGGAAAGTTCCGCCGGGGCTTGGAATATGAATGTGGTGTCCGAGAGCAAGGGGGGAATACCTGCATGGAGAAATTCGATGTTCTGAAGGACATAGCCGAACGCACCGGCGGAGACATATACATAGGCGTCGTGGGTCCCGTTCGGTCGGGGAAGTCCACATTCATCAGGAAATTCATGGAGCTCCTGGTCTTGCCCAACATAAGGGACGCGAACGACAGGGAGAGGGCTAAAGACGCGCTTCCCCAGGCGGCCGCCGGGCTCACGATAATGACGGTGGAACCGAAATTCGTCCCGGACGAGAGCGTCGAGATATCCCTTAAAGACAATATCTCGTTCCGCGTGAGGTTGGTGGACTGCACCGGATACGTCGTCCGGGGCGCGCTCGGCTACGAGGAAAGCGATGGACAGCGGATGGTCCTCACCCCGTGGGTGGACCACGAGATCCCGTTCCAGGAAGCCGCGGAGATCGGCACTCAGAAGGTCATCTCCGAACATTCGACCCTCGGCCTCGTTGTAACCACCGACGGGAGCATAACCGCCATCCCGAGAGAAGCCTACGTGCCCGCCGAGGAGAGGGTCGTAGGGGAACTCAAGGAGATGGGGAAGCCCTTCATAGTGATACTGAACACGACCGATCCCTTCTCGAAAGAGGCGTCCCGGCTGGCCGGGGAGCTCGAAGATAAGTACGACGTCTCGGTGATACCGGTGGACTGCAACAACTTGACCCAGGACGACATCGTGCTGGTACTGGAACAGCTATTGTACGAGTTCCCCGTGAGGGAGGTGAACATAACCCTCCCAAGGTGGATTGACGACCTCGAGGCGAAACACTGGCTGAGGGAGAAATTCGAGGTCGTGGTCAGGGACGCCGTCGCGAATGTGAAGAGGCTGAAGGACGTTGACAGGGCCGTGAACAGGCTGTCGCGAAACGAGCTCATTCACGAGGTGTCGCTGCGACAGATGGAGATGGGAACGGGAATAGCCACCATCGAGATAAGCGCGCGGGAGCAGCTGTTCTTCGATGTCCTGGGCGAGGTCACCGGGGAGACGATGAGCGACAAGAGCGACCTCCTGAAGATAATGAAGGCGTACAGCGCGGCGAAGCAGGAGTACGACAAGGTGGCGGACGGTCTCAGGGAGGTGCGGGACATCGGCTACGGGATGGTGCCTCCCAGGATCTCGGAGATGATATTCGAGGAGCCGGAGCTCATCAGGCAGGGCAACCGCTTCGGCGTGCGCCTGAGGGCCAGGGCGCCGTCCATACACCTGATCCGCGCCGACATATCCACGGAGGTGACGCCGCTCATAGGCACCGAGAAGCAGTGCGAAGAGCTGGTGAAGTACCTGCTCGACCAGTTCGAGGACGACCCGAAGAAGATATGGGAGTCGGACATCTTCGGGAAATCCCTGCACGACCTGATGAGAGAGGGGATCCAGAACAAGCTGTACAGGATGCCGGAGAACGCGCAGGAGAAGCTCCAGGAGGCCCTCACGCGCATAGTGAACGAGGGCGGCGCGGGCTTGATTTGCATCATTCTCTAGACTCGCAGGACCCTTGTCCCATCGGGAGACGGAGGACGGGCGGCCTGCCTTTTTCTTTACAGAAGGATGTAGTCGAACATTGAAGAATACCGCCAGTCAGCAAGCATGTCGGAGTGATGTCGGACTTGTACGGATTCGCAGTGGCGGCAATGGCCTCGTACGTGCTTGGATCGCTGCCCGGTCACGTGATAGCCGCTTTCCTGAAGCGGGCCCTCAAGAGGGCGGGACTCGACCCGAGGCGTTTCGCCGCAGCGAACCGCGGCCTTGCAAAGCGCCTTCTGGCGGGCGCCGCTGAAGCGCCCGCCGTGTTCGTCAACGCTTCCAAGGGGATCCTCGCGGTATCGGCTTCGAGATGCCTCCTTGAATCGCGCATGGCCGCAATGATCGCGGGGGTTTTCGTGTCGCTCGGCCACCTGCAGCCGTTCCTGGGTCTCATGCAGCGCCAGAGGGGCGTGGCGGTGGCCGTCGGGGCCATGTTGCCGCTGGTACCCCTGTCGGTCACGGTGCTGCTTTGCCTCTGGTGCGTTTCTTTCGCGCTCACGAGGTATGTGTCCGTCAGCTGGGTGTTGGGCTTCGGGGCCCTGCCGCTCATCCTGTACCTGGACAAGCGACGCGACGTGTACGTGATATACGGGGTAGTCATGTCGGCGATGGCCGTCATCCAGATGGCGGGCGGTCTCGCTCGAATATCGGAGGGCAAAGTCGTCCACACGGAGGAAGAGCCGTTTGCGGACGAGGAGAACGATGAGGAAGCCGACGACGAGCCCGTGCGGAGGAAGAGGACGGGCCTGAGGATCGCCGCCGCCTTGTTGGCCGTCCTCACCGCTGTCCTGTGGTTCGGCAACAAGTACGTCTACAGGGGATTCGGCCTGCAGGTGGGTGTCATGCGATCGGGCAGCCCGGGCCTGAGGATGGTGGCACTCACGTTTGACGACGGTCCCGACCCCGACTACACGCCGCGCATACTGGACATCCTGCGGGAGAAGGGCGTTCCGGCCACGTTCTTCATGGTCGGGAAGCACGTGGAGCGCTTTCCCGGCGTCGCCCGCAGGGTGGTCGAGGAAGGCCACGCGGTGGGGAACCACACGTATTCGCATGCCAACATGCCGCTGCTCACGAGGGACAAGATAGTCGGAGAGGTGACGAAGGCGGAACAAGCCATCGTCAACGCGTGCGGGGTGCGGCCGCACCTGTTCAGACCGCCGAGGGGCCTTGCGGGGGACGCAGCCTGCGAGCTCATCCGCAACAACAAGTACACCATAGTGCTGTGGGACCTGAGCTCGATGGATTGGGCGGAGCCCTCCTACCGGGAAATCGTGGCGGAGTGCAGCCGCGCCCGTAACGGAAACATAATTCTGTTCCACGACGGCGGGAGCCTGCTCGCGTCCGAGGGGGGCAGCAGGGAGAACACGATCAAGGCACTCCCCGTCGTAATAGACAACCTGCGGCGAAGGGGGTTCCGATTCGTCACCGTGGACGAGC
>JANLGA010000022.1:22638-24982 GCA_024653225.1 Bacillota bacterium | reverse complement strand
CTCCCACGACGATGAGGTCCGGGTCCACCAGGTTCACCACGAACGACAGGCCCCTCCCGAACAGTCTTCCCGCCCTCCCGACCACTTCGAGGGCCGCGGCATTCCCCTCGCGGGCGGCATCGAATACCTCTCGTGCGCTCACCGTCCTGCCCAGGGCCTCGCTCCCGTCTCGCGCCACCGCCGTCCCCGACGCGACCGTCTCCAGGCAGCCCTCCCCTCCGCACCCGCACGGTTCGCCCCCGTCTACGACCTTCACGTGCCCGATCTCCCCGGCGAACCCCGACGCCCCGTGATACACCCTCCCGTCTATCACGATTCCGGCACCGATCCCGGTCCCGACCGTGACGCACACGACGACCCCGTGTCCCCGTCCGGCTCCGCAGGCCCACTCCCCCAGGGCGGCCAGGTTCGCGTCGTTGTCGAGCGCGACGCTGTCCGTGACCGGGGCCATGGCGGCCCTGAATTCCTCGGCGACCTCCGCATCGCGCCACCCCAGGTTGGGTGCTATCGCGACCGTCTGTTCAGGCTGTCTCACGAGACCCGGCAACCCTATCCCCACGCCTGCGACGCGCTCTCCGCCGAGGCATTCGAGGAGGAGCCGGGCGGCGGTCTCCGCGACGGCCCGCGGCCCGCGCGGGCCCGAGAGACCCACCGTTCGCTTCGAGACCACGCGCCATGCGTCATCCACGACCCCGGCGGCAATGTGCGAGCCACCGACGTCAACCCCCGCTGCCAACCGCGCACACATGAGTCCTTTTCCCCCCTCGCCTCGAACAATGGTGACGGGACGTGCTCAAGAGCACGTCCCGTCACGGGCACTGAGGGCGCGACCGGATCGTCAGATCTGCGGGCGTGGCCCTCCAAACTGTTGCCCGCGCGCGCCGGCTTGCCCGCCCGGCGGGGGCTGAACGCCTATGTCCGGTCGAGTCCCCGCGATCCCGGGATGAGCCCCCACCCCCGCGAACGCCTTCTGCGCGTCGGACTCGAATCGCTGTCTCGCCTGGTTGATCTGGGTGGGTTCAGCCGGCTGAGGGCTCTGGTACCAGCCGCGGGCCTGCATCACGTTGAACAACTTGTACAGGTTGTTCTGCTCGTCCCTGTACAAGTCCATGAAATCCCTCTTCAGGCTCTCCGTCCCCGCCTCCGTGATGGCCGTGTGGTAGGCGGAATTGAGGTACTTCAGGTGGATCAGCGCGCTGAACGAAAGGGTCTTGTCGTCTATCGGCACTCCCACATCACCTCCTTGTCAGGAAACCTGCGGCGCTCCCCCGCCCAGGTGCTTCATGATCGTCTGGAACTGTCGCTGATGAGACGCATGGAGGTCCTGGCAGACCCTCCTCAGCTCCTGGTCGTTGCACTCCTGCGCTATCATCTGGAACATCTGGGAGCTCTCGATGATCGAACCGAGCACATCCTGGCAGTTGAGCAACTCCCTCTGCGTTAAGCGAGTGTTCATCCACTCACCTCCCGGGGTTTTTGACTGGTTCCTCACTTATTATGGCTGGATCCGCCCATTTTAACCGCAAAACCCGCCGCTGCCGCGGCGGGATCGACCGGGAAGGGGATTGAATCTAGCCCCTTCGCAGCGCGGTTGCGGCCCTTTCGAGTCGCGCGAGTCCTTCCCGTATGTTGTCGAGCGAGTTCGCGTAGGAGATCCTCAGGTAACCTTCGCCTCCGGGGCCGAACGCGTCACCTCCGAGGAGCGCGACGCCGTACTCGTCGAGGACGCGCTCGGCGAGCGTCCTACTGGCGATCCCGAACTTCCTGACATTCGGGAACGCGTAGAAAGCGCCCTGCGGCATCGGGCACGAGACCCCGTCTATGCGGTTCAAGCCGTCCACCACCGCGTCGCGACGCCGCCGGAACTCGGCCACCATCCTGTCAACCGATTCCTGGGGTCCCTCCAGGGCCTCAATTGCGGCCACTTGGGTGAACGCCGCCGCGCACGAGTAGGTGTTGATCACGAGTCTCGAGACCTTCTCCGCGAGTTCCCTGTTCATGACGCCGAACCCCACGCGCCACCCGGTCATCGCGTACGTCTTGGAGAGGCTGTCCACCAGGACGGTCCGGTCTTTCACCTCGGGTATGGACGCTATGGACACGGGACGGCGGTCGTAGAAGATCCTGTCGTATATCTCGTCCGATATGACGAATACGTCCCGACCCTCCACCAGCTCGGCGATCCCCCTCACGTCGGCCTCGGTCAGGACGCTACCCGTGGGATTGTGGGGAGAGTTGATTATGATCGCTCGGGTCCTGCGCGAGATCTTGCCCTTCAACTCGCTCACGTCGAGCCTGAACCCGTTCTCTTCCCTGAGGCGCACGGGAACGGGTACCGCGCCTA
>JANLGA010000022.1:0-22628 GCA_024653225.1 Bacillota bacterium | reverse complement strand
CTGATAGGCGCGGTACCCGTTCCCGTGCGCCTATCAGGCGAGTCACCGACTCGTAGAGCGGGTACCCGGGGTCGGGGTAGATCACTTCGTCGCCCGGGTTCACGAGCGCCATCATACCGAACGACATGGCGGGTTTGGCGCCCACGGTAACGACGACCTCCGAAGGGTCCGCCTCCACGTTCTTATACCGGCGCACGTAACGACATACCGCCTCCCGCAACGCCGCTATGCCGGGTGCGGGCGTGTAATGGGTCCAACCGTCCTCCAGCGCCTTCACCGCGGACTCGATGACGTTCCGAGGCGTGGCGAAATCCGGCTCCCCGATCTCCAGGTGCACGATGTCTCTACCCCGGGATTCCAGGTCCCTGGCTTTCGCAAGTATCTCGAACGCCATCTCCGTTCCCAGGTCCTTGACGCGGTCTGCAAAGCGAATCTTCGACATGCTGCGGCCTCCCCCGGTCGAGTTGTCGTCATCGTGATTTCCGCGATAATCATTCTCCCACGGCGCACCGTTTCCCTTGACCTTGTCCCCTGCTACGAGGCACCGGACCTAGGTCCTCACCGAAATGTAGATGTAATCGGGATGGGGCGCCCGCGGTCGTGGGACGCGGATACTCTCCACGTTCCCGAAGACCCGCCGCCCGTACGACCCTGGCGATGGTCTCCTCTGCCAAGAGCCGCTCGGATGTGACCTCCGCGGAACTCATCACGAAGACGCCGTTGCAGATGATCTCGTAGGCGCCCCGGTTCAGCCTGAGTACCACTTCGCCGCGGGGCGTCGCCCTTCGGGAGATTATCATTCGATCACCGCCTGCACGGATCATAACCCGCGGAACCGCGGAAGCGAAAGACGGCACGAGCATCATTTGCGGGGCATATCATGTATGGGGGAGTGCGAACGAGGAGGTGGGAGGTAATGGAGAGATTCCGTGTGCTTTCCCAGTCGATCATAGGACTCATGCCGACGCAGCCCGCGGCCCAGAATGCCACGGCCACCGCCGCCCTGGATTTTAACGACGACACGGTGGAGATAGTCGCCACGGGCCTTCCCAGGCCCTCTACGTTCGGGACCGATCCCACGACGGGAAACCCGTTCAACGTCTATGAAGCGTGGCTGCTGGACACTGCCCAGAACCTATTCGCCAGCATAGGAAACATGTCTCTGCAACAAGGGGCCTACCGGATTCACGCGACGGCCCCCATCTCGCTGCGCGAATTCAACGCCGTCGCCATAACGGCCGAGGACAAGACGGGACCTCAAACGGTGGGCGGCCCCTTCGTAATGATGGGCACTTTCAGGGAGGTCGTCAGGCACCCTGCGAAGCCGATGGGTTGAACGCGGAGACGAGTCGCCGATCGTCGGCCGCCGAAGAACCGTGCGCCGCCGCGCCACACGGCGCAAGAGAAGCCCGACGAGGGCTTCTACTCTTGACCGGGCCCCGCGAACCCGGCGAGTCAGTCTGGACCTCGAGACCTCCGTGCGTCACAATCCCGGGGTGTACCCCACCCTCAACGTGGCCCATCTCTGCCCCCCGATGTAAAGCGGCATGCCGAGGTCTTTCAGCACCTCACCGGTATCCCTGGCGTAGGTCATGAGCAGGAACGGGCGCTCCCCCTTCGGCTGCGAGAGGTCAACGCCCGCGGCCAGGAACTCCGAGCGGCTCGCCCTGGGCCTCACGTGTTCCGCGCCCTTGAGGCCCATCCTGGCCGCCCTCAAGCCCGCCGGGTCGTCGTACATGCGCTTGATGCGATTGTTCGCGAAGTCACGCTGGGGATCCCCGGTCCAGGGTTGCACCAACTTCTTCGGAACAACGAACCCGTACCCGTTCAAGTCCTCGATCGAAACATAGGTGAAGTCCGGGTTCTTCTGCATGTATTCTTCGACCAGGTCCATTAGCGGCTTATCCACCTTGCGGTCGTATCTCGTGGTGTACTTCGGGGGCGAGAACCCCTCCCTCGGCACCCTGCTCACGTCGAAGAGGCTCGCAAGGTTGGCGATCAGGTCCCCCTTGACCTCAACGTAATTCGTGTCCCAGAGGTCCGACATGCTGAGCACCCCGTCCCTGACCAATCCTTCCACGATCTGCTCCGTACGGCGGGCGCACTCCGCGAGCATCGCCTTTATCTTGTCGAACCTGCTGCCGATCTTGTAGCTGCCGATGATCGCCTGCGCTGACTCGATCACGCCCGATATCTTGAGGTCACGGGCCTCCTCCACCGATCTCCCCGCGCGCCTCACCGTGTCCGCTATCTCCCTCGCGCCTTCAACGAGGGCCGACACGGCCGCCGACTGTTCCTCGGCCACCGAAGCGATGTTGTCAGCCATGGCGGTCGCGGCCTTCGAGAGGGTCCCTATGGAGGAGATCGCGTCCTTCGCCTGGAGCGCCTTGCCCGCCCCGTCGCTCACTCCTTCCGCCATGTCCGACACGGTCTTCTCCGTGTCCGACATTCTGCGCTTGATGTCCTCGACCAACCCGGATATCTCCTTGGTCGATCTCGCGGTGCGGTCGGCGAGGTTACGGACCTCGGAGGCCACCACCGCGAAACCCCTGCCGCGGTCCCCCGCGTGGGCGGCTTCTATGGAAGCGTTGATCGAAAGGAGCTGGGTCTGCCTGGCGACGCTGCTGATGACATCTATGATGTCATCTATTTCGGACGTCCTCCTGGCGAGACCCTGGACCCCTCCCGTAGCGCGATCCGCCATGCCCTTCACTCCCTGGATGGCGGAGATTGCGTTGCCGATGACTTCCAGCCCGCTGGTCACCGCCGAATTCAACTTGAAAGCGGTTTCCGCGGACTGCGTGGCCGAAGAGGCCACTTCCTTGACCGCGTCGGCCATCTGGCCGGCCATTTGCGACAGCCTTTCCACTTGGTCTCCCTGGGATTTCACGGCCTCCGCTATCCTTGACAGGTTGACGATGTTCACCGCTCCCAGGTTGGATGACCGGCTGATCTCTTCGTCGAGCTGGAGAAGGCTCTTCTGGAATGCCGCGATGAGGTCGTTTATTACCGAGACTAGGCGCTGTTCTGCAGGATCGCTGGTCGTCAGTTCGAGGCGGCGTTCAAGGTCCCTGTCCCTCAGGATCACTTCGCGTATGAAATCCACGATCCGGTCGATTGCGTCCGACTTCCTCTCGGGCACCGCGACTCCCCCCCACGTTACGGCGGCACTCAGTGATTCCGCCAATACATATATCGTGGTGGAAGCCCGCCGCTTGAACGGGCGCTCGCGATGGCCCCGTCACTCGCTCCCGGCGCAGTCCCGAACGCGACCATCCCTCGCGGAGACACGGGCGCCCGACGTGCGCAGGATGCCCACCACACGCTCCATTGAAAGGTTGATTATCAATTCGGGTTCGAGACCCGCCTCCGCGGCCGTCCGTACCGCTTCGTCCAATTCCCCCACGTGCCCGGAGAAGTGGGCGTCGCTGCTCAACACCACGGGGACCCCGTGCCTCCTGCACAGCCTGGCTATCGCGAGGCAGTTCGCCTTGCTTCCCTGCCGGGATCTCACCAAGGACGAGTTGTTGATTTCTATGACCTTCCCGAATTGCGCCGCCGCGCGGACCACGGCTTCGTAGTCCAAGGGAAACTGCGGATTCCCGAGATGGACGAGGATCTTCACCAGGGGATGCCTCACCGCTCCCAGGATCGCCGACGTGTTCTCCTCCACGCTCGAAGGGCGAATGGACTCCGCGTGCAGTCCCGCGAGCACGAGTTCCAGCCGTTCCAAGTACCTCTCGGGCAGGTCCAGTGTTCCGGATGGGCCCGTTATGTTCGCCTCGACACCCTTTATCACCCGCACGCCCTCGATGACGTCCGGTATGGTGTGCAGGTTGCCGAAATAGAACGGCTCTGGGGCATGAGGCATACTCGGCCCGTGATCGGTGACGGCTATGGCTTGGAGACCCTTCTCGCGACCGGCGCGGGCGTTCTCCTGTATCGTGCTGTACGCGTGCCCGCTGGCGATGGTGTGCGTGTGCAGATCGGCCACTATTCTCATCGTGCGCGTAACCTCCCGGCACGCCCCGGCACCCGGGGCGGGACCCCTCGCGGGGTTCTAGAAAACGATCTCGACCGGGCACGGGGCGAACGCCCGTGCCTCGCCGATATTCTGCTTCAACATGATCTCGTACCCCTCCGGGTCAATCCGCGCCCGGCCGACGGACCTTGAGGCTTGCGAGTCCCCGCGACAGGCGGACAGCACGCCCGCAAGGCTTTTCGGGTACAGGTTCATCTTGTCCACGAGTATGCGCTTCACACCCACATCCCCGAGCCTCCTGAACAGTCCGGCCAGTTCCGAAACACTGTCCGAGTAGTGAGGAAGCACCGGGCCCACGAACGCCCAGGTGGCAATGTCGTTCGATGCGAGGTGCTCGAGCGCGCGGAGCCTCCTCGACGGGGGCGGCGCCCCCGGTTCGAAGACGGACGCCACCTCGTCCTTGGCGGAGGTTATGGTCATCCCCACCTCGACCGACGGAATCCGCCGAAGCACGTCCACATCCCTCGTGACGAGGTCGGACTTCGTCAAGATCGAGACGGAGGGCGGGCTTGCTCCCGCGGTCTCCAGGCCGGGCACGGCCGACCGGCGCATCCGCGACGTCACCATCATGCCCAGCAGCTTAAGGCAAGTTCTGGTTATCCTGTAGGCCGCTTCGACGGGCTGATACGGGTCCGTCACGCTGGACACCAGTACCTCACCCTCCACCGTTCTGGTGCACTCGCGCCTCAGTCGATCGGTGAAATTGACCTTGACGTCAACGAAGTCCCCCCAGCGCTCCGTGTGCGGTCTGAAACGCCCCATGAACGAAGCATAGCAGTACACGCATCCGTGAGCACAGCCGGTGTAGGGGTTCAGGACGAACGACACACCGGGGATGCCCGACTTCACCAGGGCGGATTTGCACAGTACCTCTCGCACGATCACGTGTCCGTGACCCCCGTGGTCCACTCGGACCAGGCACATTATAACACGGCGGGTTGAGAATGCCCCGCCGGTTTGGTAGAATGTAGAGCCGGATGTGCCCGAACGGCGAAGGGACTGGTTCGTTTGACCATTTTGGGCGGGGTCTTCCGCCGCGTCATTCCGGGTGTGCGAAACGCTGCGGGCGAGGACCTGCGCCGCGAAGTATTGCGCCTGGCAGTGCCGGCAATCCTCGAACTCATGACCCACACATCAATATGGATGGTGGACACCGCCGTGGTAGGCCGGCTCGGGGCCGACGCGCTGAGCGCCGTAGGGCTCGGCGGCCAGGTGTTCGCGACCGCCCTCTGGGTCTTCGCCGCCCTCGGAAAGGGAGCCGTGCCCCTAATAGGCCGCCCGTTCGGGGCTGGTGACGCCCATGAGACCTCCGTCCGTTCGGCCGAGGTCGTCTCGACCGCCGCCGCGGCGTCTCTACTGCTGTTCGCGGTCGTCCGCTCGCTCATCCGTCCCCTGTCCGGCATGGTGGCGGCCGGGGAACCGGCTCGCTCCCTGTTCCGAGACTATCTGCACGTGATGAGCTTCGGGAGCCTCCCCGTGTTGGTGGCCGTCGCGGGAGGCGCGGCTCTCCGATCCACCGGTGATTCCAGGACCCCGATGTTCATCGCGTTGATCTCGAACGTCTTCAACGCGGTCGCCGACGTCGTCCTGGTATTCGGTCTCTTCGGCTTCCCGCGCCTCGAGGTCAGGGGGGCCGCCATCGCGAGCGTCGCCTCGATGTACATCGCGAGCGTGCTGACGGCCGTCGCCCTCGCCCGCGGCGCCGACGGGGCCCGGCTCCGATTGTCGTCCCTTTTCCGGTGGCGCGGTGACACCCTACGGGCTCTCCTCGTACTGAGCGCGCCCGCGGCGCTCGAGACCCTCTTGATGGACGGCGCCAGGTCCTTGCAGATGTTGATCATGACCGCGCTGGGCTCCGCCCAATTCGCGGCGCATCAGGTCGCACTCGCCTGCGAGTCCCTGTCGTTCATGCCGGGCTACGGCTTCGCAGTCGCGTCGGGCATAATCGCGGCGCAGTCCCTCGGCGGGCGGAGACCCTCGCGGGCGCGGGCCGGCACCATCGAGTGCCTGGTCCAGGGCTGCCTCGCAATGGGCGCCGCCGGCCTCGTATTCCTCGTGACGCCGCGGCCCCTCGTCTCCATTTTCACCTCCGAGTCCTCGGTCGTCCGAGCGGCTTCCGCCGCGCTGAGGATTGCCGGGCCCGTTCAGCCCCTCATTGCGGCCACGGACGTCCTGAACGGGGCACTGACGGGCGCCGGGGACACCAGGACACCGATGTTCGTTACCGCGCTGGGGGCATGGCTGCTGCGCGTCCCGCTGACCTACGTCGTTGTGCGCGTGCTGGGCTGGCCGCTCGTCGCGGTTTGGGTCGTCAACGGGGCGGATTGGGCGGTGAGGGCTTACTTGACCTTCGCGGTGTTCAGGTCGGGGCGCTGGGCCGATTCGCCTATCCCGGCTGACCCCCGGTAGGAGTGGCCACGCTGTTCGAGACGACTACCGCGTTTCCGCCGAGGTGTTTCGCCGCGTAAAGCGCTGTGTCCGCCGCCTCCACGAGCGAGGGGCGGGTCACCGCGTTCAAGGGGCAGGACGCGACGCCGAAACTGGCGGTCAGTGCGATGACGGGCCGACCCTCCGCGTCCGGGAACCGCTCCGCCTGGATGGCGGCCATCAGCGACTCCGCGACTGCCGCCGCCTCGGTCGCCCCGAGACCCGGGAGGATCAACCCGAACTCGTCACCCCCGTACCTGGCCAGCAGGTCCACGGGCCTCAATCCCGACGCGATGAACTGCGACACCTTCGGCCACCCGGCGGGCGACGTGCTGCTGCAGAAGGTGTCGCAGCAGCACGTCGCCCGCCGGGTGGCCGAAGGTGTCATTGTACTCCTTGAACCGATCCAGGTCCACCATCACGAGGCTCACGCTGGTGCCGCTGTTCAGGGCGCGCTGCACCTCCACCGCGAGGAGTTCCTGCATGTGCCTGTGGTTGTAGCATGCCGTCACCCCGTCCATGACCGCGAGACGCCTCGTTGCCTCGTGCAGCTTGGCATTCTCTATGGCGACCGCCGCCCGGGAGCCGATTATGTACAGCATCTTGGTGTCGTCCTCGGTGAATTGCCTCGGGACCGAGCTCGCGACGGTGAGTACGCCCACGACTCGGCCCTCCGAAATCAGGGGCACGCACGCCATCGAGACGATCTTCGGGCCCTGGAAGATGCTCTCCTTGAACCTCGGTTCCTTCGATACGTCGGAGACGATCACCGCCCTGCCCTCGCGAGCGGCCCAGCCCGCCAGCCCCTCACCTACGCGAAAACGAACGCGGTTTATGAGCTCCGGGTCGGCCCCGCGGGCCGCCTTCATCACGAGGTCCTCGCTGTTGGCTTCCAGCAGCATCAGCGAACAGCGCTCGACCCCCAGGAGCGTCCCCACCATGTCGAACGTGGCGTTCAATACGCGGTCCATGTCGAGGGTTGAACTGAGGGCCGCCGCGACCTCGTACAGGGCGGACAAGTCCTTTACGCGCCGCTTGAGCTCCTCGTTGAGCCGGGCGTTCTCCAGGATCACGCCGAGATCGCGGGCGATGACGGACATGAGGCTCAGGTCCTGCGCGGTGAAACAGTCCGGTCGCGGATCGAGGGCCATCACGCAGCCCACGATCCTCCGTCCCGCGACCAGCGGGGCGACGAGCGCCGATCGGACGCCCGGCACCTTGACACTGCGCGCATCCGACGTCACGTCCCCTATGACCTCCGCGTTACCGGTTCGGACGCACCACTGTGCCAGGTCCCAGTCGACCAGTGGGCCCTCCGATGAGTCGTCGGGGTGGGGTCCCATCGTGTCGGCGAGCCACCGGACGCCGTTCCCGGGCGTTCCGTCGGAAACGAACAGCGAGACGCGATACCACCCGAGCGACGACTTGATGGCCTGGACCACCTTTGCGCACGTCTGCTTCAGGTTGTCGCCGCCGCCCACGCTGGACGACACCTCGTAAAGCAGCGACAGCTCCGTGATTCGCCTCTCGCGCTCCTGGAGGAGTTTCGTCGTCTGGATGGCCGACGCGGCCAACGAGGCGGCCACGGAGAGCATCCTGCAATCGTGCTCCGTGAATCCGGCCGGTCGGTTCTTCTCGAGGTTGAAGACGCCTATGATCTGTCCCCTGACCCGCAGGGGGACCGCTATTTCGGAGATGGTGTCGGCCTGGCTCGGGAAATATCTCGGGTCCTCCCTCACGTCGTTCACGAGCGCGGGTTGGCCCGTCATGGCCACCCAACCCGTGATCCCCTCGCCGAAGCGGATCCTGATGTGGGAGCACTCCCTGAGAGGAACCCCCCAAGTGGCCCTTATGCGGAGGACCTCCTCACCCTCGTCGGCGAGGAGAATGTGCCCGTAGGTGGCTCCAAACCGCCTTCCAATGCGTTCCACCAGGAAATCAAGGAGCTTCTGCGGGTCGGTCGTCTCGCCGACGGCTTGGGCGGTAAGGTAAAGGATCTCTTCCTCTGTACGGTATTGCTCGAGCTCTTCCTGGAGGTCGCGCATCTGCCGGGCCGGCTCGTCGCAACCGAGCGGCATGTTTACTCCTCCTGTTGCGGGGCAACAGATTAATTTCGACTGAAGCCGCCAAAATCCTCCCCGCTTACGTGCGCGCCTCGTGAGCCTCGCCGGGTTCGCACGTGAGCTTGACGGTGACCCCTCCGGATATCACCAAGAGCATCCCCGCCGCCTGCACCAATGACAGGCGCTCGCCGAGAAGTACGACGGCCAGGGCCGCGGACACCGCGGGCTCGAACGTTCCCAGGATGGCGGTGAGCGTGGCCCCGATCGACTGGAGGGCGGACAGCAGTGCCACCATCGGCACCGCCGTCGCGAATAACGCGAGGCCGGCGACGACGGCCCACGCCCGCAGTGAAGACGGAGCCCAAAAGCCACCGGATACCGGCATCAAGGCCGCGTACAGGGCCCCCGAGGCCAGGATGACGCGGGCCGACGTGACTACCGGGTCCGCCCGGGTGACGAGCTTTCGCACCGCTACCGAGTACGCCGCGTAGCACACGCCCGAGCCGAGCGCCATGAACACGCCCGCGACGTCGGCCCCGGCTGGACTCGCCCCCATCGCCGGGCCACACACGATGAGCATGCACCCGGTCAAGGACAGCGCCAGTGCCCGCAACCCGTTACGCCCGGGGCGCTCCCCGAGAAAAGCCCAAGCGAGGATGGCCGTGACCACGGGGTACACATAGAAAAGCGTGGTCCCGAGCCAGGCGGCGACGCGCCTGAGGGAAGCCGAGTACAACCACGACAGCGCGCCGTAGCCGAGCCCCATGACGAGCCCCGTTCGGGCGGTGCCATCGCTCCCGACTCCAGACCTCGGAAGCGCGCACCGGCAGTATCCCCACAATACGGCGCCGGCCGCGAGGAACCGCCATGCGAGCATTCCCATCGTCGGCGCGCCCAGGGCATATCCCCACTTGTATAAGACCGGCAGAGTGGCAAAGCCCGTCGCGGCCACGACCGCGAGTGCCACTCCGCGAGCGGCGCTTACCCTCGATCTCCGGCGGCCCCCGCCGGTCACAACGGCAGAACCCTTCCCAGCCCGGACGCCAGCGCCCTCTTGTAGAGGACGATCGCCGTCGCCACATCCTCTATGGCCAGTCCCAGGTTCATGCATATGATCCTCTCGTCGCGGGACCTCCTCCCGATCCGCCCCGCCACCACGTCACCCATGTCCCCCTCGGCCGCCGGGGTGCCTGCAAAGTAACCCACGGTCCGGTAGTAGTCGAGCTGCTCCACATCGTCGGTGACAAAGTGATCCGCGGCCTGCAGGGCCTCGTCCTTCCAATACGAATCGAAGTCCAGCGGTATCCCGAGGGCGCCCGGCTTCACCCACGACGGTTCGATCACGGGGTCGGGGTGTTTCAGGATGGGTCCTGCCGTGATGATGACGTCCGAACCCACGACGGCCTCCATGGGCGAGGACGCGGCGGTCACTTCGAAGGGATACTTGGGCCTCGCCTCGGATACGTAAGCCTCCAGCGTATCCGGCCTTATGTCGTACGCCTTCACTTTTCGAAGTCCCGGCAGTACCAGGGAGAGCGCCTCGAGGTTCGACCTGCCCTGGACGCCCGCGCCGAGGATCCCGAGCTCGGCGGAGTCGGGGTTCGCGAGATACTTGGCCGCCACGGCGCTGGCCGCCGCTGTCCTCATCGCTGTGACCCACATGCAGTCCATAATGCATACAGGGACTCCGGTGCGCACGTCGTTGAGAACCAACACCCCCGTTATGTACGGCAAGCCGAGCTTGTGGTTATCCGGGTACCCGCTGACCCACTTCATTCCGGCGGCCTCCATCCGGGGGATATAGGCCGGCATCGCGTGTATGAAAGCATCGGGCTGGGTATGTATGCCCGGCTTCGGAGGCACCTCGGCTCTCCCGGCGCCCTTCTCCACGAAACTGGACTCCACGGCGTCAATGACCTCGGACATCCGCATCCCGATCTTCTCCACGTCCGAATACGACAGGTACAGGACATCACCGGGACCGTTCATCACGCGAGCCCTCCTTCGAATCCCTCGCCGAGTACCTCGGCCACGTCCGTCACTATGACGAATGCCCTCGGGTCGATCCGTTCTATGATGCGCTTCAGCCTGGCGACTTCCCTTATGTTCAGCGCGACCAGTATCACTTGCTTCTCTGCGGAGGTATACGCGCCCCAGCCGCTGAGGTAGGTCACTCCCCTGGACAGGTCCTCCATTATCACGGAGGCGATCTCCTGGGCGCGGTCGGAGATGATGACGGCCGCCTTCGCCCTCGATATCCCCTCCTGGACGTAATCGGCGACCTTCCCCCCGACGAACGTGATTATCAGTGCGTACAGCGCCTTGTCGGCGCCCATCGTCAACCCGACGATTGCCAGGATGACGATGTCGGCGACGGTGTACGTGGCGGCCAGCGATAATCCGTGCCTTCTCTTCAGGTAGACGGCTATGATGTCCATCCCGCCGGATGAACCGCCCGCCCTGAACATGAGCCCTGCTCCCAACCCGGTCACGGCGCCGCCGTACAACGTGGCGAGCAGCAAGTCATCCATCCTGAACTCGAGACCCCGGGTGATGTAGAGCGCGGCCGCAAACACGGCCACCCCCGCCACGGTTTTCCCGCAGAACCTGCGCCCGAGCGTGCACCAGCCGAAGATGAGGATCGGGACGTTGACGGCGAAATAGAGGAGCGCGACGGGGATCCCCGTGAAGTGGTGGGCGACCACGCATAGGCCGGCGATCCCGCCGTGGCTGAGACTATTGGGGACAACGAAGCCGTTGGTGCCCGCGGCGAGGACGAACGCTCCCGCGGTGAGCCATGCCAGGTCTCTTGCCCCGATGTCCCTCACCCGATCCATCTTGACCGATCAGATTAGACCAGTTACACCTGGTTTCCTCCGGATCCTCCGCCGGCGTCGCGCCTGAAATGATCGTAAGCAGCCGGCTCCAGCACTTCCCGGCGGCCTTCCCTCAGCAACCAGCAACCACTTCCCGAGGATACCCAACCGATGTGGGTGACGGCGGTGCCCGTCGCGTCCAGGACGGCCCGGGAGATACGGTCCGCGACGGAGGGTTGCGCGGTGAAGCACAATTCGTAATCCTCGCCGCCGAACAAGGCGTACGCGAGCGGGTCCTTGCCCAGGGCCCTCGCTACTTGAATCGCGGGTTCGCTCACCGGAACGAGGTCGGCGTCAACGGTAATGCCGACCCCGCTCATCTTGGCTATGTGATTCACCTCGTTGGCCAATCCGTCGCTTATGTCAATGGCCGAAGTCGCTCCTCCGGCGGCGGCTATCGCTCCGGCCTCGGTCAACCTCGGGGTCGGCTCCAGGTGCGCGCGGATCACCGCGTCGGCAACGGAGGCCGACACGCCGGGTGATTGGGCCCCTTGACCCCGGGTTTCCCGCAAAAGGAGGATATCCAATCCGGCCGCCGAAGACCCCAGGCTCCCCGTGACCAGCACCAGATCGCCCGGCCGTGCCCCCGAGCGCAGGGTGATATCCCCACGCGGGGCTTCCCCGAGCAGGAACATGTCAACCAACACCGCGGCGGGCGACCTGACGGTGTCTCCTCCGACCAGTGGGCAGCGATACTTATCCGCCATGAGGGAGATGCCCTCGTAGAGCCGGTCAACGAACTCCACGTCGAGCGACGGGTTCAGTCCCACCGACACGAGGGCGGCGAGCGGGGAGGCGTTCATGGCCGCCAGATCGCTGAGGTTGATGGCCATTGCCTTCATCCCTATTTGCCTCGGCTCCGCGAACGACATCTTGAAGTGAATCCCTTCGACCATCATGTCGCAGGTGGCGACCAGGACCGACCCCGGGGACGTTTGGAGCACGGCGCCATCGTCCCCGATCCCCACGATGCAGCGCGTGTCCGTGCACCTCAATGAATTCATCCACCGGTCGATCAGTCCGAACTCACCGATGTCCCCTACTCTCACGGACACATCCTCCCCGGTTGCAATAAGGCGAATCGCAGGTTCTTTCTCCGGGGGGGATTGCGTATCCTTCACGGCGGGCGCCGACCGACACCCGGGGACATCGGGCGTCACAGGCCGAGGAGCCTCATGAGGTCGGCCGAGGTCACGCCGCTCGGTTCCAGGCCGAAATGGAGCTGCATGTCTCTCACCGCATCCTCGGTGGCCGGGCCGAAGTCGCCGTCGGCCGAAGCCCCATAAAACCCCTTCTCCTTCAGCCTGAACTGGAGCATCACGACGTCCTGGGCGGCATCTCCCCTCCTCATCACCTCCCGGCACGACGAATAGTCGAGATCGCCTTCGATGAACACCGGTGTGCCCTCGTCTATCCAGGGGAAAATCTCCTCGACGTCGTGGTTGAACATCCTGAAACACCCTTGGCTCGCCATCTGCCCGATCGTCCACGGCCTGTTGGTGCCGTGGATACCGTAGGTACCCCACGGGACGTTCAAGCCCAGCCAGCGACTACCGAACCCCCCGCCCCATCCCGAGCCCTTCCAGACCACCTTGAATTCCCCGACCGGCGAGGGCGTCTCCGACTTCCCTATGGCGACGGTGTAACTCTTGTGGATGGATCCGTCCGAGTAAACGGTCAGCCTGCATCGGTTCAGATCGATGCGAATGTGAACCTTGCCGGTCGGCCTATCGGCGCCCGTCCGCTGCGCGGGCGCGCCGCCCTCCAGCTCCACCCAGGTGCGGGAGTCGTATATGCCGGTGACGGGCATTTTGAGCCGCGCCTGCAGTGACCCGACCGCCCTCGCCGTCCCCGCGCCGTAGACCCCGTCCACGGGTCCGTCGTAGAGGCCGAGTGCCTTGAGGTAGCCCTGCAACTCTGCCACGTCCTCGCCCCGCATGGGCGGGTCATCCGGCTGCAGGATCCTGCCCTCTGTGCAGCCGTCCGGGAGCTCGACGTATGTCCCCTCTCCGCCCGAGCCCCCGCCTGTGAGATCCCCGGCGCCGACGGCGGTTTCCGTCCGTCCCCCCGGCGCGCGCGGTCTCGTGCCGGCGGCCGAAACCCAGAACGTGACCAGCCAGAGGGTGATCGCCAGCGCGAATGCGTGCTTCGCCCTCAAGTGCAGACTCCTCCCCGGTACCTAACGGTATGAACCGGTGAGGACTCGAATTCATCGGGGTCGGCAACCCGCCGAGGGGGCGATACGCGGTTCAGGAACCGCCGTATAGTCGTTCCAGCCTCTCGAGTCGGGCCGCCTTAACGCGTTTCTGCGCGGTCGACGATGCGAGGTATCGCTCGAGCTGTTTCTGGCGGGAAGAATCTGTGGTTGTTCCGGCCAACACCCATTGGCGTTCCTTATGAATGGTGTTGATGACGCTCACACTCGCCGCCACTCTCAAGCGCGCGTCCGCAAGGGTCCCCTCCCGCGCAACGGGGTAGGTCTTCCTGTAGTGGGATATCGTTTCCCTCCAGAGCATCTCCTCCAAGCCGGACATCTCTTGCACGATCACCTGCTGCAGCTCGATGCTCAGTCCGGCTTCGCCCATCTTGTCCACGAAATCCATCGTGTCCGACATGGAACAGGCGTTGTACAGCCTGCCCCGCAGGCCGTTCCGCTGGGGCACCAGCAGACACTGCTCGATCATGTAGTGCATCCTGGAGGCGTCAATCCCGTTCGCCCTGGCGAAATCGTAGAGATCTTCCTCCGCCAGGTAGGACTCGTCGTCGTAGGGCAGCCGCAGCTGCCCGGAATGTACCGCGTGGGCAAGCCATTCGAGCTCGTTCACCAGATCCCGGCTCACAGTACTACCCCCGGCGACTTCCTTTTGCTTCCATATTACGCGTCCCGTGCGTGGAATCCTTCAAAGCAGGGGGCTAAAGCGAAGTTTTCCCGGAATCACGCGCCGGCGGAACTCGATTTGGGGCGGACCAACGGGACACCTTCGAGGCACAGGGGACACTCCTCGGGAGCATAAGACGGGATGTCCATCCTCACGAGCGCCGTGAACGGCAGGCCGAAATCGACCGCCCCGCCGGACCTGTCCACGAGGGCCGCCACGCCCACGACTCTCGCGCCTCCCGCCTCCATCGCCTCGATCAGCTTCCTTGCCGAACCCCCGGTAGTCACGGCGTCCTCGACGACGAGGCAAGTCTCCTTCGGCGAAACCGTGAATCCCCTTCGCAGTTCGAACGCCCCGTCCACCTTCTCGGCGTACATCGCCCTGGCCCCCACCGCCCGCGCCATTTCGTAGGCCAGGATGACGCCGCCCATGGCCGGCCCCGCGACCACCTGGACCGGCGGGCCGCTCAACTTCCGAGCGAGTCCCCTGCACAGCCTCGCGAGGTGGGCCGGATGCTGCATGACCATCGAACACTGCAGGAATGTCGCGCTGTGCCTGCCGGAAGTCAACAAGAAGTGGCCGTTCAGGACCGCTCCATCGTCTCTCAGCAGGCGAAGCACTTCCGACTGCCTCAACGCGCATCACTCCCCGATCGCCGGGACGTTCCCCGCGCCTCCGACGCCCGGTCAATCTCGTCCACTATCATGGAAACCGCTCCCACCGGGTCATCGGATTGCGTCACCGGCCTTCCTACGACGATGTGGTCCGCGCCGGCGAGGATCGCCTCGTACGGTGTGGCGACTCTCCTCTGGTCGCCGTGGCCGAACCATGTCGGCCTGATTCCGGGGGTGACGATCCGGAAACCCTCGCCACAACACTCCCTTATCATCCTCGCCTCGTGCGGTGACGCGACGACGCCGTCAACCCCGGCGGCTTGCGAGAGCCTCGCCATCGCCAGGACGTAGTCGGTCGGCGACTCCCTCACCATCAGGTCCCCCCTGAGCGCGCGTTCGTCTATGCTCGTCAACAGGGTGATGGCGAGGATCATCGGCCGGAATCCCAGCGACAGCCCGGTTTCTTCGGCCGCTTTCACCGCACGGCTCATCATGGCCGAACCGCCCGGGGCATGGACGGTCATCATCGCCGGCCTCAACCTGGACAGTTGTCGCACCGCACTGCCCACGGTGTTCGGGATGTCGTGGAACTTCAGGTCCAGGAACACGTCAACCCCTCTCGAAGCCAGCTCCGAGATGAGCCAGGCGCCCTCCGAGTAGAACAACTCCATGCCGATCTTGTATATCCCCACGCGGTCCCGGAGCATGTCCACCATTCTCAACGCTGACTCGCCATCGGGCAGGTCAAGCGCGACAATCAGGCGGTCGTTCCTCAAGGTCTCACCGCCTTCGCGGAGCCGCACACCGCCCGGATGTCGTCCATGCCTTCACTGACGAGCCAGTCCTCGAGCCCCCGCACGATCTCCAGTCCGGCGCGGGGATTTCTGAGGAGGGCCGTGCCCACGGCCACCGCGGATGCCCCGGCCATGAGGAATTCCAGTGCGTCGTTCGCTTCAGATATTCCCCCCATGCCGACCACCGGGATCGTCACCTCGTTGCTCACCTGCCACACCATTCTGAGCGCGATGGGTTTGACGGCCGGGCCGGAGAGTCCCCCGAAGACGGTCGAAAGCACGGGCCTGCGTGACTGGACGTCTATCGCCATCCCCAAGATCGTGTTGATCAGGGACACCGCGTCCGCCCCCGCCTGTTCGACCGCCTTGGCGACCTCGCAGATCGAGCCGGTGTTCGGCGTCAGCTTGACGATGAGGACCTTCCCAGTGCATTTCCTCACGGCCTCGACGAGGGCGGCGCTCGTCTCCGGGACGGTGCCGAACTGGATCCCGCCGGTCCTGACATTCGGACAAGAGATGTTGATCTCGAGCGCGTCCACATCGTCCACCCGGTCGAGCTTCTCCGCGACCCTGCAATACTCGTCCACCGTCGCCCCCGCAACGTTCACTATTATCCTGGCGCCGGTGCGAGGTATCCGCGGGATGACTTCCCTGATGACCGCGTCCACCCCGGGGTTCTCCAGTCCCACCGAGTTCAGCAGGCCGGACGGAGTCTCCGCAAGCCTCGGAGGGGGGTTGCCGGCCCGCGGCGCCAGTGTCGTCCCTTTGACCACGATCGCGCCGAAACAATCCAGGACGCCCAGGTCGGCATATTCCACCCCGTAACCGACGACCCCCGAAGCGGCAATGACGGGATTCCTCAACTTCAGCCCGCCGATCGCCACCGACATGTCGGGCCTCTCGGTCACGAGGGCGTCACCTCGTCGCCCTGGATCGCCACGTCGGCCGCATTGAATACCGGCCCGTCCGCGCAGGCCCTGAAGTATGCGCTCCCGGCGGACGGGTGTCTTTTCGGCACAGCGCAACCGACGCACGCCCCGATGCCACAGGCGATCCTGTCTTCGACCGAAATCTCACAGGGGATGTCCAGGGCCAGGGCGGCGGATTGCACGGCCCTGAGGACCGGGGAAGGGCCGCACGCGTAAACCTGGATCGGGGCGACTCTTCGCAGCACAGGATGGAGCAGCTCGCACACTGTCCCCTTGAACCCCACGCTGCCGTCGTCCGTACAAGCGGTTGTCGCCGCGCCGGCGGACGACAGGTAGTCGAGCCCTACCAGGGAGTCCCTCGTCCTCGCTCCGACGAGCGCGTGAACGCGGTGCCCGGCCCCCGTGAGCCTGCGCGCCCACCCAAGCAGCGGGGCTATGCCGATGCCTCCCGAGACGATCAGGACGGCGCCCCGTCGCCGCGGAAGACTGAAACCGTTGCCCAGGGGCCCGAGCACGTCAACCGATTCACCGGGCCCGACAGAGGATAACCATTCGGTGCCGGGGCCGACCACCCTGTACACGACGTCCGCCCAACCGAGTCCCGCGTCCGCGTCGCTGACGCTGAAAGGGCGGCGCAGGATCGGCCTCCTCGCCCCGGGCAAAGCCCGGCAGTCAATGTGGAGGAACCGCCCCGGTATTGCACTGCGGCTGATGGATGGGGAGAAAAACCGAAGACGGTAGGTGGCGGGCGCAAGTCTCGTGTTGGAGACTACCGGACATACTTCCAACGCCGGAGACGGGCGTGCGCGCGAGCCGCAGGGTCCTTCCCCCGCCGCTGCTCTCACGACTGTGCTCAAGAATAACGCCTCCTCGGCTTGGCTGTCCGGCCAGCAAAGGAGGCGCGGCGTTACATTGTACTTCCCCTTACTGGCCTCGCAGGACCTAACTTAAAGGGCTTTGCTGCAATTCACTGCGATTAGGATAGAACAATTCGGCCTCGCTGTCAACCGGAATACGCTCGGGGATCCGCGCATTTCAGAACAGTATCCTGTGGCGGCGCAGATGGACGTTCAACATCAACCCCACTCCCACCATGTTCGTCAGCAGGGAACTCCCCCCGTAGCTCATGAACGGCAGCGGGATGCCGGTGACCGGCATCACGCCGACGGTCATCCCCACATTGACGAGGATATTGAATGCCAGCATGGACACTACGCCCGCGGCGATGAGGGCGCCGAACGCGTCGCGGGCCGCGGCCGCTATTCTCAGGCCGCGCCATATTATGAATGCGAAAAGCAGGAGGACCACCATGCTTCCGGCGAAGCCGAGCTCCTCACCCACCACGGAGAATATGAAGTCCGTGTGGCGGAAAGGAAGGAATCGGAGCTGGTTTTGGGTTCCCGCGAAAAGCCCCTTGCCGAACAGCTTCCCGGACCCGACCGCGATCATGGACTGCCTGATGTGGTAACCCGCTCCGAGCGGGTCGAGCCCCGGGTTTACGAAGACGAGAAGTCTCTTCAGCTGGTAGTCCTTCAGCGGGAGGGGCAAGCCCCATCTGAAATGCGCGACCGTCGCCCCCACGGCTCCGCCGAGGCCGAGGCCGAGTGACAGGACCAGGTGCCTCGTCGGCACCCCGGCAACGAAGAACATGCCGAACGCAATCGCCAGGAACACGAGCGACGTCCCGAGGTCGGGCTGCTTCAGCACTAGGATCGTGAGCGGCGCGACGTGCAGCATCCCCGAGACAATCGTCATCCAGCCCTTCTCTTCTTCCTCCCGCCTGACTAGAGCCGCCGCGAGGGTGATCACGACACCGATCTTCGACAATTCCGACGGCTGGAGGGCTATCGGCCCAAGCTCGAGCCACCTCTGGGCCCCGAGCGAAGACCTCCCCCACGCGAGCACCGACGCTAGGAGACACAGGTTTCCGACGTAGATGAACCTCGAGAACTTCAGCAGGTCGCTGTAGTCTACCGTGACCGCCACAGCCGCCGCCACGATCCCCAGTCCGACAAACAGCGCTTGGCGCTGGACAAACGAGAAGTCCCCGCTGGATAGTGCCTGGGTCGCACTGGCTATTGTCAGCAGGCTGAGGAGCGCGAGCGCCAACACCGCTCCTATCAGCGCCCAATCAATGTCACGCTTCCATCGGCGCTCCACGAGCATGTTCAATTCGCCCCGCGGGGCGCTTCGCCGGCGCGCCTTATGCGCCTCACCGGTATGCTCGCGACGAGTGACACGGAGGTCTCGGAGTTCGACACCCCGAGGCTGATCGCCGGGCCGTCTATCTCAACGTACTTCGAGACGGCGACTGTCATCTCTTCCTTGAGCTTCTCCAAGAACAGGGGGGCGATGCCGATCCTGTCGTTCACCAGGGTTACTCGAAGGCGTTCCTTCGCAACGTCCTTGCTGCCCGCATTCCCTGCACGAAACCGACTGAGAAAACCTATGGGACCCACCCCCTCACCTGTCACCGAGTCCGACAAACCTCTTCAGTCTGCCGAGGAGACCCTCCCGGGCGTCCAGCGTCATGAACGGAACCTGCTCCCCGAGGATCCTCCTGGCTATGTTCCTGTACGCCTCCCCGGCCCTCGACGAGTTCAAGAGCACCGCGGGTTCACCTTTGTTCGTGCTCACCACTATGATGTCGTCCTCGGGCACCACCCCGATCAGTTCAATCGCCAGTATATCCACGATATCCTGTACGTCCAGCATGTCGCCCCTGTTGACGAGCCTCGGCCTCAGCCTGTTGACTATCAGCCTCGGCGGGGGGAGCTCCGTCGCCTCCAGGAGCCCGATGATCCTGTCCGCGTCGCGTACCGCCGATACCTCGGGGGTCGTGATGATGAGAGCCCTGTCGGCACCCGCGATGGCGTTTCTGAACCCTTGCTCGATGCCAGCCGGGCAATCCACGATCACGAAGTCGAATTCCTTTTTCAGCTCCCCCACGAGCTTCTTCATCTGTTCGGGCCGTACCGCCGTCTTGTCTTTCGTCTGGGCGGCCGGCAGCAGGTGAAGGCCGTCAACCCTCTTGTCCCGGATCAGCGCGTTCTTGAGCCTGCAGTAGCCCTCGACCACGTCAACCAGGTCGTACACGATCCGCTGTTCCAAGCCCATGACCACGTCAAGGTTCCTCAGGCCGATGTCCGCGTCCACCATGGCCACCTTGGCACCCGTCATCGCCAGCGCCGTCCCGATATTCGCAACGGCGGTGGTCTTGCCGACACCGCCCTTTCCGGACGTGATAACGTAAGCTTCACCCATCGCGCTCCCTCCCCAGTCACCCTCCGGCGATCCAGGACATCGCCTCGACCACGATGCCGTCGGAAGAGATCCTCGCCACCTCGGGCCCCCTCGGCGCCGAGCCGGTCCCCTCGGGCGGCCTCGCAATGCGCCCGGCGATCCTGAGCTGCGTCGGGGCCAGTTTCAGGGACGCGACGATGGCGTTCTCGTCCCCCGTTGCGCCCGCGTGCGCGACTCCCCTCAGGGCACCCACCACCACTATGTCCCCGGTGGCTACTATCTCCGACCCGGGATTTGCGTCGCCGAGGATCACCACGTTCCCGTCGTAGCCCACTCTCTGGCCCGACCTCAACGTCCTCTTGATGAGCAGGGTCTGCCTGGCATCCCCCTGCCCGTCAGCCGGCTTCTCGGACCCCTGAGGGCGGTGAGGCGGATTGGCAGACGCCCCCGAGCAGGGTCCGTGAACCACCTTCTCCAGGTGTACGCCGAAGTTGCTGCTCATCATCTCCTCGAGCTCGACGAGTTGGCCGGGTTCCAGGCTTCGCGACCCCGTGTCGAGGATGATGCCGTGGCCCCTGAAAAACGAGGGCGATTCCCGCAGCCTCTCGAACAGCGCCGCCTTGAGAGATTGGTAGTCCGTCTTGTCATCCAGCAGCACGAGGACACCCTCGCGAGTGCCCCTGAACACCACCCCGTCCCGCTTCACCACCGCGCCTCCCGAGGTTCGAAACCGCCGGGTCCATCACCCGGTTGAGATTCTAGCCGCGACACGCAAATCCTCCATTTATTGCCATGTACAGTACCCTAATCGGGTGTGGGAGCCGTAACCCCGGCACCCACGTCCGGTGCCGACGACAGGTTGAAGTAGCTCTCCAGTACCCGCCTGGCTATCGGGCCGGCGCCGGAACCGCCGTGGCCGCCTTGCTCCACTATCACGGCGACCGCGATCTCAGGCGACCCGAACGGCGCGTACGCCACGAACCACGCGTGGTCCGCGCCATGTGGGTTTTCCGCAGTCCCCGTCTTCGCCCCGACCTTGACCGGGAACCCCGAGAAAACCGAGGCTGCCGTACCCCCCGGTTGCGTCACCAGCCACATCCCTTCCCTGATCACGTCGAGGGTCTGCTTCGAGACCCCGAGCGTGCCGACCACTTCGGGCACGCCCTCTCGCACGATTGCGCCTTCCTGAGTGACGACCGCCTTCAGGAAGTGGGGCCGGTACCTGGTGCCACCGTTCGCTATGGTGGCTACGTAATTCGCCATCTGGAGCGGCGTGTAGGAATGAAACACCTGCCCCATGCCGGCCATCATGCTCTCCGCGACGAGCACCTCCGGTTCCTTGACGAGCTTCTTCTGGTAGGCGTTGCGTTTCCACTCGCTGGTCGGCAAGAGACCGCCGGCCTCGCCCGGAATCTCCACGCCGGTGACCGAGCCCAGCCCCAGTAGCCCGCCGTACTTCGCTATCAGGTCCAGGCCGAGCCTCCTGCCCATCTCGTAGAAGAACACGTTGCAGGACACCTGGAGTGCCTGGCGGATGTCCACCGCGCCGTGTCCGGACTTGTTCCAGCACGATAGGCTGGGGACCAGCCAGTGGTGGCCCGGATCCACGATCCTCTCAGTTTGGGTGACCTTCCCTTCTTCGAGCGCAGCCATCGCCGTGACCATCTTGAACGACGACCCGGGCGGGTACACCCCCGCGATCGCCAGGTTGTTCAGCGCCTTCACGCTGTACAGTTCTCGCAACCGTTCCGGCGTTATGCCGCGTGAGAAATCGTTTGGGTCGAATGCCGGGCGACTCGCCATTGCCAGGATCTCGCCGTTCCTGACGTCGAGAACCACTACCGCTCCGGACATGACCGCGGGGTTCGTCTTGCGGAGTTGGGCTATCTGTGAGTCGAGGGCCCTCTCCGCGGCCGACTGCAGTCGCAGGTCCAGCGTCAGGTACACGTTGTTGCCGGGCGTGGGGTCAATCTGGCCGAGGACCTTGCTGAACCTGCCCCTCGCGTCAACCTCCACCTGCTTGCCGCCGTCTTGCCCGCGCAGTTCGCTCTCGAATGCGGCCTCCAGCCCGAATTGGCCGATCGTGTCCCCCATCTTGTAGTCCTTATACTTCGAGGAGCTCAGCTGCTCTTTCATGATCTCGTGGACGTACCCCAGCGCGTGGGCGGCCGTGGTGCCGTTGGGGTAGTCTCTGACGGGCTCCACTTCCACCACGACCCCCGGCAGCTCGGCCCTGTGTTCCTCCACCGCCGTGTAGACATCGGGGGATATGTCCCTCACGATCTTGATGGGCTCGTAGAGCCTGTCCCATTGGTCGCTCACTTTCTTCCGTATCTTCTCGGCGTCCATCCCCAGGACGGCGGAGAGCCTGGCGGCGTTGACGGCGGTCGCGGAGGGGTCCATCACGAAGAGCGAGACCGTGAAAGCGGGACGGCTGGCCGCCAGCACCGCCCCGTTCCTGTCATAGATAATCCCTCTGGGGGCCGTGACGGGAACCAGCCTCAGCCGGTTGCCCCGGGAAAGCTCGTCGTACTTCTCCCCGTGGACGACCTGGAGGCGACCGATCTGCACGGCTACGAGCGCCAGCGCCACCGCGAGCACTACGAACAAGGCGGCTATTCGTTTCTTCATGAACCCGCTTATGCCGTCGGTGGGCAATTCATATCTTCCTTCGCTGCGGCCTCGAGTTCACCGCGGAGAAAACGGACATCGCCACCATGCTCGCGGCGGCCGCCTACAATGGCTGCCTCGGCCCAGTGGC
>JANLGA010000021.1:21175-26038 GCA_024653225.1 Bacillota bacterium | reverse complement strand
TCATCGTCGTGGGAGGATCAGTGGCCCTTGCTGGAGAAGTCTTCCTGAGCCCCGCCGTGCGAGAAATGGAGCGGTTGGTTCCGAGCCCGTCGCGGCCGGAGGTGAAACCGGCGAGCCTGGGCTCGGACGCCGCGATAATCGGGGGGGCCGCCCTGTTTCTCCCGGCGGGACACTGAGGAGATGGAGGGATCGGTCTTGGCCCTGGTGTTGTTCGGTGAATCCGTCGCGGAGGTTGATGCCGTGATCTTTGACAAGGACGGGACGCTGTTCGATGCTCGCGTGATGTTAAGCAGGCTTGGAGCGGAACGGTTCAGGCTGATGAAGGAGGCGGGGGTGGGCCCCGACGGCTTGCAGTGGGCCGCCAGGGCGGTGGGGTTCGACCTCGAGAAGCAGATCGTGCACAGTACCGGGCCGCTCGCGCTCGCCACGTCCAAGGAGGAGGCGGTGGCGGCGGCCACCGGTCTGTGCCTTTCGGGGTACGCGTGGATAGAGGCGAGAAAGATAGCCCTCGATGCCTACGAACGGGCCGAAAAGCAGATAGACGTGGCGTCCATGACGGACCTCTGTGAAGGAGTCTCGGCGGCCCTGACGGCCCTCAAGTCGCACGGTCTCATGCTGGGCATCGTGACCACCGACACCAGGGACAGGTCGCGCAGGATGTTGGAACAAGCCGGCATAGCGGGACTGTTCGACGTGGTTGTCGGCTCGGAAGACTACAGGTCCCCGAAGCCGGACCCCGAGCCCATCCTCAAGGCGTGTGAGAAACTCGGCATCACGCCGGGAAAGTGCGCCTACGTCGGCGATTCCGTCAGCGACATGAATGCCGCCCGGAACGCCGGAACGAAGCTGCGCGTGGGAGTGCTCACCGGGTTCGGTGACGCCTCAATCCTTCGGAGCCTGGCGGATGTGGTCCTCCGCTCGGCGGCGGACATCCGCCCCGGCGGGGCGGTCGGTCGGTCGGTCGTGCGCACCTGACGACCTGTCGGCCGCACGGTCCGGGGGGCGGTCCGTCGTCACGAGCGCTATGGCTGCGAGCACGACGGCTATCCCCAACGCCTGGGGGGGTGCGAACGGCTCGCCCAGGACCGCGAACCCGAGAAACGCGGCGGTCGCCGGCTCACTCATGGCCGTGATGGACGCGTGGCTGGCAGGTACCAGGCTGAGACTTCTAAGGTAGAGATAGAACCCGACGAGCCCCGGTCCGGCGCAGAGCAGGGCCATCGTGGGTATCGCCTGCGGCGGGACGGCCGCCATCTGCCGTCCGGTGAGGCGGGCTATGAGCGCGAGCGACCAGCCGCCGACGAACGAAGCCCAGGCGAAGGCCGTCAAGGGATGGTATCTCCGCACGACGGTCTTCGAGATCAGTGTGTGTACTGCGAAGAAGAAACCGGACAACAACCCGGCGAGGTGTGCGAGCACCGGGCCAGAGCGAATCGAGGACGGGTCGTACAGCCCCAGGATGAGCACGAGACCCACGGATGACATCGCCAGGGCGAACACCTTGCGCGGCGTGATCGGTTCGCGCAGGCACACCCGTGAAATAATGGTAACGAACAGCGGTGCAGTGTAGTTCAGTATGGTGGCGACGGCGACGCTCGTACGCGTGACCGAGTAAATGAACGAGTACTGGGTGAGGACGACCCCCGTCAGGCCCGTCAGGCCGACGAGCGCGGCGTCCTTCCGTTCTATGATGAACAATTCCCTCCGCAAGACGAAGAAGGCCGGCAACACGATGTGGCTGACCACGATCGTTCGCCATGCCGTTATCGAGAGGGCGTCAAGCCCGAATGACTGGAGCCGGCGGACGAAGAGCCCGAGCGTTCCCCAGACACACCCTGCACCGAACGCGCACGCATACCCCGCGAGAGCCCTGGAAGCCATCGAGTCGCCCCTGTTCCGTGCCTGTCTCGTTGCAGCCCCGCTGGAGCTCAATTGTATACCACGAGCCGGCGGGTGTCACGTAGGTGGTGAAGGCGGCTTCAGAGAATCCAGATCCCGGCGAAGGATGTGAGGAGCCGTGGACCGACCCGAGGAGCTCGTAGAAGAATATGTCACCGGGTGGGACGGAGCGGCCCGACCCGGCCCAGCGGTGGCGCTCGCGATTCTCGTGTGCTCGGCATTTTCGGGCCTGTACGGCGTCCCTTTGCCCTGGGATCCTTCGACGGCCCCGCGACCCCCTCGCGGCGGTACGAGCACGGACCGGATCCTGAGATGGGGCCCGGAACAGTGGGCCTGGGCGCTGTCGGCCGCGGTGCCGGGTCGAGGGACCGGGGGCAGGGGTTCGGTCGGCACCCCGCCCTCGCTCGCGCGACTCATGTGCAGGCTGGCAGTCCGGGAGATGTACGCGGATCCGGGCGTGCCGACCGTGGACTCCGTGCGCGTGATTGACCCCGCGGTCGGCGGCGGGGTTTTCCTGATCGCGGCGGCGTCCGAGTTACTCGCGGTCGACGTCGCGGCCGGCGGGGGACTCCGGTGCCAGGTGAACCGGCGCGTGTACGGGGTTGACGTGGACCCCTCGTACGTGCTCGTCGCGCGGGCCGTGTCCTGGCTTTGGGAACTGGAATCCTTCGTGGGTCAAAGGTGCCCCGCGCCCGCGGGAGCGAGGGTGTTCCTCGCGGACAGCCTCTTGGCGTCCGACCAGTGGTGGGCTTCCGGCCCCGGGGAGCCCGGTTCGTTCGACCTGTTCGTCGCAAATCCGCCGTACATACGGCAGGAGCTCGTGAGTGCGGGAGAGAAGGCGGCACTCGCCGAGAAGTACCCCGGTTTCGGCGGAAGATCGGATGTATACGCGCGCTTCTTTGTGCTGGCTGCTCGCTTACTCAAACCCGGAGGCGTCGGGGTGATAGTGACCCCGTCCTCGTGGATGGACGTCTCGTACGGCCTCAGAGTCAAGCAGTTTCTCCTGGATAACTTCGAAATCGTGTCCATAACGGGATCCAGTGAAGCGCGCTTGTTTGACCGCGCGTCGGTGAACGCCCAGATCACCTTGTTCAGGAAGCACCGCCGCCGCGACGCGCGCCGGGCGGGGACGAGATTCGTCAACGTGGGCGTAGCGTGGTCTACCGACGACCCCGGAGCGGGGTGTACGACTTCGACCGTGCACCTTCAAGCGCTCGATCCGTCGCGCAAGTGGGGCATATACCTGAGGGCTCCAAGCGCTTACTACGGATTCGCGGACCGCGCGCTGTCCGGTTCGGTCGTGGGGTTTTGCAGGCTTGGGGAGCTGGCGGAGGTGAGGTTCGGGACCAAGACGGGCGCCAACGGCTTCTTTTACCTCAGGGACGTGACCGGAACCCCGGCCGGAAACCTTGTGTTAAGGAGGCACGGGAACCCGGACGGCGCGAACGCCGTGAGGCCGGCCGGTGCCCCGCCGGATTCGGAGCCCGTCCTCATCGAGTCCTGTTTCCTGAGACCCGTGGTGAAGTCCTTGCGCGAGGTGAAGGGGTACCGATTGGACGTGAATGACCTCAAGACGAGGGTATTCGACGTGTGTTCCCGGGGTCCGGGGCCGGACTCGCCTTTCGCCTCCGAGTATCTGCGCCGGGGCGAGGAGGCGGGATACCCGTCGCGGCCGTCCTGTCGCGGCAGGTCTCCTTGGTACCGCTTGCCGTTTCAAGAGGCGGACCTGCTGTACGCGATGTCCTGGGGGAGCAGGATGGGGGTCGTGTTGCACGACCGCACGTGCCGCTACGACGCCAGGTTTTACGGCATTCGGGCGAATGAAGGTATTGACGCGTTGGTGCTCGCCGCCGCCCTGAACGCCACGTGCACTTGGTTGTTCACCGAGCTGTCCGGGCGAGCAATGACGGGGAACCTTCCGCTGCTCGACATCAAGGTGTACGAGGTCGAACTGCTGCCGGTGCTCGACGTCAGGCTCCTTGACGCCGCTCAGAGAAACGAATTGAAAGCGCGAATGGTCGCCCTGCTCTCCCGGGACATGTTGGACATCGCGACGGAGACCGCGCTTCCGGACCGTCGGTCGCTGGACTTGACGGTGCTGATGATGGCCGGGTTCGAACGGGGTCCTGCGGAGGAACTGGCGACTGACATCGCCGCGAACGTGAGGAAGATGGTGACCGACAGGATAGGTAAGTCGAGGAAGGTGCTGTGCGTTGGCCCACCCGCCTCTTATGGCTGACGATTCCGCCGCTTCTGGGATGCTTGCGGTCAGGGCGCGCTTCCTGAGGATGCTCATCGGCGGTCCCGGCCTGAAGGACCTGTGCGGCAGGTCGGCCGGGGGCCCGGGATGCCTCCCAGGCAGGGGAGCCCTGTGCGATTACGTCAGGTCGTCTTGCGCCGCCGACGAGGCCGGGATAGTCCGACTGCTCCTGTCAGGCGCGGGTCCGGCGACCACCCCGCTCGAGGGGCCGGCACTCGCCATACCCACGGACACCGTACTTTCGGTGTGGAGAGATACGGCGCGGGAGAGTGACCCCGGTCTTTCGCTCGACAGGCTCTGGGAGCTCCGAGGCGGGCGCTCGAGAAGAAGGCTTGCCGGGTCGTTCCAGACATCCGAGAGGGTGGTGGGCCTCATGACCCGGGCGGCGCTGTACCTGGCCTGCATCGGCCGGCTGCGCCGGGCGCGGGACGACCTATTGCGGTGGGCTGCCGGGGCGCGCCCGGGGCCGGGCTTCTCGGCCGCCGCTGCCGAGGCGTTGTCCGGGGTCCGGCTGGTGGATCCGGCGTGCGGCTCGGGGGCTTTCTTGAGGGGAGCGGCCGCGGAGCTCGGGCGGATCGCCGGAGGACTGGACGCCCCGGGCGTGCTCGAGCGGAACTTGTTCGGGTTCGATTCGGACCCCGTGGCAGTGGCGGCGTGCAGGTGCGCCCTCTGGTCGTTCGCGCTGGAATCGGGTTGTGCTCCGT
>JANLGA010000021.1:11751-21149 GCA_024653225.1 Bacillota bacterium | reverse complement strand
GGATGGTGCGACAGCCTCCTGGACGATCTCCCCGCCGGTGGATATGACATCGCCCTGGCGAACCCGCCTTACGTCCGGCAAGAACTGCTGTCCCCCGATCTGAAGTATGCGCTCAGGAAGAAATACCCCGGTTTCTCCGCGAGATCGGACCTGTACGTGTACTTCTTCGCGATGCTCGACAGGATCCTCGCGCCCGGGGGAGTCGCCTCCGTGATCTGTCCCACGTCGTGGATGGAGGTCGGGTACGGGAGCGAATTGAGCGACTTCCTCGCTTCGCGCTTCGACTCGGTCTGCGTGATCAGGTCGGCCGTGGAGAGATGGTTTGAGGGCGCCTGCGTGGATGCGGCTGTCGTTCTCCTCGTGAAGCCGGGGAACTCCTGCGAGCGCAAGCCGCCTCGGCGGCGCGTGAGACTCGTAACGCTGGGGAGTCCCCTGGATGAAACTCCCTGGGACGCCTTGCTGAAGGAACTTGACCCGGACACCCCTCCCGTCCGGGCCTCGTCCGGGACGGTCACGGTGAAGACGATCGCGCCCGCCGCGTCTACGGGCCGGAAGTGGGGGACATCCTTTGGCGACGACCCCCTGGAAAGCGTGTTTGCCCCGGTACGGGAGCGCCTGTGCCGCTTGAAGGAGATAGCCGCCGTCAAGCGGGGATTCACCACCGGGGCCAACGCGTTCTTCTACGTACGGGTCCGGCGGGAAAACCTGGACGGTCTCGTGGAGGTGGAGTCCTCGGCGCGTCCCGGTCAGGTGGCGCACTTGCCGCCGGAGGTCCTCCTGCCCGTGGTGAGGTCTCCTCGGGAGATCAAGGGGTACAAAGTCAGGGAGGAACTCCTGAGGTACCGGGTGTTGGCGGCCGGAGCCGCGAGGTTCGTCGGCGCCGGTGTGGCGCTCGGCACCTTACCGGGGGGGCTGGACGAGTTCATAAGGTGGGGGGTCGCCCATGGGTACCACCTGAGGCCCACGTGCGCAGCCAGGTCGCCGTGGTGGGCGCTCGGGCGACAGCCGATCGCCCCGATATTATGGCCGATGACCGTCAGGAAACGATTCTTCGCGGCCATGAACCGAGCGGCCTCGATTGACGCTCGGCTGTACGGCATCTACCCCATCGAAGGGATAGACCCGCTCTTACTCGGCGCGATCCTCAACTCGAGCGTGACGTGGCTGCAGGCGGAGCACGCTTGCAGGAGGTACGGGGGAGGGGGAGGCCCCGTGGACATGAAGGTGTACGAAGTCGCCGAGTTCTTAGTCCCGGATCCGCGCCGGATGGCCCCCGGCGCACGGGCCGCAATGGCGGATTGCTTCGCGGCGATGCTTGGGAGGGACGTGTTACCGGTGGATTTGGAGGTGAACCTCCCCGACCGCGCCGCCCTTGACGGCGCTGTCCTGGCCTCCCTGGGACTCGACGACCGCGAAGCGGAATCGGCCGGAGCGAGAGTCAGGGAGGCGCTGGTTCAGAGGGTGGAGGAGAGAACGAGGCGCGCCAAGCGCGTGATGGGCCGAGGGCCGAGCCCCCGAACGGCCGGAGCAGAAGGAGAAACGACCCTGGTATAGAACAACATAACGAGGTATCCACATGCGCGAGAGCATTGGAGGGGATTGAGTGCTCGGCAGCAGGATCAGGTCCAAGCGATTGGAGAAGAACCTCAGCCTTCGCGAAGTCGCCGACAAGGCGGGCCTGACAGCGAGCTTTCTCAGCCAGGTCGAACGAGACCTGGCGGAACCTTCTATTACGTCACTCAGAAGGATAGCTGAAGCACTCGGAGTACCCATCTTCTATTTCTTGCTGAACTCCGCCGAGGAAAGTCCCGTGGTGAGGAAGGGCTCGAGGAAGGTGCTTCGTCTGCCGGAGTCCCATCTCGTGTACGAATTGCTGTGCCCGGACCTGAACAGGAAGATAGAGATGGTCATGGGCAGGCTCGCCCCCGGCGCCTCCACCTGCGACGAACCCTTGACTCATGCGGGCGAGGAGTGCCTAGTCGTGATCCAGGGGACGATGGACGTTGACCTCGGCAGCACCGTCCACCGCCTGGAGGAAGGGGACAGCATCTACTATTTCTGTTCCGTCCCGCACAAGCTAACCAACGCCGGGTCCGCGGACCTGGTCTTCATAATGGCGATAACGCCGCCGACGTTCTAGGATTCCGCCTAGGATTCTGCCTAGGATTCTGCCGGGAACGAAATGATGCCGGGATACCGCCGGTCCGCGCTGCGGATCGGTTTTTGTGGTGCAGGGGAAAGGAGGCGAGGCGGTGGGAGCGAATATGGAGACGCCGGTCGGCGCGGGATTCCTGCACCGCCTCGACCCGAGGTCGAAGATCGCTGCGGTGTTAGTGGTGAGCGTTTCCTCTTTCATGGTCGTCCGGCTGGAGGGAGTGGCAATACTGCTGGCGTTCATAGGGGGCCTGTGGGCGCTCGGTGGGTTGCCGCTCGAGCCGGCTTACGGGTGTCTCAGGTTGGTGAGGAACATCGGCGCGTTCCTGGTGGTCACGCAGTCCATTTGGTATCCCGGTTCGAGGGTACTGTGGAGTCCGATCATTCCGAGGTGGCTGCCGGTGGTGGGCGGCAGCGGTTCGGTGACCGCGGAGGGCCTTTACTGGGGAGTGGTTTCCACGGGCCGTCTGCTGGTACTGCTGCTTGCATTCCCTCTCCTGACTGCGACCACCCCTGCCGGACTGCTGGTCATAGCGCTGGTGAAAATGGGAGTCCCGTACAGGACGTCCTATCTCGCCACAGCCGCGCTGAACCTTGTGCCCTCGATACGCGACGAGGCCGAATCCATTATGCAGGTGCAAATGCTGAGGGGGGCAGAGCCGGTGCGCGGACGTGGCTTGGCCGGCCTGGTCAGGGGATATGCCGCCATAGCCTTGCCCCTCGTGGCCGGGTGCATGCGTAAGGCCGCCCTGGTGGGAATCGCCATGGACGCGCGGGCTTTCGGAAGCAAGGCGAAGCGCACGTTTGTTCGGAGGATCGAGATGAAACGGTCCGACTGGATGTTCATGGCCGCTTGTGCGGCCGTCGCCTTTCTGGCCGTTTTCTTGGGTGGTTCGGGGGTCATGCCGTGACGGTGATCGAGATAGACAGGGTGACATATTCGTACCCGGACTCGCCCGGGCCCGCCCTGCGCGATCTCTCGGCCCGCGTCCGGGCGGGGGAATTCGTCGCCGTGATGGGGGCGAGCGGCTCGGGCAAGAGTACCTTGTTGCGACTTCTCAACGGGATCGTGCCGAGGATGTCGGGCGGCCGGATGGAGGGCCGTGTGATCGTTCTCGGGTGCGACACGCGGACGCGGTCGGTGGCATGGCTCGCCCAAAAGGTGGGGATGGTCCTTCAAGACCCCGACGTCCAGTTATTCACGGACAACGTGTTCTCGGAGGTGGCGTTCGGTCCCGAGAACCTGGGATGGAACCCAGAGGAAATCGTTGAATCCGCGTCATGGGCCCTGAGGGTCGTCGGCCTCGAAGACCTCAGGGACAGGGCTCCTTCCGGACTCTCGGGCGGCCAGAAACAGCGCCTCACGATCGCCGCCGCCTTGGCTACCAAGCCTTCGATCTTGGTGCTCGATGAGCCCACATCGCAGATCGACTCCGCCGGGAGCGATTCGATCTTCGAGGTGATTTCGTCCCTCCAGAGACAGAACGGTCTGACGGTCGTCGTGGCAACCAATGATGTCGAGAGGGTGGCCGAGTGCGCGGACAAGGTGATCGTTCTCGACCGGGGCAGGGTGGCAGGTGAAGGGGCCCCCGCGGACGTATTCTCCGACCGAAAGATCGCTTCCGCGGTCGGCCGCCCGCAGACGCTGAGGCTGGTCCAGGCCCTCTCCGCCAGGGGCTTGCCCTTGGAGGGATCCCCGGTCAGGTACGCGGAGTGCGTGGAGGCCCTCTCGAGGCTCCTTCGCGGGGGGACTTGAGTCGTGGAGCCCGTGCTCAGACTATCCAATGTCAGGTACTCGTACCCGTCCGGCGTCCCGGCCCTGAACGGGGTGGACATGGAGCTTCGGGCGGGTGAGATCGTCGCGGTGGTGGGTCAGAACGGCTCGGGGAAGACGACCCTCTTCAAGGTCATCTCGGGACTGCTGAGGCCGTATTCGGGAGTCGTCACGATCAACGGAACGGATGCCCGGTCAATGACTGTGGGCGAGATCGCCGGCGTCGTGGGACTCGTCCTGCAAAACCCAGACGTGCAGCTGTTCTCCCAAACCGTGCTCGAAGAGGTCGAATTCGGTCCGAGGCATCTCGGCATGGATCCCCGGGCTTCGCGCGGACGGGCCGAGGAGGTGCTGAGGATCCTGAGGCTCGAGGGGAAGGCTGCCGAGTTCCCGCTGTCACTCCCGAGGGGCGAGAGGGTGAGGCTGGCCGTCGCGGCCTGTCTCGCCTTGAAGCCGGCGGTTCTCATGCTGGATGAGCCGACGACCGGGCAGGACTTCCACGGCCTGCGCGAGATAGCGCGCATCATGAGGTCCTTCGCCAGGTCGGGCGGAGCGGTCCTACTCGCCACTCACAACATGGAGATAGTGGCGGAGAACGCCCACAGGATAATCACCATGGAGTCCGGCGCGGTGAAAGTCAACGGACCGACGAGGTGGCTGATGTCCATGCCCGGCCTGCTCACCCAGGTCGGCATCAACCCCCCACAGGTCGTGCGGCTGGACAGGGAGGTCCTCGGCGACCAGCGCACCGCGCTGACGGTGGAGGAGTTGACTGACAAGATAGAAGAGAAGATGGAAGAAAAACGCGCCGGATCGCAAGGGATTCGGTAAGGAGATGAGGTACAAATTGACCAATGAGACCCACCCCTCAGTCATCGTCGTCTGGGCGGCGTTGATCGCCGCCGTGAGTGTCGTCCCCACAGTCCCGATACTGTTCACCGGCGGCACTTTCAGCCTTGCTTCAGCCCTGCTACCACTCGCCGGGGTATTCTTCGGCCCCGTGAAGGGCGCGATGTGTGCCGCGATAGGTCAGCTGGTCGGCCAGTTCATCGCCCCTCACACGGCGTGGTTGGGTGTATTGACTTTCGTCGTGGGCATGACGAACGCATACGTGGCGGGGAACGCGTCTCACGGGCGATGGTTGCCCGCAGTGTCAGTTATCCTCGTGGGCGCGGCCTTGTGGTATACGAACCCCATCGGCCGCCAGGTGCCCCTGTTTCCCGTGGTGTTCTACGGGGCCGGACTGGTGGCCGCGGTGGTGGGGTCGTTGTGGGGCGGCAATGCCATCTCCTCTCGGCACCCGGTGGTTGCAGGGGCCGGCGTTTGGTTCTGTGCGTTCGCCGGGTTCGTGGGGGCCGCCGCCGTGGGGAACTACCTTGGGCTGTTGCTCCTCAGGATACCCGCCAAGGTTTGGTCGGTGCTGGTGTTCGTCTCCCCGGTCGAGCGCGCGGTGTTCTCCCTCGGTTCCGCCGTCGTGGGAGTGGCCCTCATTCGGGGCCTTCGGAAGATGGGCGTGCAGGTGGGACCGCGACCGGACTGACGTGAGTGAGCGGAGGTAGTCCCGTATGGACTCGCTCGGCTTGCTGTCCCCGTTCGACCTGAGGGGCCTGAGGATTCGCAACCGCCTCGTGATGCCGCCAATGGCGACGGGGCTTGCCGGGCCGGACGGAGAGGCGCGGCCGGCTCACGTCGAGCACTACAGGGTAAGGGCCGAGGCGGGCGTCGGGCTGATCATTCTCGAGCACACGTTCGTTCACCCGGATGGAAGACTCGGAAACGGGCAACTGGGTCTCCATCATGACGGACTGGTACAGGGGCTTCGCGAAGTCGTTCGGGCCATAAAGGGGGCCGGCGCCGTTGCGGCCGTGCAGCTGAATCACTGTGGCAGCGCGGCGGAGCCCCTGCCGGGCCGTTCCCCATTGGGACCGTCACCCATCCCACACCCGTCGAGAGGCGTGCTGCCGCGCGAGCTCACGACCTCCGAGATCGAACGGATCCGCGATTGCTTCGCCGCCGCGGCAAAGCGTGCGGTGAGTGCCGGTTTCGACGCGATCGAGATCCACGGGGCGCACGGATACCTGCTAGGGCAGTTCCTTTCGCCCCTCACCAACCGCCGCGAGGACCGGTACGGAGGGGATGCGGAGGGCCGAATGCGGTTTCCGCTCGAGGTGGTCAGGGCGGTCAGGAGCGCCGTCGGTCCGGATGTGCCGCTGCTCTACAGGTTGGGGGCCTGGGACGGGATGAAGGGCGGACTGACGCTCGGCGATGTCTTGCCGGCGGCGAGGGCCCTGGTGGATGCCGGCGTGGATGTACTCGACGTGTCGGGGGGCTTCTGCGGCTCTTCCCCGGAATTCCTGCAGGGGGTGCAGGGATACTTCGTGCCGCTCGCGGCCTCCCTGCGAAAGGAGACTCCCGCGCCTGTCATTTGCACGGGAGGCATCACCGAACCGGAATTCGCCGACAGGCTCGTGAGGTACGAGCGCGCCGACCTCGTCGGCGTCGGGCGTCCGCAGCTCGAGGATCCGCGCTGGGCCGAGAAGTGCCTGCGGACGATCATGGGCGGGAGCTGAGGGACTCGAGAGCGAGAGAGACTATCCTCTGCGCCATGTCGAGCCCGCCGGCTCTCACGCCTCCCTGGGCCAGCGCCGGCGTGCCTCCCCCCTTTCCGTCAAGCGACGCCATTATCACTTTCATCAGCACGTTCATGTCTTCTCCGACGCCGTCCGAACGCGCGAACACCGCTCTCACACCGCCGTCTCCAACGGCGGCGAACAACGCAACGGCCCCGCCGCGGGCCGCAATGGTCGCGGCCAGTTCCTTGATCTCGTCGAGTTCCCTGTCCCCGAACCATCTTGCGACGATGACGGGGAACCGGCCGGGCGATTCCGCCCTGCTCTCGGCCAGGAGCCTCGCCGCCTCGTGCTCGATTGCGGCCGCCTGCAGCTTCTCGATACGGCGGGAGAGGCTGTGCAGGTGTTCGCCCTGCCTCATGACCGCCGCCGGCACGTCGGCCGGCGCGACCGAGAGCCCGCGGGCGAGGGCGCTCAGGGCGGCATTCTTCCACCGGTAGTCCCTCAACGCCCTGTGACCACAGAGGAACGAGACGCGCGTCCCAGACCTCGAGCGCTCCCAGCCGAGGATCTTCACGATGCCCACTTCGCCCGTGCTCTGCGGGTGGGTGCCGCAGCACGGCGAGTAGTCGAAGTCGTGCACGATGACCACGCGCAGGGTCCCCTGCCTGTCGGGAAAGCGCCTGAGCGGGAGCTTCGAGGCTTCCTGCGGCGAACACCAGGCCGAGGAAACCCTTCTGTTCTCGATGACGATCTGGTTCGCCAGGTCCTCCACCTGGTCCGCTTGGTGCTCGGTGAGCCACGGGAGCGCGAGATCAATCGTGACCGTCTCCGCTCCGAGGTGAAACCCGACAGTCTCCGCGTCCAGCACCTTCTCGAACGCGGCCGACAGGAGGTGCTGTCCGAGATGTTGCTGCATGTGGTCGAGGCGGCGACCGTAGTCCACACGACCCCTCACTGTCTGCCCGCGCTCGAGCCCTTCGAGTGATCGCAGCACGTGGACGACGCGGCCGTCCCTTTCCACCACATCCACGACTTCGGCGGACCCGAGGGTCCCGAGGTCGCACGGCTGCCCGCCGGAGGTCGGGTAAAATGCCGTGCGGTCGAGGAGCACCTCGTAGCGCCCGTCGCACTCGGCCACGGCGAGGACGTCTGCGACGAATTCCACCACGTAGGGGTCGTCATAATAGAGCCGTGCGGACACAGTCTCACCCCCGCAACGGGTGAATTCTCTCTCCCGCGGGGTTGTCCCTCCACCGCGCCCCGGCCGGAAGGGGTTTTCCGGGGTTTCGTAGAATCTAAGTTGCCCCGCCGGGCCGCCCGGGACACCGCCCCGGGGAGAAAGCCGAGGCGGACGAACGGGAGGCGATCGAGGGTGAGAATCACGGTGCTCGGGAAACACGCACCGTTCCCTCCCGCGGGAGGGGCTTGTTCGGGCTACCTGCTCGAACACGAGGGAACACGCGTCCTCATCGAGTGCGGCAGCGGCGTGCTGAGCAGGCTCCAGGTGGTCATGTCGCTGTGCGATTTGACGGACGTGGTGTTGAGCCACCTCCACGGTGACCACACGTCGGACCTCATGGTGTTGCGATACGCGGCGGACGCGGACTTACGCCACGAGCGCAGACCCGGGGGTATCCGAGTCCACGCCCCGCCCGATCCGCCCGAGGAGTTCGAGCGGCTCGCGTACAAGGAGGTCATGATCCCCCACGCGGTGCATGACGGCGACGAACTAACGATCGGCGACATGCGGTTCAGGTTCACGGCGGTAGATCACCCGTTTCCCTGCCTGGCGATGACAGTGTCGGCGGGCGGAGAGACGTTCGCCTACAGCGGGGACACGGCGGCGTGCGCCCGACTGGTGGAAGCCGCCCGCGGGGCCGACCTGTTCCTGTGCGAAGCGTCGCTAATGGAAGACGAGAACCTTTCCGGGTATCGCGGACACCTGTCCGCCGCCCAGGCCGGTCGAGTCGCGGCCGAAGCCGGTGTCGGGGCCCTGATGCTCACGCACCTGTGGCCGTTCCACGATCCCCGGAGGCTGGCCGCCGAGGCGGCCCGGGAATTCCGAGGGCGGGTGTGCATCCCCGTCGAGGGAGCGACCTACCCCGTGCGCGGCCCCGGAACCTGACACACCTCGGGCCCGAATATTGTCCACCGCCGGCCAATAAGATCGTACAGCGGGCCCTATTCCCGCGGGACCCGTCACAGTCCTGTCCGAGGTGATGGGCATGGGCTACGGAACGTTCCGGGTCAGGCGGGCCTTTCCCCGCCGGTACTATTACCGGGTCTCATCGTCTTTCGCGCGTGCCATGGAGTCCCCCCTGACGAGGAGAATCGCCGCCTGCCTCGTCATATTCACCTTCGTTTTTCTGGTGACGAAGATCCCGGTGTGGCCTGCGACGAGGCTGGCAGGATTCTTCAAGTGGGCGTTCACATCAGACTCGGATCTGACCCCGGTGCTCGCCCTCATCAGGCGGGCGGCCGAGGGGATCTCGTCCGCCGGATCCCGGGCATTCCCGGTGACCGCCCCACCCGTACGAATGACGTGGCCCGTGACCGGCAAGCTGATCACGGCCTATGGGTGGAGAGTGGATCCGACGACTAAGAAGGAAACACTTCACGAAGGGATAGACATTGCTGTTCCCGCCGGGACGCCGGTCAGAGCGGCCGCCGCCGGGGTCGTCGTGAACGTCCGCGAGAGTTCCGCATATGAAATGATCGTCGAGGTCGATCACGGCAGGGGGCTGAAGACCACCTACGCCAACTGTTCCGAGGTGTCCGTCGCGCCGAGGACGCGCGTGGAACAGGGGGATGTCATCGCAAAGGTCGGCACGCCCGCCGACGGCACCGGCCCGCACCTCCACTTCGAGGTGCTGGTCGAGGGCGGCAGGGTGGATCCG
>JANLGA010000021.1:0-11741 GCA_024653225.1 Bacillota bacterium | reverse complement strand
CTTCCCGCCCTCTGAACGGTCCGGCAGGGGGACCCTCGTGCGGATAGCGGTTCTCTCGGGTATACCCGTGTACCTGAACCCATACTTTCTGGTGATGATCGCCGGCTATGTTGCGGCAGGGCTGGGTCCGCAGGTCCTGCTGCTTTTCTTGCTCGTGACCGCGCACGAATTCGCGCACCTCCTGGTGGCCAGGGTCTGCGGCGTGGAGGTATTCGGGGTGGAGTTGTTTCCGTTCGGCGGCATGGCCAGGACCGGCGGCATGCCCGCGGACGAGCCGCTCGTCGAGGCCGTCGTCGCCACGGCGGGCCCCCTGAACAACTTCCTGCTCTACGGCGCCGGTCTCGCCCTACTTCGAGCCCGCGGCGAGGCGCCGCTCGTGTCATTCTACCTCGACGCCAACATGTCGCTGGCCCTCTTCAACATGATCCCGGCGCTGCCCCTCGACGGTGGCCGCATACTCAGGGCCTTCCTAGCGCAGTCCGTGGGATACGGCAGGGCGTCCGCCGTGTTGACGCGCGCGGGCAAGGCGATGATAATGTGCTTGTTGGCCTGGGGGCTGACGGCGTACCTCCTGGGGGAATTCGTTCCCAACGCGTTCGCGTTCGCCTTCTTCCTGTTCGTCGCGGGACGGCGGGAAGCGGAAACCTCGTGGTACCTGGTTGCCAGGTCTCTCCTCCTGAAGAGGGAGGCCCTCAAGAGGAGAAGGATGATCCCGATACAACACGCCGTGGCGCTCGGCTCCGTGAAGGTGAAGGAGGTGTGCGGCAGGTTCACCCCCAACAGGCAGCACCTCATCACCGTGATGGACCAATCCATGAATCCGCTGGGACAGGTGTGGGAGATCCAGGTACTCGACTGGTTGTTCGCGGGCAAAGGCGAGGCGACGCTCGGGGATATCGTTCGGTCCGGTCCCGCGGATCGGCCGGATGGTAAACCTACCTGAAACTGGGTATAATTGAGCCGGTGATTGACGGGGACATGGCAGTGCACATAGACAACACGATCCGGCGAGTCTCAAAGCCGGCGAGGTACACCGGAGGAGAATGGAACCAGGTCGTGAAAGATCACAATGAGGTTGACGTCTCGTTCGCTTTTGCGTTCCCGGACCTGTACGAAGTCGGGATGTCGAACCTCGGCCTCAAGATCGTGTACCACCTCCTCAACCGGAGAAAGGACGTCGTCTGCGAGCGCGTGTTCGCCCCCTGGATTGACATGGAGGCGCTCATGCGCAAGCACCGGATCCCGCTGTTCAGCCTCGAGACCCGCAAGGCGATCGGTGAGTTCGATGTCGTCGGGTTCACGCTGCAGTACGAGCTCACGTATACGAACATAGTCAACATGCTGGATCTCGCGGGGATACCAGTCATGGCGAGGGACAGGACCGAGCGCGACCCGCTCATAGTAGGGGGCGGGCCCGGGGCGCTGAACCCGGAACCCGTCGCCGACATGTTCGATTGCCTGTTGGTGGGGGACGCGGAAGACGCCCTGGACGAGATGGTGGACGTGTACCTGGACTGGAAGAGACATGGGGGACGTCGTCAGCCCGGAGCCCGGGAGAGCCTGCTCGAAGCCATGGCGACAATCGAGGGATGCTATGTCCCGTCCCTGTATCGTCCCGAGTACAACCCCGACGGGACGGTCCGGGACGTGAGGCCGTCGCGGTCGGGCGTCCCGCCCGGGGTGAGGAGGAGGATCGCCGCCCCCCTCGACCTCGCGGACTATCCCCTCGCGCCCCCCGTGCCCTTCATGGAGGTCGTGCACGACAGGGCGGTCGTGGAGCTCTTCAGGGGATGCACGCGCGGCTGCCGGTTCTGCCAGGCGGGCATGATATACAGACCGGTCCGCGAGCGGCCCCTTGAGGACGTGGTCCGGGCGTCGCGCGAGCTCGTCCGCAACACGGGCTATGACGAGGTCTCGCTGATGTCCCTGTCCAGCACCGACTACAGCGGCATGTCTGGGGCCGTGAGAAGGCTCGTGGGCGAGCTCGGCCCGCTGAAAGTCAACCTTTCTCTCCCGTCGCTTCGCGTTGACGCGTTCTCGGTCGGCATCGCGGAACAGATCCACTCGGTGAGGAAGTCGGGACTGACATTCGCGCCGGAGGCCGGCACCCAGCGCCTGAGGGATGTGATCAACAAGCGCGTGACGGACGACGACATCCTCGAGGCGTCCAGGGCCGCGTTCGAGGCGGGGTGGGATGCGATCAAGTTCTACTTCATGGTCGGCCTCCCGACCGAGACCGAGGCGGACCTCGTCGGCGTAGTGTCGCTCATCGGGCGAGTGGCCGCACTGTACGGGAGAATGAGACGCAGTGACGGGCGGGCCGCCCGCGGGCGTCCGAAGTTGACTGTGAGCGCTTCGTCGTTCGTCCCGAAGGCGCACACCCCATTCCAGTGGGAGGGCCAGGCGACCACGGATGAGCTAGAGGCCAAGCAGGCCTTTCTCAGGGACAGGCTCCGGCCGCGCGGCGTGCGCCTTGACTGGCACGACGCCGAAATGAGCGCGGTCGAGGCGGCGATCGCCCGTGGGGACCGCAGGCTGACAGCGGTCCTCATAGCGGCATGGAAAAGGGGAACCCGGTTCGACTCCTGGACCGAGATGTTCGAGTGGGCGACCTGGAACGAAGCGTTCCGTGACTGCGGCGTGGACCCATCGTTTTACGCGAATCGTCGGCGCCCCGACACCGAGGTGTTCCCGTGGGAACACATAGACGCGCGGGTGAGCAAGGGGTTCTTGCTTCGGGAAAGGGATAAGGCCCTGGCGGGGATAACGACCCCCGACTGCAGGAGCGGCGTGTGCGAGGCTTGCGGGGCATGCGGGTGAGACTGTCATTTGAAAAGGGACCGGAGGTGCGATTCATCTCGCACCTGGACACCCATCGCACGTTCGCTCGGGCGCTGAGGAGGGCGGGCTTGCCCGTGGCATTCACGCGTGGGTTCAACCCTCATCCGAAGATCGCGTTCGCTCAGCCTTTGGCCGTCGGTGCGACGAGTTCATCCGACATCCTCGATGTCGAGCTCGAGAGCCGGATCGACCCCGCGGAGCTTCTGCGCAGGCTGAACTCCTCGCTTCCCGGCGGATTCGAGGTGACGGGGGCGAAAGAGATCCCGCAAGACGCGCCCTCGGCGATGTCCGAAGTGGCGGCGTCGGAGTACGAGGCGCGGGCCCCGATCACGGGCGGGGGCGATCCTCAAGGTGCGGCCCTGCGATTACTTGGTTCGCCGGTCGTCATTGTGCCTGCCCGGGGCGGGGACGATCGGCGGGGTCCCCGAGACATCCGCCCTCTCGTGCTGCGCCTCTCCGGCAAGCGCGAGAAGGACGCCGCCGCCTTCGAAATGCTCTTGCGCTCGGGCGGCGGCCGAAGCGTCCGACCCGACGAAGTCCTACTCGCCGTGGACCGCATGGGAGATGGGTGGCTGGATCTTGACGCAGCCGTGTACCACAGGAGAAGACTGTACCGCGCGAGTGACTCCGGGCTGGAACCGCTGGACTGAGTTTCTTGCGTGTGCGGGCACGACCCGTTTATTGGAGGAGTGGATTGCGTTTGGAGAAGGAAATTCTTGTAACGGTTGATTATGACGAGACGCGAGTAGCGGTGCTCGAGGACGGGCTCCTGGTGGAAGTGTACGTGGAACGCCCCGGGGCCCAGAGAATAGCCGGTAACATCTACAAGGGGAGGGTGGAGAATATTCTCCCCGGCATGCAAGCGGCGTTCGTTGATATCGGTCTCGAGCGCAACGCGTTCCTGTATGTGGACGACGCCGCGGTCCCGCGGACCGATGACGAAGACGATGATCCGGGTGAGGAGTTCCGAAAGAGGACGATAAAGGACGTCCTGAAGCCGCGCCAGGAGATTCTCGTCCAGGTGGTCAAGGAACCGATCGGGACTAAGGGTGCGAGGGTCACGAGATACTTCACCCTCCCGGGGCGGTACCTCGTCCTGATGCCTATGGTGGACTACGTCGGGGTCTCGCGGAGGATAGAAGGCGAACAGGAAAGGGACCGCCTGCGAAAGATGGCGGACTCGATCAGGCCGCCGGGCATGGGATTGATAGTGCGGACGGTGGCGGAGGGGAAGAACGAGGGGGACCTCTCCCAGGACCTCGATTTTCTTCTCAGGCTGTGGGGGCGCATCCAGGCGCGGGCCAAGAACGTGCAAGCCCCGAGCATCGTTCACAAGGACCTGGGGCTCGTTTACAGGATCGTGCGCGATCTCTTCTCCGCGGAGGTGAGCCGCCTCTACATCGACTCGAGGCACGAGTACGAGAAGGTGATGGAGCTCCTCGACGTGACGTCACCCGAATTGAAGGGGCGGGTGCACCTCTTCACCGCCAAGGACCGGAGCCTTTTCGACCTCTACGGACTGGAGACGGAGATCGAGGACCTCCTCAACAAGAAGGTGTGGCTCAAGTCGGGTGGTTACCTCGTCATTGACCAAACTGAGGCGCTGACCGCGATAGACGTGAACACGGGGAAGTACGTCGGCACCACCAACCTGGCCGACACCGTGTTCAAGACGAACATGGAGGCGGCGCGGGAGATAGCGAGACAACTCAGGCTGCGGGACATCGGTGGAATCATCGTCATAGACTTCATAGACATGCAGAACCTCGAGCACAGGCAAAAGGTGATCGCGGCGCTGGAAAACGAGCTCCGCAAAGACCGGACCAGGAATACGGTGCTCGGTCTGACACAGCTCGGCCTGGTGGAGATGACCCGGAAGAAGGTGCGCCAGGGGTTGTCGGCGGTGTTGGAGCAGAACTGCCCGTATTGCCACGGGAAGGGGCGGGTACTCTCGGAAAGCACGATGGCTTCCAAGGTGAGGAGGGAGGTGCGCCGCATACTGAAACATTCCGCGAGCGAAGCGGCCTTGCTCGAAGTGCATCCGAGCGTAGCTTCGGTTCTCATAGGTTCGGGAGGCGCGAACTTGCGGGAGCTCGAGAAGGAGACTGGCAAGACCGTCTACGTTCGCGGCGCTGCCAACCTGCACGTCGAGAGCATCAACCTCCGGTCGCTTGGGACCAAGGACGAGATAGAGGCCAAGGCCCTTCCCGTTAAACCGGGGGACGTGCTCGAGCTCAAGGTGGAAGAGCCTCACGTCTCCAATCCCTGGGACGGCATCGCCCGGCTCGAAGGATACGTGATTGACATCGAGGGAGCGGGGAGTCTCGTCGGCGAGAAGGTGAACGTGGAGGTCACGAAGGCTTTCAGGACGTACGCGAAGGCGAAGATCGTGAAGGGGGTCTCATAGGCGGTTGCAGGAAACATGACCCCGACGCGCGCCGCGCCGGCAGTGTTCCTTGACACGTGCTCCCCGCCGTGCTAGAATCATCTGGCGATGCGCCTGCACGAGGCGCGTGCCAGCCCCCGAGGCGGCCGGTCCCGGGGTACGGGCGAGGGTGATTACGGTGTACGCCATTCTGGAGACTGGAGGCAAACAATACAGGGTGTCCGAGGGCGAAAGGATGCGCGTCGAGAAGCTCGACGCACCCGTCGGGGGAGAGGTGGAGTTCGACAGGGTGCTATACGTCGAGAAAGCCGACGGGCAAGCCCTGGTGGGGACGCCCCTGGTAGCGGGAGCCAAGGTGGTCGCCACTGTCGAAAGACAGGGCAAGGGCAGAAAGATCCTGGTGTTCCATTACAGGCACAAGGTGAACTACCGCAAGAGGTACGGTCACAGGCAACCGTTCACGCAGCTCGTGGTGCGGAAGATATGCGCGCCGTGACCGTCGTCCGTCCTCGGTTATCGTCATGATACGGGCCGTGATCTCGCGGGATAGTCTGGGCCGGGTGGTGGGACTGAAGGTCGAGGGCCACTCGGGGTACGCGCCCGCCGGGAGGGATATCGTGTGCGCCGCGGTTTCCGCGGTGGTGCAGACCGCGATCCGTGGAGTCGAGAAGGTTGCGGGCTGCAGCGCGATTGTGGAGACCGGTGACGGGGTGATATCGGCGACGTTTGCCCCGGGATCGCCCGACGGAGCGAGTGGGAAGTGGAGCGAGGCGCAGGCGATCCTCGAAGCCATGGTGCTGGGGCTCATGGAAATAGAGGACGGAAGGCGACGCTACCTGAGCGTTTCCCAGCGCGGGGAGGTGTAACGGCATGATGAACATACAGGTCTTCGCACACAAGAAGGGCGTCGGAAGCTCGAGAAACGGCCGCGACTCCGCGTCCAAGAGGCTCGGTGTCAAGAGTCACGACGGGCAGTTCGTCCCGGCGGGTAGCATAATCGTGAGGCAGCGGGGCACCAGGGTTCACCCCGGCCTGAACGTCGGGGTGGGCGGCGACGACACACTGTTCGCAAAGACTGACGGCTACGTATCTTTCAGGAACAGGGCTAACAGGAAGGTCGTAAACATCCTTCCGCAGCCGAGACTCACGATGTGACGCACGAGGCACCGCCATGCCATTGCCGGAACCCCGGGGAGACTCGGGGTTCCCTCATTTCCCTCCAACGGCGATGGGAGGAATTGGAGTGCCGACCCCGAAGAGCTAAGTGCGCCGTTCGCCCGTCCGGCGCGGGGCGACGGGCGACTCGGGGAAGGAGTGGTGATCGGCCGTGAGCGGCGGCCGGCACTGGGAGATAGTGTGTCAAGCGCTGAGACGGGCGAACCATGGATTCATGAACGACCTGCAGGTCGTGGCGGGGTGGTTGCAGCTCGGTAACGTCCAGAGGGCGATGGAGTATATCGAGGAGACCAAGGAGCGAGTGAGGCGCGAGTCCGTCGCCATGAACGCCCTGGGGCCGGGGAAATACGGCCTGCTTCACTCGTTGAGGTTGAGGGCGGAGGGCGCCGGTCTCAACGTGACCATAAACGCCGGCGGACCCGCGAGCGGCGAGGCCGCGCCGACCCCGGAAGACTTGGAGAGCGCGCTGTGGGAGGCCGTGGCGGCCGCCGCCGCCGACGGATTTCACCACCTGGAACTGAGCGTCATCCCGTCGAACGGGAAGGAGAGATACGAGATCCGGCTCCTGGGCGGCGGCACTCCGGCGCCCGGAGGCGTGCTGTCGGGACTGGCGCCGAGGGGCTTCGTGGTTCGGTTGAAGGAGAGCGACGGCGTCACGTCCGTGGTCCTCGAGCCGGAACAGGGCGTTGCTTCGCGATGAGTCTCCCTTTCTCGGTTTCCGCGGCATAATACCCAGGGGGTACCGTAATGTTCGTTGACCGCGCGAAGATATGGGTGAAGGGCGGGGACGGGGGCAACGGCTGCGTCGCGTTCAGGCGGGAGAAGTACGTCCCCCGCGGGGGGCCCAGCGGCGGCGACGGCGGGCGGGGCGGCAACGTGGTGTTGGTCGTGGACGGTGGACTCAGGACCCTCATGGACTTCAAGCACAAGGTCCACCTGAAGGCGGAGAAGGGCCGCAACGGGCAGGGATCCAACATGACCGGCGCGGACGGGGCCGACCTGGTCGTCAGGGTTCCCCCGGGGACCGTCGTCAAGGCGGAGGATGGCTCGATCCTCGCCGACCTGACCGATGAGGGACAGTCATTCATTGCCGCACGCGGAGGACGCGGAGGACGCGGCAACGCCCGCTTCGCCACACCGGTGCGCCGTGCCCCCAGGATCGCGGAGCGCGGAGCGCCCGGCGAAGAGCGCTGGCTGACCCTGGAATTGAAACTCCTCGCTGACGTCGGGATAGTGGGTTTCCCCAACGCCGGGAAATCCACCCTCCTTTCCAGGGTTACCAGCGCCAGGCCTAGGATCGGGGACTTTCCGTTCACCACGCTTACCCCGAACCTGGGCGTCGTCGAAGTGGAGGGCGACGGCAGCTTCGTGCTTGCCGATATTCCCGGGCTGATAGAAGGCGCTCACGAGGGAAAGGGCCTCGGACACGAGTTCTTGCGACACATAGAACGCACCAGGGTGCTGATCCACGTAATTGACGCGGCGGGGGTGGACGGCCGGGACCCTTGTTCTGACTTCGGGGTGGTGAACGCCGAGCTGGGGATGCACGACCCGTCGCTCGCCGGCTTGCCCCAAGTCGTGGCCCTGAACAAGATCGATCTCCCTCAGGCCTCGGCCAACCTCCAGAGACTCCTGGAGGTGGTCGGCAACGAAGGCTACGAGGCTTTTCCCATCTCCGCCGTCACGGGGGAGGGGGTGGGCCGAATGATCCGGAGGACATACGAGGTACTGAGGCGGCAGGAGGAAGACGCACGGGCCTCGCGCGGGAGCAGCGGCGCTCCTGCCGGCCGTGGGAACGGGTGACCGGAAGACAATGGGATATCACCTCAATTCGAGCAGGAATTCTGCTTTTTTCGTAGAATTGCGGATTTACACATCGTGGAGGGACAGACGCGGCACGCCATCATGACTCGATTGGGAGTAATGGGGGGGACATTCGACCCGATTCACTGCGGGCACCTGCTGGCAGCCGAGGAAGTGCGCATCGGATTCAGGCTCGACAGGGTCCTGTTCATTCCGTCGGGCCGCCCGCCGCACAAGCAGGGGAAACAGATAACGGAAGCACTGCACCGGTACGCAATGGTGGTGCTGGCGACAGCGGACAACCCGCATTTCTCGGTCTCCACGATGGAGATAGAGAGACCCGGTTTGAGTTACAGTGTGGATACGGTCTCCGCCCTGAGGGCCGGTCTTCCGAAAGAATCGGAGATCGTGTTCATAACGGGAGCGGACGTCATTACGGAGATACTGTCGTGGAAGGACGCCGAGAGGCTCCTCGGGATGTGCGAATTTGTGGCCGTGACGCGGCCGGGATACCCCACGGCAGGCATCGAGCGGGTCAAGAGGCAAATGGGTTCTTTGGCTGCTCGGGTTCACGTCTTTCCCATCACTGGTTTGGCCGTGTCATCGAGCGAAATCAGGGAACGGGTTAGGGCGGGTAGACCCATCAGATACCTCGTACCGGTGGCGGTCGAGGAGTACATTCGGAAGATGGGATTCTACACACAGGCCGGGTAGGCAAGTAATATAATGGGGTGGAAGCCGTCCCTGTCCACCATGCCCAGGGTTTTTCTCGATCCGCGAATTTGTTCGTACCTTCTGGTCTGGAAGGCGCCGAGTTCGAGAACGGACTCTGGCGCCTGATGGTTTGGAAGTGCGATGCAGGAGTCAATTGGCTGCGGACGGCGCCGAGAAGGAGGTGAGCATTGTTGACAAAGACCCTCTATGTGGGTAACCTCCCCTGGTCCACGACGGAGGAAGAGCTTTCGAGGGCTTTCCAACCGTACGTCGAAGTAAAGAGTTGCAGGATCATAATGGACAGGGAGACGGGGAGGTCTCGCGGGTTCGGGTTCGTTGAAGTAGGTGACGAAGACGCCCAGAAAGCGATCGACGCGATGAACGGCTCGCAGCTGGGTGGAAGAGAGATCATCGTCAACGAAGCCAGGCCGCGGCAGAGCAAGTATTGAATCGTCCGGCGCGAGCGAGAATGTGAATTGTGCCTAAGTGGCCGAAGCCTCCTGAGTTTCTCTCGTCGTCCGAAGAGCCTGAGGAGGCCTTATTGTTATCTTGCCGCGGAACTGCACCGGAGCGGCCACGTCTACGGAAGGTGGATGCGGGGGACGATTGCACGGCTCCATGATCGCGGAGATTGAGAACAGGCTTCGGCACTCGCTGCCTTCGGGGTTGTTCGAGCATGTCGTCGCCACGGCGCGCGCGGCGGCCCACCTGGCGGAGAAGTGTGGGACCGACCCGGTCGCCGTCACTGTGGCCGCCTTGCTGCATGATTGCTGCAGGCATCTTCCGGACGACCGGTTGTTGAATCTCGCCGAGGAATTCTGTATAGTCGTTAATGATGTCGAACGGGACAAGCCGGTACTCCTTCACGGTGCAGTGGGTGCCGAGGTCGCACGCACCGAATTCCGCGTGAGCGACGGCCGAGTGCTGGACGCCATCAGGTACCACACGACCGGCCGATCCGGGATGTCCCCCGTCGAACAAGTAGTGTACTTGGCTGACAAATTGGGACCGGAAAAGGGAGGTGTGCCCTTGCGCCTCGAGGGCGCGGACGACCTCGGTGCGGCGCTGCTCGCGTGCGTTAACCAGTCGTTGCGCCGATGCATCCGCGACGGTTTGCCTATCCACCCCCGATCCGTCGAGATGCGGAATTGGCTCCTTGGGGCGAGGGCTGGGCGTGAACGTCAGGGAGGGCGAAGTCTCCCCCAAGAAGGGTAACAGGATCCTGAACATAAAGCGCGCCGCGCTCGTGCTGGGGATATTGCTGCTGTTCTTTGCAGCGGGGATCGCGGCGGGGGTCTGGATCTTCTTGTCAAGCATACACACTCCGACGCCGGGATCGGAAGCCGATCGGGGTCAAGCCGTGGCCGATCGGGTCAACATTCTCGTCATGGGGCTCGACGCGGGGGTGAACGGTCCGCGAAACGCTTCTTTGGCATACACGTCGCGGACTGACACCATGATGGTCGTCAGTTTGGACCCCGAGTTCAAGACGGCGGGGATCCTGTCAATCCCCAGGGACACCAGGGTGAGAATCCCGGGGAGGAGCGGGTACGACAAGATCGCACACGCTCACGCATACGGCGGCCCCAAGCTCGCCATGGAAACGGTCCAGTCGCTCATCGGGGAGAAGGTCCCGTATTATGTGAGGGTGGATTTCCAGGGCTTCGTCAAGATCATTGACATGATCGGCGGAGTGGAGATGAACATCGAACACGACATGGACTACGACGACCCGTACCAGGACCTGCACATCCACATCAAGGCGGGTAAGCAGGTACTCAACGGTGAGAAGTCGTTGCAGTTCGTGAGGTACAGGCAGTATCCCGCGGGCGATATCGATCGCGTGAAGGCGCAGCAGCGGTTCATATCGGCCGTGATGAAATCGTTCTTCGAGATGAACACGCTGTGGAAACTCCCCAACATAGCGCGGGAAGCCGCGCAGTTCATTGACACCAACATCGATCCCGCCAAGGTTCTCGCCCTGGCGAACTTGGCCAGGCAGGTCGAGCGGGAAGACGTCCGGATGGAGATCGTGCCGGGACAGCCCGCCGACATAACCGAGGCCACGGGCGCCTCGGTGAGCTACTGGGTGGCCGATCAACAACAGCTGAAGAAATGCGTGGACCTCCTGATAAGGGGGATTGACAGGGAAGCCAACTCGAAGGTTCGGGTCGAAGTGCTCAACGGTACCGACGTACCGGGGCTGGCGGACAAGGTGGCGAGGCTGCTCAGGGACCAGGGATACCTGGTCATCAGGGTGGGCAACGCCGAGAATCCGAACAAAGGACCTACGCAGGTGCTGGGACCCGCCCAGGGTTCGTCCTCGGTCAAGGGCGTCTGCCGGGAGGTCCTCAAGGTGTCGCCCGAGGCGACCGTTCTAGAGCGCGCCGTCAAGGAAGACGTGGATGTATCCGTCGTGCTGGGAGCAGACTGTATGTCTGGGCAATGATCGGGGGAGGACGGCTGTTGGAGTCGGCGAACCTCGCGAGGATCGCGTACGACGCTGCGATGGAGAAGAAAGCACATGACGTAGTCGTGCTCGACGTAACCAAGCTCACCACGGTGGCCGACTACTTCGTGATAGCGGGGGCGTCAAACAAGGCCCACGTGCGGGCGGTCGCCGAGAACATTGCGGAAAAGCTCGCGGAGAACGGTGCAAGGCTGGACCACGTGGAAGGACGTCAGCTTTCGACGTGGATCCTTCTGGACTTCGGGTCGGTTGTCGTCCACGTTTTCAGGGATGACGAGAGGGCCTTCTACAACCTGGAGAGGCTTTGGGGTGGGGCTAAGCCCGCCGATCCGTGTTGCCTCACGTAAGAAT
>JANLGA010000020.1:23097-26149 GCA_024653225.1 Bacillota bacterium | reverse complement strand
GGTCGAGCACGTCCGGCCTGTTGGTCGCGGCCATGATGATTATCCCCTCGTTCACGCTGAAGCCGTCCATCTCCACGAGCAGCTGGTTCAGCGTCTGCTCCCTCTCGTCGTGCCCGCCGCCGTAGCCCGCGCCGCGCTGGCGCCCGACCGCGTCTATCTCGTCTATGAAGACGATGCACGGCGAGTTCTTCTTCGCCTGCTCGAACAGGTCCCGAACCCTCGATGCCCCCACGCCGACGAACATCTCGACGAAATCCGACCCGCTTATGCTGAAGAACGGGACTCCCGCTTCGCCGGCGACGGCCCTGGCGACCAGCGTCTTCCCGGTACCGGGGGCGCCGAACAACAGCACACCCTTGGGAATCCGCGCCCCCAAGTCCAGGTATTTCTTGGGATGCTTGAGGAAGTCCACTACCTCCTGGAGCTCTTCCTTGACCTCGTCACAACCGGCCACGTCATCGAAGGTCACTTTCTTCCGGTCCCCGGTGTGCAGGCGCGCCCTGCTGCGGCCGAACTGCATGACGCGGCTCCCGCCTCCCTGCGTCTGCTGAAGGATGAAGAACAACAACGCCCCCACCGCCACCACGGAGAACAGGTTCGTGGCGAGGGCGGTCCACCAAGGGGACTGCGGCGATATCTTGATGTCAACGGCGATCCCCTTCTTTGTGAGGATGGAGACCAATCCGGGGTCCTCGAGAATCACCGTCTCGAATTCATCTCCACTGTGGAGGGTGCCTCGTACGTTCTTCCCGTCAACGATCACCACCGACTTTACCCGGTTCTCCTCCACCATCTTCAAGAACTCTGTATACGTGACATGCTTCGTCGCCGATCCGGGGCTGGTAAGCATGTTCGCCAGCGACAGAGTGAGTAGGAGCAACAACAGGTAGAATGCTGCTCCGCGAAACACTTTGTTCAAACTACCAGCCCTCCCTTCGCACGTCGAGTAATTCTATCATACTCCAATCCGGGTGGCAACGAAACGCCCGAGGACGGCCTAGGCGCCGGTCCCGGGCAGCAGCCGAAGGACGAGCACGTCCCTCGTCTCTCGCGAGACTTTGAACCTGTCGTCTATCCTGTGGCCGCCAACCCACACGATGTCGTCCCCTGCGAGCACTATGGGAACCCTGGACCGCTCCTCGATGGGCACCTTCGCCGACGTCAAGAAGTCGCCGACCTTCTTCTTACCCCCCAGGCCCAGGGGGTAGAAGAAATCGCCGTCCGCCCTGGACCTGACAGTTATGGGCTCCGCCAACAGGCCGAAGTCAACGTACGCCACCCGGGGGTCCCTGTTCGCCTCAGCGGGGTGGTGCAACTCATCCCTCGGGATGACTTCCGCCTCGATGCACATCCCCATCTCGGGCAGGACGGTCCGGCCCGGGACCCGAACCGCCCTGGGCAAGCTCACGGCCGGCCGGCACATCCCGCTGCTGGGCCCGATCTCGAAGGCGATCACGCCACCCGCCTCCTTCCGCGCCACCAACCCCCCGGGCAGGTGCAGTACGGCTCCGGTACGGCCGGTTCCGGCCAGGTCGAGCACGGCCTCGACGTGCGAATGCCCAAGGGTGCCGGATCTCCCCAGGACCTCGTCAGAAACGATTCTCACGAGTCTCCGCCTGAGGGCCGCGTGCGTCCTCATGAATCCCGCCAGGTCAATGACGAACCCCCCGTCGCGGGCCGCGACGAGTCCGTCCATGGCCTCCTTCGCGGCGGCCTCCATGTACGCGGCGTCGTCCCGGAGCATGTCCGACATCGCGGCGAGGGTTTCCCTTATCCTCGGATTCCACCTCTCCAGGAAGGGAATCGCCTGGAGCCTAATCTGGTTTCGAAAATACCTCGGCTCGAGGTTCGTAGCGTCGGTCCTCGTGGCGAGGCCCCGCCCGGCGCAGTACGCCTCAACATCGCGCCTGCTCACGAACAGGAGTGGCCTTATGTAGATGTCTCTGACCGGTGGGATCCCGCCCAGCCCCTCCGAACCGGAGCCCCTCAACAGCCTCATCAACACCGTCTCGGCCTGGTCGTCCATGGTGTGCCCGAGCGCCACGCGGGTCGCACCGAGCTTCGACGCGATCTCCTCGTAGAACTCGTACCGCGCCCGCCTTCCGGCCTCCTCCGCCCCGACGCCCCAGCGCTTCATGAGCGCGGGGACATCCCGCCTCGATACCTCGCACCTCACACCCTCCGCGGCGCACATGCGGGCCACGAATTCCGCGTCCGCGGCCGAATCGGGCCCCCGAAACCCGTGGTCTAAGTGGCAGGCCGCGAGCTCGAAACCGAGCGGTTCGCGCAGCTCCAGCAGGGCGTAAAACATCGCCACCGAATCCGGTCCACCGGAGACCGCCGCGACAACGATGTCGCCCCTGTCCACCATGGAGTGCCGCGCTATAGTCTCCAACACCCTTTTCACGAACCGACCCGCGGCGCGGCCCACGTCCCCACCCCCGTCCTTCCCCTCTCGTTATTAGATTTTCCGGCAGGATAAGTATTCCTCCGGACCGCGCCGCGGACCCGACAAAAACGGCGTGGCAGCGCGCCACACCGCGATTCGGACTGGCAAGAGCAGCCTAGATGGGAAGGAACTGCACTACCACGACGCTCATGTCGTCGGTGACGTCGGCGTCCTGCCGGCGAATGCCCCCGAGGGCCCTCTCCAGGATCCTCTCCGCAAGTTCCTGCGGCGCCATCCACCCCGCCCGAGCGAGAAATGACGCCACCCACGGCTCCTTCCTCGACGGGTCCTTTCTCGCCTGGAGGACCCCGTCGGTCACCATGACGATCGAATCGTTCGGCATGATCCTTCTCGGCACCGACTCCACGGGGATGTCCGACAGGATACCCGCCGGGAGCGTCTGGGACCGAACGATCGCCACCCCGTCTTCCGTTTTGACGAAACTCGGGCAGGCGCCGATCTTCACGAATTCCGCCTCGCAGGTAACCAGGTTCACGCAGGCCATGTCGAGGGTGGCGAACGCCTCACCTCGAGCCCTGGCGATCAGGACCGAGTTCACCGTGCCGACAATGGACTCCCTGTCGAATCCCGCCTCCATGAGGG
>JANLGA010000020.1:0-23087 GCA_024653225.1 Bacillota bacterium | reverse complement strand
CGCACCCATTCCGTCGCTGAGCGCGACGAGAAGCCTCCCGTCCCCGATCTCCCTGACGAGGGCGCTGTCCCCAGAGACGTCGAATCCCCTCTTGGGGGCCTGGGCCACTCCGGCCGAATAGGTCAGCGACCTTCGCCCCGGTGCGACGGGCGGCGGAGACCCCGCGAGCAATTCCCCGGCGACCCCGTCTATCAGCCTGGAAATCATCCGCATCTGGCCGCCCAGGATCTCGCGACCCTCGAGGATGCGCCGCTGGCACCTGCGGGCAAGGTGTTCCACTTCCACAAGGTGGTTCACGCAGAGTGCGAGCCTGTCCGGAAACCTGCACCTCAGTCCGGCGCTCGTCTCCACCGAATCCGGCGTCAGCGAGCCCCCCTCTTCGGCACTCCTTATGAGTTCGAATATTCCCCGGTAAGTGCCTCGGAACTCGGCCTCCCAGCACCGCCTGTAGTCCTGGCACCTATCGCATACCCTCGCCGCGAGCGATCCGAACATGCGCGGCATCTTGTCCGAATCGTGCGCCGGAGTCCCGCAGACCTGCTCGAACGCTCGGGAAATCTCCCTCATCGCCGTCGAATAGCTCCGCAGCCTGTCCACGGCGCACTTGGCGAGCTGCTCGCGCGCAGCGATTGGGGGGGCGGTCGGGCCGACCAGTGCACGCAGGGCCGCAACGGTCCTCTCCGGCACCACCAAGACAAGCGCCGAGCCGGCCAGGGATTCGAGCATTACCCGAACGAGAGCGCCCGGGCTGCCCGTGTACAGGCTCATCGCGACGGAGCCGAGCAGGAACCCGCTGAAGCTCCCGAACCTCCCCAGGTCCCTGAACATCCCGGCCATCAGTCCCGACAGTGCCTGCACCCCGACGAAGCCCGGCTCGGAAGTGCCCGACAGGCTCGATATCAGGCCGAACGCCACCCCGGCGGCCGCACCCGCGGTGCTTCCCCCCGCGTAGCCCACGACCGCCGTGAGGGCACCCCCTATCACGTTCTTGACGATAAGGGGGCCCACGCGCAGGCCGCCCACCCCCGCGATCGCGCACGCGCATACCGCGGCGGCACACGTGATCTCTTCCGTGGAGTACGGCCTGTCCAGGGGCGACCCCGACTCGAGCGCCCTCAACCCGAACGCGAATATCACCGTGAGCGCCGAACACAGCAGCCCTTCGAGCACGGCCACCAACAGGGTGTACGGGCTCCATTCGCCGAGCATCAACAGCGTGATCCTCACCGTCACGCGGGCCACGAGCGCGGCGCCCGAGATTCGCGCCACCCGTCCGGCGCCCTTCGGCGACCTGACGCACTTCATCATCAGGCACAGCAGCGCCGCGCCCCCGACAGCCTGCATGAGGTCGCCCGCCGAAGCTCCGGTGGCGCCGCCGACGAGCACGGCGAGTGCCCCCGGGATCACGCGGTCGGGCCACAGGCACCCTAGGGCCGCGATGTACGACAGCCCGAAGGGGGACAGGCTCCCAAGGATCACGGCGCGCCCCATCATGAAACCCAGCGCCGCCGCCGGGAAGCCCATTTTCCCCGTCGCCCGGACCAGTTCCGCCAGTCGCGGGTTTCCGCCTTTCGTCGGTCTTGCGACAGGCGCCATCCCAGTGCACACCGCCCCGCGTCTTTCCACTTTCTTCCTCGACGGGTATTGTATATCGGCGGCTCCGTAGGGTTTGTCGGATCGTGAACAGGTTCCCTCCGACTTTCCGACAACCCGTCCGGTACTCCGGTCATCGTCGGCACCGGTCTCGACTCCGGCCCCGGCGCACTGCAGGGTTATGTAGCCATTTCGCCCGTCACGCATACAATGAACTACAGAATCTCTCCGGAGGTGTTCACTCATGCCAGAGAAGAAGGAATGGGGCTGGGGCAACTGGGGGTTCATCCTGTTCCTTATACTCATTCTCCTGTTCTTCGGCAACGGCTGGGGCGGCTGGAACTAGGTCGCACTATCTCGGCCCGACCACAGGCGGTTGTGGGCCGCCCAGTTGAAGGCCCTCTCCAGAGGGCCTTCAACCACCCCTGGAGGAGGTGACTGCTCGATGCTCGCATGGGACCGGACGGCCCCCGCGTATGCCCCCCTCGAGGCGCGCGTCAGGGAATTCCTCGAGGCCGACCCGGCCACCTACGGCGTGCACTTCCTCGACCTCGCGTCGCGGACCGGCTTCGGGCTGAACGCCCTCAGGCCCCTGCCGCAGGCCAGCACCGTAAAGGTGCCGATAGTGCTATATCTCAACAGGCTCGTGGCCCGCGGCGTCGTCTGCTGGAACGACGCCGTCGCGTATAACCCGGAGACCGACTACCGCGGCGGCGCCGGCGCCCTCCAGTTCTTCGCCAAGGAAGGGTCCCGATACTCGCTTAGGCTCCTATCCAACTTGGTGATAACGCTGAGCGACAACATCGCTAAGGCCATGCTGGTCAGGTTCCTCGGGGCCGACAACATCCGCCGGTTCATGGCTTCCCTCGGCGCGTCGCAACCCCACGTGGCGGGAGAAGAGCCCACGACGGCCCTGGACATGACCATCTACCTCCTGGGCGTGCTCGGGCTCGCGCGGGAACTGCCCGGGTTCGGCTGCAGGATGCTCGATGACCTCGCCAACACGATCTGGAACGAGGGGCTACCGGGGCGCCTTCCCCGCGGCGTGATCGTCGCGCACAAGGAGGGCGACATCACCGGGGTGTCAGATGACGTCGGGATCGTTTTCGCCCGCCGGCCCTACATCCTCTCGGTGCTATCCGAGGGCCAGGCGGATATCGAGGCCGGCTTCAGGACCATAGCCGCCGTCTCCGAGATCGTCTACGACTACCAGGAACGACTCTCGCGCTCGTCCCCGTGGTGAGGACCTTCGCCGATTCGAGGTCATCGCCCCGTTGCCCCGCCCTCGACCCGCGCCTTCTCGCTCGACGGCACGTGAGGGGGGCCGAGGTCGAGCCCGTATCTCATGATCTTCACTTTGACCTCAGTGGACACCTCCGCCTGCGGGAACTTCGTTTGCCACGCGAACGAATCCCACTCGGGCCAAGTCCAGAACGTGCGCTTGACTCTGTCGCCGAAATGAAAGGGGTCCACCTTCATCTCGTCCTTGCAGCGGGAGATAACGCGGTCGAGCACCTTCTTCACGTAGTCCTCCGCCGCACGCTCGGCCAGGGGCGAGTTGCGCGGATCCGAGTAATCCGTCTGGGTCTTCATGCCGGTATAGCTCACGCTGAGCGAGACGGAGGCCACGATCTTCACCTTATCGCCGTCACGCCTCGCCTCGACCCGTGTCCGGCCCCCCCGCACGTCGAATTCGAGGCAGTACCCCGGGTCGTCCGGCCTCTGCGGATCGGGTATCCCGAACGCCCCCCTCTCGAAATCGTTCTTCAACATCAGCATCGCCCTGGTTTCCTCGGCCCCGAGCGTCCCAACGAGCCCGCCCCCGGAGAATACGGCGGTGCCCAACACCTCCACCGGGCCACCGCCGATGTGGGGCATCTGCCCCGCTTCGAGCCACGTTGGACCGCCCTCCGACCCGCCGAGGCCCGGCGGCACTTCCGGCGGGGCGATCCTCTCTCCGACCCGCGGCGTGGAGGGATAACCCCCGCCGGCGCCGCCCGGCGCTTCTCCCTGGGTGAACCCCCGGGACAGTGCTATCAAGGGACAAGTGGGGGTTACAGCATTGGATTGCATGGCCCACACGAAGCGTCCGAACTGCATGGCCTCGAAAAGACCGGTGTGCCTGTGCTGCTGGACTATGGTGGCCAGGAAACGGCTCGGGCTCGCCTCGAGCGGGGAGGTGGTCACCCTCAGGATATCCTCCGCGCGCCCCCGGGCGACGAACGCGAACGCCGTCTCCCTGACCTCCCGGTGCCGGTCGAGCACGCCGACGAGTTCCCTGATGCCCGACTTCGCCAGCCCCTCGCCGAAGACGTATGCGAGGCAGTGCTCCAGCCGCACCCTGCGCCCCAGGTTGACACCCACGAGGTCCAACGCTTCCAGCACGGTCCTCGAGTACACCGTCATCGTGAGGTAGTGGGGACCGGCGCCGGGCACCGCCCCGCCCGGGGTGGCCGCTCCCCTCAGGGACCGGGGGATCCCCATCTCGAGTGTTACGCAAATATAGCCCCCCGCCGCCTCGTCGAACCCTATCGCCTGGACCCACGCTATGTCCTCGAGTTCGACGTGGTCCCAGCATCCCTGGCAGGACACCATCACCACGACGGCGAGCATTGCCAGTGCCGCGACCCTCACGCTGACCGCCGCCTCACCCGCGGACCTCCGGCCCTGCGGCGGTCCAAGAGGAACAACCCGACGGACCACGCCGCGAGGAGGAAGAGGCTGCACGGCCGGATCACATCGAGGTCAATGGTCATCACGGTGGCGAGGTCGGGCAGGAAGTGCCCCACAAGGAAGCCCACGATGCCGGTGGGGACTATCAGCGGCTTGTACGAGCCCAGCGAGAACGAGGACGCAACCGCCAGGGCCGACATCCAGATCCCGATGACCACGGACGTGATCCCCGCCGTCAGCCAGACGACGACGAACAACGAGTCGAGCCGCTGGATGAAGCGACCGAAGTAGATGAACCGGGTGACCCTGAGGAACGGGGCCGGGATCCTGACGAGGGCGGCGAAAGGGAAGACCATGGTGACCGTCAAGACCGTGATCGAGAGCGCGAAAATGGTCGCCCCGAGCGACCAGGTCGCCGCTCTCGCGATGTCTTTCTTCGGATCCCTCAGGTAAGCCGCCACGAACCCGATGCCCAGGAGCTCCGCGTATGCGGACTGCCTCACCGCGGACGCCTTCGCCAGCGGGACGATCCCGGGGCCGAGAAGGGGGAACATCAGGTCGGGGTCCCACAACCGGGTGGACAGCAGTACGAGTACCACCACCCCCGCAATCGTCATGACGCCCACGAACACGGAGAGCCTGCCCACCACCTCCATGCCATGGTGCGCTATGTAGACGGCGAGCAGGATTCCCACTGCCAGCATGAAGTCCGCCGGGGTCAGGGGGAGTATGACGGTGATGAGAGCGCTGACGGTCTCGCGGCCCAGGGTGGCGGAGACGCCGAGGATGAAGAGGTAAGTCACGATGCCGGCCGCCGCCGCCACGTACGGGCCCGCGAGGGATCGGGCGATCTCGACGATGTTCTTGCCGGGGTGGTTCCGCAGCACGACGACGAGCAACCCGAGCCACGCGGCGCTCATGAGCCCCGCCGCCACCGGGATCACCCATCCCGCGGTCATACCCTGCTTGGCGACGCCCTGGGGGTAGACGAGGAACACCTTGTCAATCGTGAATACGGTCAGGATCCCGGCCGCCTCCAGCCAACTCACCCGCCCCTGGGGATACTGCGGACTCCCGCCGCCGTCTTTCACCGCCCATCGCCACCCCGGGGTCTCCGCCCCCGCCCGACTGGTTCGCCGGGCTTCCCCGGTCTCGCCCGCCTCGGCGCTCTCCACCGGTCGATCGGCCGGGCGGCCTGAGATCTCGCCTCCGCGGCCCACACCGGCCCCCGCAGGATCACGTCGGGCGTGTGCTTCCACGACGGAAGCAGCGGGGCCGTAATCGGGATCCCGAACGAATGCATTATGAACAGCCTGGCGATGAAGAACACCGTCAGAACGGTGATTCCAGGAAGCCCCAGGACCGTACCAGCTGCTATCATGGCGAGCTTCATCAGTCTCAAGGTCAGCCCCAGTTCGTAGTTAGGTATGGCGAACGAGCCGAGCCCGGAGATCGCGACCACGATGACCAATATGGGACTGACCAGGTTCGCGGCCACGGCGGCCTGCCCGAGGACGACCGCGCCGACAATACCTATCGTGGGCCCGATCACGTTCGGGATCCGGATGCCGGCCTCGCGGATCAGTTCGAACGCCCCTTCCATCACAAGCACCTCGAGCACCGCGGGGAACGGGACGGCCTCGCGCGCCGCGCTCAGGGCGAAGAGGAGCTCGGTGGGGAGCATTTCGGGGTGATAGGTCACGACCGCCACGTATAGGGCCGACGAATACACCGTGCCGAGGAGCGCCCCCCAGCGGACGATCCTCATGAACGAGGCCGGGATGAAGTGAACGTGGTGATCTTCGGCCGTCTGCATGAGACACCAGAACGTTGCGGGGACAATTGCCGCCGTGGGACACGAACTCACTATGGCCACATACCCTTCCGCGATCATGGCGGCCACCCTGTCCGGTCTCTCCGTTGCCAGCATAGTCGGAAACGGGTTGTAGGGTTCGTCTTCAATGTATCTCTCGAGAAGGGCGACACTGGGAACGTAATCCACTTCGATCGAGGTGATTCGTCTCCTCACCTCCTCGACGAGCTTCGGATTCGCGACGCCCTCGAGGTACATTATGGCGAACGGGGTGTGGCTCCTCGACCCGGCGTAGACCCGTTCGGTGACCAATTGCGGCGTCTGGAGACTCAGCCTGATCAGCGCTACGTTGGTACGGTAGTTCTCCACGAATCCGAAATGCGGTCCCCTTATGACCGCCTCCGCCGGCGACTCCTCCACGGATCTGTGCTCCACGCTCCGCGTGCCCACGAGGATCGCCCTATCCTGGCCCTCAAGCAGGAGCGCGGTTTCGCCCTCGACGATCGCCGTCACCACCTGCGCGTAATTGTCGCCGAAACCGACGAACGTCCCCGACACGAGCCTGTCCGCCACGGCCTCGGCCGAGACCCGCCCCGTCCCCTGCCCCGGCTCCGCCTGAAGCAAGGGAGCCAGGACGTGGCGCCTGATCACGTCGGCGTCGGCAACCCCCTCCATGGACACTATGGCGGCGCGGACGCCCCTCCCGCCCCACCTGACCTCGAATTCCCTTATCGTCACGTCCGAGTTGCGGGGGACGTGGAATATCCCCATGATCGTCTTCAATTTCCCGTCCAGGGACCTGTCGAGCTTTCTCTCGAGGGCTTCCCGTTCGTCCCGGGTCATTCCCCCGAAGGGAGAGCGCCGCGGGGGTTCCCTGTCCTCGGGGCGCGCCCTCCTCTTTTCCCGGCGCCTGACCGAGCGCCAGAGCGTGCGGCCCGCCTCTTTCGCCGCTTCCGTGGCGAACGGCGGCCTTTCCCTGGGCTCCCCCTCGATGACGTCCTCCCTGGCCCCGGGGATCCCAGGTTCGCCCCGCCGCCCGAGGGTGAACTGGGCCGGCCTGCTCGGCTTCCTGAAGACCCTCCTCAGTAGGTCGAAGGGAAACACCGGGGTTCTCCTTTCGCGCAGTGACTTCTGCCACCCGTTTCAGCGTTATATTGTCTCCCCTGCAGGCTTCAGAAAACCCCGGCAATAAGAAAGGGGCCGATCATCGGCCCCTGTTACCGTCGGATGCCCACCCACTGCGCCGTCTCAGGTTCCCCCGGTCGGCCACGTCACGGGTTCACCTTGCGCGGCCGTCACGGCAGTGGTTCCAGAGTGCTGAGGAAATGGCGGAGCCTCGGGGCTTCCTTCACGAGGCGGAGCCCCTTGATGTTTCCCCGATCCTTCAGGACGGACGACATGGAATCCGCCACCACGTCCATGTGCCTGTCCGTGTAGACGCGCCTGGGAATGGCGAACCGCAGCAACTCGAGCTCGGGGAATACCCATCCGCCGCCCGCGTCCTTCCGGCCGAAAGCCAAAGTCCCGAGCCCCACGGTCCTCACGCCGGAATCGAGGTATAACGCCACGCTGAGGGCGTCGGCGGGAAACTTGTCCATTTCAAGGTGCGGCAATGTCTTCTTGCAGTCAACGTACACGCCGTGTCCTCCCGGCGGCGTCACCACGGAGGCCCCCGCCTCCGACAATCGTCGCGCGAGGTATGCCACCTGGCCGATCCTGTCTTCGAGGTACGCTTCGTCCAGGCCCTGCCGCAGCCCGCGCGCCATCGCTTCGAGGTCGCGGCCGGCGAGCCCCCCGTACGTGGGGAATCCCTCGAAGAGCACGAGGTACTGAAGGCACTTGTCGTACACTTCCTTGCTCTTGACCGCGATGAATCCCCCTATGTTGACGAGAGCGCACTTCTTGGCGCTGCAAGTGGCTCCGTCCCCGTACGAGAACAGTTCCGCGGCGATTTCGGGAAGGGTCTTGTCCTCGTACCCTCGTTCCCTCTTCTTGATGAAGAAGCAGTTCTCCGAGTACCTCGCGGCGTCGAAGATCAGCGGTATGCCGTATTGACGAGCTACGCCGCTGACTTCGCGGATATTCCGCATGGACACGGGTTGACCGCCGTTGCTATTGCTGGTTATCGTGATGATTATCATGCCCACCCGCGAAGCGCCGTTCTTCTTTATGAAGTCCTCCATCCGCTCCACGTCCACGTTTCCCTTGAACGGATGTTCGCTCTCCGTGTCGTAGCCCTCGGGGATCAGGAACTCCTCTCCTATACAACCCTTGTGCTCTATGTGGGCAATGGTCGTGTCGAAGAACATGTTCCCCAGCACGTAGTCCCCGGGCCTCAGCATCGCCAGCATGAGGATGTTCTCGGCGGCGCGTCCCTGGTGAGTCGGGATGACGTAAGGGTACGTGAATATGTCCCTCACGGCCGACTCCAGGTTGAAGAAATTCCTGCAACCCGCGTAGGCCTCGTCGCCCATCATGATGCCCGCCCACTGGTTATCGCTCATGGCCGACGTCCCGCTGTCAGTCATCAGGTCAATGTACACGAACTCGCTCGGTATTCGGAACTGCAAGTATCCGGCCTTCCGCAGGATCTCCTCCCGCTGCTGTCTCGTCGTGATGCCTACGGGTTCCACCGCCTTGATCTTGAAAGGCTCTCCTCCGGGTCTCCTCGTGAGCATCGGGGCAAGTTCCCTCCTTGTCGGGCCGCGACCGTGTCTCGTCGCGCACGGTCCGACCACGGATGCTTTCGACAATTCGGTCCCCAGTCCTCCACACGGGAAGGCCGATACGGGCGGGGAAGCCGGGGAGAAGGAGGCGGACGCGGCGCGGCTCCAAACAACGCTCGCGACTGCCCGTGCTGTCGCCGCCCGGCTGCAGGAGGTTCACCGTGCTAGCCGGCGCGGATCTCCTGCCTCATGAAACCGACGTAAGCGACGGCGAAACACACGAGGGTGCCGGCCACGAGTCCCGTTGCGTGGGGCCAGATGTTCAGGATGCTCTGCACGAGAGGGAGGGGCCCGGCGACGGCGCCCTCGATCTGCTCTATCAAGACGAGTCCGAGGGAGCGGACGTGGGGCGACAGGATGGAAGCCGCAGCCTCATAGTACAGGGCGGTCGGTGATATCCTCGATATCCCCTGCCGGATACGCTCGTGCGCCAGTATCTCCAGCGCGGTGGGGTTTTCCTGGAGCGGCACGGCCGCGTCGGCGGCCATGCCGGCTATCAGGGGCATGAACACGCTGGCGAACAGCCACACCGCGATGCCGGCCAGCGCGGAAGTGGAGGCCTGCCTGAAATACACCGAGAACAGAATCGACACCGCCAGCCAGAACGAGACATACACGATGGTCAGCGTCGTGTACGCCAGTATCCTCGCCATCTCCTCGGACGTCGGTGGAACCCCGATGAGTTGCAGTCCCATTCCGGCCACGAGCAGCGTCAGCGACAGCAGCATGATCGAAACGGCGAAAACGCCCGCCAGGAACTTCCCATTCAGGACGGCATCCCTGTGTATCGGGTTCGAGAGTATGCGGCTCAGGGTCCCGCGAGCCCTCTCGCCGTTGACCGCGTCGAACCCGACGGCCAGGCCGACCAGCGGACCCAGGAATCCCAGGAAGGACGTGAACGGAGGAAGGTTCGCACCCGAGGTGGTGAACAGGCGCAGGAAGACGAATTCCGCCCCATCTTCGGCGAAGGCCACGGTGTCGCGGATGGTCATGCCCGCCACGTATATGGCCGAAACCCCCGCCACCGCGATGAGCGAGACCAGGATCATTATCCTCCTGCTCGCGAAGTGATCCGAGATCTCCTTCCTCATCACGGCGGACGCTCCCCGCCCGAAGACTCTCGAGACGGATGCGGAGGCTCCCCGACCGATGCTCATGCGTCACCACCTCCGGAGTCGTCTTGGAAGTACCGACGGTACAGCTCGTCCAGGCCGAAGCCGGCGAGTCTCAGGTGCTTCGGCACACCCCCCGCCTCGAAGATGGCCCTGGAGATCTCTTCCCGCCTGTCGCCGTCGCATTCCAGGATCTTGAGCGAACCCTCCGTCCGGCATGACCGTACCCACGGCAGGCCCTGGATGGCGCTTTCGACGCCCGCCCCCGAGGCCTCCACCTCGATGGTGCAAGGCCCGGCGCCGATCATGTCGGCGCACAGGTCGTCAATCCGCCCGACCGCGACCGCCTTCCCCCGGTAGAACACGGCTATCCTGTCGCATATCTCCTGGACCTGGTAGAGCAAGTGCGTGGACAGCAGCACAGTGATGTTGTCGCGGCGGCTCAAGCCGACGATCAGGTCGAGCGTTTCCCTGACACCTGTCGGGTCTATGCCGAGCGTGGGTTCGTCCAGTATGACCACCCTGGGGTCCTTCATGAGCGCATCCGCTATCCCCAGGCGCTGCACCATCCCGCGCGAGAATTCCCTCACCTTCCGCCCGCCCGAGTCCCCGAGTCCGACCCGCTCGAGCAGCCGGGAGGCCCGTTCCGCGGCTCTCTCCCGGGGGATGTCGTTGAGGGCGGCGGTGAAAAGGAGGTTCTCCTCCGCGGTCATGTCATCGTAGAAGCTGACCCTGTCCGGAAGATAGCCGACGATCTTCTTCACCTCGAGCGGTTGCCTCACCGGGTCGAATCCGCATACCTTGACTGAACCGGACGTCGGCTCGGTCAGCCCGAGAAGCATCAGGATCGTGGTCGTCTTCCCCGCCCCGTTGGGCCCGAGCAGCCCGAATATCTCTCCCTCGTGAATGTCGAGGTCGAGGCAATCCACCGCCTTAAGCCCGCCGTACGTCTTGGCAAGGGCGCGCGTCCGGATGACCGGTTCTTCACCAGCGTTCCTGTTCATCGCCTGCCGTACCTCTTGAAGAGATCCAGGATCCACAAGACCACGCCGGCGACCACGAGGATCCCCACGATCCCCCAGGTCGTCGCCGTCTTGACTGTTACCCGGAGGTCAGACCTGGTGTAGACCTGGTCGTTCTCCACGCCAACCCCCACAATGTAATCCCCCGCGACCGCCCGCGGGTCCGGCTTGATCACGGCCTCCACCTGCTTAGACTCCCCGGGGGGTATGTTATCTATGGTTTCCGGCTTGAACGTCACAGACCAGTTGGTTGGCTTGCCCGAAAACAACCGCAAGTTTCGAAGGGGCGATGAACCCGTATTCTTGACGACGATCGTGACGTAATTGTCCCGGCCCGAGACCACGGAGGCATTCAACCTCTCGCCGGGGGTGGTGACCTCGGCCTCGTATTTCCCGGTAATCGTCACCTTGAGTTCGACCTGCGCGCTCCCCCTGCTGCTCATCGCCTTTATGATGAGGGGATACTCGCCGGCTTCGGCCTTCGCCGGGGGCTTGGCGGAGAGTTCGAGTCCCTGCGACGCTCCAGGTTTGAGGCTCAAGGACGCGATTTCCTGGTCGCTGTATGACGGCGTGAGCTTGATGCCCCACCCCTCGGGGGCGGCGACGAGCAGGCTGTAACTCTGCTCCGTCGCGGCGTCGTTCGACAGCGTGAGCCTGAACCTGAACTCGGCGCCGCTCGGACCCTGCAGCGCCGGGTAATCCGTGACAAGCTTGGTCGAAGCCCCGACCATTGACAATCTCACGTCAATGGGCAGAGTCGAGACGTCCGCCCCGCTCCGGGCTTCCAGGACGATCTGGTGCCTCTCACCCACGGCTTTCTCAGGCACCGTGAACTCCAGCTCCAAGAACTGCGCTTCGTTCCCCTGCACCAGCACCTGGTGGACCCTGTACCCTCCCGCGAAGAGGGACGGTTTCCAGTCCTGGGGCGCGGACTTAACCGACACGTCAACGACTCTCCTGGCGCCGTCCGAGCTCGCCACACTGACGGACAGCCGGGCAGTCTCGCCGGGCTTGACTGACACCCCCGGATAGGGTGTGGATATGATGATTCCCGGGGAAGCGAGGGCGTCTCCCGATATCAGCAGGACCGTCGCCAACGTCGCGATCATGGTGAGCACCGCAACCGGCACTGCGCCCACCATGGGTTTCCGCCTGGTGTCGAGCATGAGTGCTTTCCCCCTATCGCCTTATTCACCCGACCCGTTCCGCCCCGTCCGACGCCCGCCGAGGCTCCTCGAGGGATATACACATGAGGCCTCCGGGATACCCGAGAGCCTCAAGTGCTTCAGCAGACCCTGTACAGTATGAAGGCCGGTCGCGCGGGCGAAACTGGAGGAACCGTCACTGGCACTCTCAATGAGTGAGTGCTAATCCTGAAGTATATTCTTTCTGGATCGCTCACCCCTTTCAATTCGTCTGGGCGCCCAGCATGTCCCTCCAGCGCTCCCCAGGGAGACACGTCTGAGAATATCGCCGGAATATGCACTCCAGCGCGCTCGGTCTCGCAGTTTCAGGTGACCTCGGGCTCATTCATCTCGCCCTCGAGCGTGTCCAGGCGCATGTCCCCCGGGGCGGGACACCCGGGTTCGCCGTCCCGAAAGACGCGTATCTCGACCCGCGCGCCTTCGAGCCGCGTTCCCCGTCCCATGAACTCTATCCAGTGGACGACGTTTTCGGGTGACAGGCCGTCCAGCGCGTTCACGCTCACCCTGAACGCGCTCGCCCTGGCCAGCCCGCGCCGCCCGCATTCCTCGATGACGGCACGGATAATCCCGTGGGCCGCCGAGATCTCGTGCATCACCCATCCCTCCCGTCATTCAATCGCCCGCCCATTCGGATGACGTGCGTAGCGCACGACATGCACGGGTCGAAGGCCCGCGTGATCCGCCCGACCTCCACCGGTCGCGCGGGGTCGGCGAGTATGGTGCCGATGAGGGCCTCCTCGACCGGGCCGGGGTTTCCGGCATCGTCGTGCGGCGAGAAGTTCCAGGCGGTCGGCGTAATGATATTGTATCTCAGCACCTTCTCGGGGTCGGTGAGCATCGTGTGGGTCAGGGTGCCCCTGGGCACTTCCACCATGGCGGAGGCGACCTCTTCCACGAGCTTCGCGCTGTGACTGACCGTGGCCGAGCCGGGCTCCAGGTCCCCGAGGAAACGATGGAGGTGCCGCGCGATCTCGGCGGCCTCGAGCGCCCTCGCCCGGATCCTATCCATCGTGGCGGTCCCCGGCGGCGCCCCCGTCCGACCCCCGTACACGGTCCCGGTGCGGGCGTAGTTCACCGCGAGCCTCGCGAGCGGGCCCACTTCGAAAGCCAGGCCGCGATACCTCGGGGCCGCGGCCCAGGTGTAAGCGCCGGGCTTGTCGGGCGCGGGAGTGAAATGTTCCGGCCCTTCTTCCAGCCACGAGGACCGCAGGTGTTCGCGTATGAACAGCGGGTCTATGGGTTCCAGTCTCCCGTCGAACAGCACCCCCGAAGGGGTCGCCGGGATTTCCATTCGCGGCCCCAACCGGAATAGGCCCGACGAGAAGAAGCGCGGCGGCCTCGCGCCCAGGTGAAAGTAGTCGGGATAGGCCGATGCCAACACCTCCACGTCCGGCAGGTAGCAGTCGTCAATGAACGAGACGACGTCTTCGAGCAGCGCGAGACACTTCAGGATCCTGTCGGCGGTCACCGGCACCGACACGCCGCCTGGGACCATCGCGTGTTGGTGCGGGATCTTTCCACCGAAGACGCAGAGCATCTCGTGGCATTTCCTCGAGACCTCGACCGATCTCACGTAGTGTTCCACCATTTCAGCGGTGCGGCGAGGCCCCAGGCGGAAGTCGCCCCCGCCGCCCGTGAACGGGGGCACCGGCGGGAATTCCACGAAATCGGGCAGGCTGAGCAGGTAGAAATGTCGTATCTGGTTCTGAAGCATCTCCGAACCCAAGATGAAATTCCGAAGAATCCAGCCGTTCGGCGGCAGTTCGTTTCCGTATGCGCGGTCGGCCGCCAGGGCGCCGGCATAGCCGTGGGCGGCCGAGCATATCCCGCACACCCGCTGCGTGAAATACGGCGCGTCGGTCGGATGCCTGCCGACCATCATCATTTCGAAGCCGCGAAACTGTCCGCCGACGGCCCTCGCGTCCACGACGACGTTGCCCTCCACCACCACCTCGATGCTCAGGAGGCCGCTGACCCTCGTCATCGGGGACACCGTGATAGTCCTCGTCATGGTCGCTCACCCCGGTTCCGCCCGTCCGCCCCGTCGTCGTCCCGGGGCAGCATCTCTCGCTTGGAGGAAAGCGGTGCGAAGAAGGGCATGGAGCCGTCCGGGAACTCCGGAGTGGTGCAGCCGATGCACGGAGTGCTTGCCTTCACGGGCCAATTCACGTAAGCGTTCCACAGACGGTAGGGGCAGTCCGAGTGAGTGACGGGTCCCATGCACCCGACCTGGAACATGCATTCCTCGCCGCCCGGCCATTCGGCGAATTCCCCCCGGTCAAAGTAGGAGCGCCGCTGGCAGTTCCGGTGAACCGTCTCCCCGTACAAGAAGAGGGGCCTGCCGGCCTTGTCGAGGTCCGGATCGCCGTACATGAGCACGTGGGCCAGGGTGGCCACCGTCCAATCGGGGTGAGCCGGACATCCCGTCACGTTGATTGCGCGTGTGCCGGGTGCGACCTGTGCAAGGAATGCGGACGTCCCGACGCTTCCGCTGGGATTCGGTCGCGCCGCCGAAGGGCCTCCGTGCGTCGCGCACGTTCCCACGGCGATGACGCGACCGGCAAGCGGCGCGAGCCACGCCAGCACCTCGGCGGCAGTCGTGGGCCCACTCCCGGTCGCGAGGGGTCCCGGTCCCCAAGAGACTATTGCGAAGCGCCCTCCCGCGTTGAGCGGAATAGCGCCCTCGACCATGAGCACATACCTTCCCGGGGACTCCCTCACCGCCTGCTCGAGCGCCCGCTTCGCGTACTCTCCCTCCGCAGCCATCAGCGCGTTGTCGTAACGCACATCAACTATCGAGAATAGGATTTGTACCAGATCCGGTCCCACCGCATTCATGAGGGAGATGGAATCACCCGAGCAGGCATTGGCCTCGAACCAAATGACCGGCGGCTTTCGTTTGCACGCCCGCCGGAGGTGGCGATGCAGCTCGAGCAGCAACGCCGCCATCCGGCGAGGGGGGCCGAACCCCAGAATGTCGAGGAATTCCGGGTATTCCAACTCCGACACCTCCGCGGGGTAACGGGTCCCTTGCGGTAACATGATATTCGAGCACAGCCCACCGCGGGAGTCGCGGTCGGATGCTTGCCAGGAGGTGCTACAGTGATTTGGGTCGTCGGTCTAGGGCACCCGCTCATGGGCGATGACTCGGTCGGTCTGCTCGCCGTGGAAGAGATGGCCCGGTTCGAATGGCCCGACTCGGTACGACTGGTCCGGGCCGCGGCCTGCACGCCGGACATCCTGCCGGCGCCCGCCGAGGTCGGCCCCGATGAACCGCTCGATATCATCCTAGTGGATGCCGTCTCCGAGGGCCGCGCCCCGGGGACCGTCTCGGTGACCGTCCTGCAGTGGCCCCCACCGGAGCACGGATCCGATCGGCGGTGTTCCGACGCGTTCGTCTCTCCCATCTCCATGCACGGGTTCTCCATTCACAACCTGCTTTCGGTCTTGAGCCTGGTCGGTCCGATGCCGCGGTCTCTCACGCTAATCGGCGTAGAGCCCGGTTCGACCGGCCCCGGCGAAGGGTTGTCCCCAGAGGTGCAAAGATCAAGGGCGCGCCTCGTCGAGGTCCTCCGGCGCACCATCTTGCAGCACCTCTCTTCTTGACACGCGGCGGCCCCCGCAATATGCTATGGGTTACTGATATCCCGGTGGGCGGAGGAATGCACGGGACATGAGCGTGGCCGAGGCCATCGTACAAACGGACAAGCTGACCAAGCGATACGCCGGCGGAATCCTCGCCGTTGACCAGGTCAGCTTCGAGGTGCCCGCAGGCACGATATTCGGGTTCCTCGGCCCCAACGGCGCCGGGAAGACCACGACCATCATGATGCTGACCACCCTGATCAAGCCCACGAGCGGCAGGGCCGTCGTGTGCGGTCGAGATGTCGTCGCGTCTCCGGACCTCGTGCGCCTCGACCTGGGTTACGTCTCGCAGGACGTCGCCGTTGACGAAAACCTCACCGGATGGGAGAACCTCTACCTGCAGGCGAGGCTGTACCACTTGCCGGCGGAAACGCTCCGCCCCCGCATCGAGGAATTGCTGAAAACGGTCGAACTGGATGAGCACGCCCGCCGACTCGTTTCCACCTATTCGGGCGGCATGAGGAAGAGGCTGGATATAGCCGCCGGCCTCATCCATCGCCCTCGGCTGCTCTTTCTCGACGAACCCACGCTGGGCCTCGACATACAGACGAGGACGAGGATATGGGAGTACATCCGCCGTCTCCGCGACGAACACGGATTGACCGTCTTCCTCACCACTCACTACATGGAGGAGGCCGACAACCTCTGCGACCTCGTCGCGATTATGGATCACGGGCGGATAGTCGCCCTGGACTCACCCGCAGGCCTGAAGGCGCGCCTGGGTGGCGACGTCATCACCCTCGAGATGGGTGCGCCCGGGCCGCGAGACGGCCTCGCCGAATCCATGCGCTCGCTGCCGATGGTCAAGTCGGCCGAGCAGGGTTCAAACGGCATCGTGCGGCTCGTGACGCACGACGGTGACCGGGCGATCCCCTCGGTCCTGGAGTTTCTCGGGAGCAAGGGTATCAGGGTCTCGTCCGTGACCCTGAAACGCCCTTCCCTGGACGATGTGTTTCTTCATTTCACGGGGCGGCAACTCCGAGAGAACGACGGCGGCGCCGACTACCGCCGCATGGCGATGGCAGTGAGGAGGGCTCGAAGGTGAGAAGCGCGCGCGCCGGCGGCACGACGGGCAGGACTCTCGCTTCGGACACTTGGTGGATATGCTGGCGCGAGCTCAAGAGGCTGTGGAGACAGAGAGTCCGAATCCTCATGACCATCATCCAGCCGGTCATCTGGCTGACGCTCATGGGCAACATGTTTCAGCGAATGGCCAGCATTCCGGGATTCCCGGCGCGTTCGTACCTCGACTACATGGCACCCGGTGTGATCACCATGGTGACCCTGTTCTCGGGCATATTCGGCGGCATCACCATCGTCTGGGACCGAAGATTCGGGTATCTGCAGAAGTTGCTGGCCGCGCCCATCTCCAGGACTGCGATAGTGACGGGTAAGATGCTCGCCATCGCCGTCCAGACCGCGGCCCAGGCCCTCATCATATTCGGGCTGGCGCGCGCGATGGGCGTCGGGTTCGCCGCGGGCGCCCTCGGAGTTCCTGTTCTCATCCTGCTCGCCGTACTCCTGAGCCAGGTATTCGCCGGACTGTCACTCACGCTTGGAGCCCTTCTCACGAGCCACGAGGCTCTCATGGCCGTGGTGAACTTCCTCACGATGCCGCTGATGTTCACCTCCAACGCGATGATGCCCCTCGATATGATGCCCCCCTGGCTCGCGCGGGTGGCATTACTGAACCCGTTGAGCTACGGGATAAACCCTATGCGGGCCCTGTTCCTGCGCGGCTGGGAGTGGGCGGGCCTCTCCCGGGGCGTAGCCGTCCTGGCTGTGACCGCCGTCGCGATGGCTGCGCTGGCGTCGGCCATGTTCCGCAGGAGCATTGCCTAGATTCCGAGAGGAGCGGGGCGCGGGGTATCGAATCACGCTTGTAGAGGCCCTGCTCCCGCGGTACTTGGCCCCATCCTGAGCGGCCGGAGGAAAAGACATGCCCGAACTGCCCGAGATTCGCAACCTGGCGGCGCAGATGTGCGTCGAGCTGAACGGCCGTCGCGTCTCCGGCGTGGAGATCCGCCACGACAAGTGCCTCAACCTCGGCGCGGAAGAATTCAAGTCCCTCGTCCTCGGAAAGACATTCGGCGATGTCCTGTCCAGGGGAAAATGGATTTTCGCTCGACTCGAGCCGGGTCTCCACTTCCTCCTGAGTCTGGGAATGGGCGGCGACGTGCTGTTCAGTCCGAAGCCGGAGGCGATGCCGGATAAGTACAGGCTCAGGCTCGATTTCGAGGACGGGTCGCTCCTGACGATCGGCTTCTGGTGGTTCGGCTATGCCCATGTCGTGACCGACCGCGGCCTGGCCGAACACAAGATGACCGCCGACCTGGGCCCCGACCCGTTGAACGACCCGACGTTCACCCGCGACTGGTTCAACGACCGCCTGTCGGAGAAGAAGGGGAACATCAAGGCGATACTGATGGATCAGAGGTTCATCGCCGGAATAGGAAACGTGTACATCCAGGACATACTCTTCAGGGCGGGGCTGCATCCCGACAGGCGGGCGGCCTTCATCCCCCGGGAGCAGCGGGATCGGCTGTACACCGCGATCCGAGAGAATCTCGAGCGCGCGACCAGCCTGGGGGGCTTGGCATACGAGAGGGACCTTTACGGGAGGCCGGGGCGGTTCAAGGATTTCCTCGTCGGATACAGGGAAGGGGCGGCTTGCCCCGAGTGCGGCGCGACGATCCAGAAGATAAGGACGGGCTCTACTTCGTCATTCATCTGCCCGCGCTGCCAGGCATGACGACCGGTGCTCACCCGCCCCGGGGCCCGCAAGAGCCCGGGGCTCGGGCCGCGGCAACGGCGGTCTAATCACGTTCCCGAGGTGGAACCCGTGCCGGCGCAACAAGAGACTTATCTCGACCAGGTGTTCTGCAAGTCGTGCGAGAACATGAGCGAGCTGCCCGACGACTGCGTCACCCTCACGGTGACGTCCCCGCCCTACTGGAACGCAGTCGATTACGACAGGCACGTTCGGGACCCCGACCAGTACTACAGGACGCGCACCTATTCGGTGGGCTACGAGGACTACGAACAGTACCTCGACTGGTATACCCGGATATCTCGCGAAATACTCCGGGTCACGCGGCCGGGGGGGTTCTACGCCGTCGTGATAGGTACCGTGCTCCTGAACAGGCGGCATTACCCTGTGCCCATGGACGTGACCGCCCGGTTCACGCGCATCGGCTGGGAGTTCTTGCAGGACATCGTGTGGCACAAGGTGACGGGCGGCGTCAAGCGGGCCGGGGTCTTCCTGCAGCGCCCGTACCCCGGGTACTTTTACCCGAACATCATGACTGAGTACATAATCGTCTTCAGGAAGCCGGGTCCGCCGGTCTTCGCAGGAAGGCGCCAATCCGAAAGGGACGCGGCAAAGATACCCGTCAAGCGCCTGTTCACCAACGAGATCGCGAACACCGTGTGGCACATCGCTCCCGTGCCGCCGGGGCACATCCCCCATCCCTGTCCGTTCCCGGAGGAGATCCCCGACCGCCTCATCCAGCTCTACTCGTACCCCGGCGACCTGGTCCTCGACCCATTCTGCGGATCGGGGCAGACACTGAAGGTGGCGCGCCGCCTGGGCAGGCACTACGTGGGCTACGACATAAACCGAGAATACGTGGAGCTGTCCAGGCGGCGGCTGGACGAACCGTCGGGCATTCGCGACGAACAACTCGTCGCCGTGTTCAGCAAGGTCACCGCCGATACGGAGAATGACACCCCGAAGCGGGGAAGCGCCAAGACGAGGTACGGCAAGCGGCGGCTACGTGCCGGCTTGCCAAACACGCCGTCCGCGGCGGAAAAATCGAGGAAATGACTGGTGGGCCATAAAGGACTCGAACCTTTAACCGTCCGATTAAGAGTCGGATGCTCTACCAATTGAGCTAATGGCCCACACACTCTCCGGCTTCCGCGCCCCGAACCGGGCGCGCCCGCCGCAGTATTCAATTTGGTAGCGGCGGCTGGATTCGAACCAGCGACACTACGGGTATGAACCGTATGCTCTAGCCACCTGAGCTACGCCGCCCTCAGACCATTCCGGGGCCGTTATCCAGGGAATTGCGCCCGCGGTCGGCAGGTAACATTCTAGCACCACGGATCGGTCGCGTCAAGGCGCCGAACGCCTGAACTATCCCCAGTTTGACGCCTCCAAGACGGGGCTCAATGCGGGTCGTAACAGCCGGTCGAGGTGCGCGTCAAGCCTCTCACCAAGCCCGAGCTCCCGCAATATTATGTTACGGAGCGCCGCGAACCCAAAGAGGAGTAGATGTGCATGAGCGTCTCGGAGGCCCAGAGGCCACCCTGTCCCGAGGGTAATTTCTACACCATTCGGTCGGGCGACACGCTGTTTTCCATCGCCGGGCGGTTCGGCATATCCGTTGACGACCTCATAGAAGCGAACCCCGGCGTAGACCCCGAGAACTTGCAGGTGGGCCGCATTATCTGCATCCCGCTCGCGGTCCCGCCGCCGGCATGCCCGCCCGGCTCCATCATCTATGTGATCAGGGCGGGGGACACTTTCTTCAGCCTGGCCCGGCGATTCGGGGTCACGGTCGGGGCCCTCATCCGCGCCAACCCCGGCGTGAATCCGGACGCCCTTCTCATCGGTCAGCAGATCTGCATTCCGCCCGCGCGCCGGCTGTGTCCCGCAGGTTCCTTCCCCCACAGGATCGAACCCGGCGATACCCTGTTCTTGCTGGCGATAAGGTACAACACGACGGTCCAAGCCATCCTCGCCCTCAACCCCGGGATCGACCCGCTCAACCTGATAGTCGGCACACTCCTTTGCATCCCGAGGGCGCGCCTGAATTGCCCGCCGGGGTCCATCTTCTACATCATTGCCCCGGGAGACACCTTCTTCAGTTTGGCGAGGCGATTCGGGGTGAGCGTGGCAGACCTCGTGACGGCAAATCCCGGGGTGGACCCGCTAAGGCTGGTAGTGGGCCAGCGCATCTGCATACCGCGCGCACAGAGGCTTTGCCCGCTCGGCACGTTCGCCTACACCATACAGCCGGGGGACACATTCTTCGCCCTCGCGCAGCGGTTTGGCACTACTGTGCGGCGGCTGCAGGCTCTCAACCCGGGCGTCGATCCCAACAACCTCCGCGTGGGACAAGTGATCTGCGTGCCCGGGATTTGAGGTCGTGGCGCGGGGTCGGCACCCCGCGCCGCGTCCGCCCATTCCTGGGATCCGACACCCATCGTGTACACAAACTGAGGTCCCCCTTTCGCGTTTCGGCAAGGAGTATAACCGCGTCTTGACACTAAATGGCGACATGGTAATATAGGCATGGGATAAGGCTCACCCGGCGGTTTCCGCGGTGGGCGCGTCCCGGCAGGTCTGAAACTCGGTTCAGCCACGACCAGCTATGATAGGAGGTCGAGGAGTCTGCGCAGGATGTCGGTCGCCGATACCCAGGTGGCGGTCTTCAAAGCGCTCGCACACCCCACGAGGTTGAAGATTGTCGATATCCTGGCAACAGAGGGCGGGAAGTGCGTCTGCGAGCTTGTAGATAGGCTCGGGTTCGACCAGTCCACGGTCTCGAAACACCTGGCGGTGCTCAAGGGCACCGGGATAGTGAGATCCTCGAAAGAGGGGCTCAACGTGAGGTATGAACTCGAGACAAGGTGTGTTCACCAGTTCATGAAGTGCATCGAACGAATCGCAGCGGGGATGGAAGCGGGCTGTGGCATAAGGTGCGTCGGTTCAGAGCTTCTTGGGTCTCCGCGGGACGGCAAGGAGTGATTCGAGGTGTCGGAGGTCTACAAGTTCTTCATCATAGTGTGCACATTCTTGGCGGCATATTTCGTGCCGCTGGGAAACCCGAGGGTGCAGGCTGCCATACTCGAGGCGTTTCACATGCTGCAGGAGTACGCCAGGGAACACTTGCTGTTCTGCCTTGTCCCGGCGTTCTTCATTGCCGGCGCCATGCAGAATTTCATCTCGCAACAGTCCGTGATGAGATACCTGGGCAAGGGGGCCAGGCAGTGGCTGGCCTACGCGGTTGCGTCAGTCTCCGGAGCGATCCTCGCGGTGTGCTCGTGCACGGTTCTGCCGCTCTTCATGGGGATATACAAGCGAGGCGCAGGGCTGGGACCCGCGACCGCATTTCTCTACTCAGGCCCGGCAATCAACGTGCTGGCTATAATACTGACGGCCAGGGTCCTCGGCTGGCAGATGGGCCTCGCGCGGGCGGTAGGCGCCGTGTTGTTCTCTGTGGTGATCGGCCTGCTTATGGCAGCGATATTCAGAAACGAGGAAACGGAGCGCCAGAAGGGCTTCGAGAGCGCCCCGGCCGCGGAGCCGGGTGACAGGACCCTGGGTCAGACCACGGCGTATTTCGCGACGCTGGTGGCCGTACTCGTGTTCGCCGCGTGGGGAAAGCCGGCCGAGAGGATCGGTTTCTTCTACGACGTCTACCTGGTGAAGTGGTACCTGGTGCTCGGCTTGCTGGTGTTCCTCGCCTACATGCTCAAGGCGTGGTTCAGCCGAGACGAGATTGCCGCCTGGAAGGACTCGACCTGGGAGTTCGCCAAGAAGATACTGCCGCTGCTTTTCGGCGGCGTGCTGGCATCGGGGCTGCTCATGGGCAGGCCCGGAGTGGACAGCGGCCTGATACCGTCGGCGTACGTGGCGGCGGTCGTCGGAGGCAACTCGCTGCTCGCCAACTTCGTCGCATCGGTGATCGGAGCGTTCATGTACTTCGCGACGCTGACGGAGATCCCGATAATTCAGGGTCTCGTTGGTTCCGGAATGGGGAAGGGACCGGCGTTGGCGCTTCTCCTGGCGGGACCCGCCTTGAGCCTGCCGAGCATGATGGTGATAAACAGCGTGCTCGGGTGAGTTTGGCAAGTGAAAAGTGTGCCGGAACGGCCATTGAAAAGGGACCCAATCGGGCATAATCAGGTCGTGTTCTCGCGGCTTCTTCTAAGACTTTCCCTGAAGCGGTAGCTGTCCCCGGTGGTTGTGAAAATGTGTCCGCGGTGGACCAGCCTATCAATCAGGGCCGCCGTCATTCCCTCGTCACCAAAGATTTCCGTCCAGCGTGAGAAGTCCAGGTTCGACGTCACAACAAAGCTCCCCAGCTCGTACCTGGAGGAGATCATCGCGAACAGGAGCTGGCCCGCTTCTCGCGAGAAAGGCACGTATCCCAGTTCGTCAAGTATCACCAGGTGGGTTTTCCGCCACAGTCTCTCGAATCGGGACAGCGAGTGATTCGCCCGGGCCTCTACGAGCTGGTTGGCCAGATTTGCCGCGGTATAGAACCTCACCCTGTGACCAGCCTGGC
>JANLGA010000001.1:58676-59445 GCA_024653225.1 Bacillota bacterium | reverse complement strand
CGGACCCGTGCCATCCCGCGCCGCCGCGCTTCGTCTTCACGCCCAGCTCGTTGAGTCTCGCGGCTATCGCTCCGGGCCCGACCCCGTCCAGGAACCATTCGAACATGCGCCTGACCCACGCGGCCTCCTCGGGCGCCGGGACGAGACTCCCGCTCGACCTGTCGTACGTGTACCCATACGGCTCGAACCCGGACGGAAGCTTCCCCGACCTCGCCCTCTGCCGCCGGCCGAGCGCCGTCCTCTCCCTGATCTTCGCCTTCTCGTACTGCGATATCGCCCCCCTGAGGGCGTAGAACAGGTGTCCCTCGGGGGTGTCCTTCCACTCGAAGTTGACGAACTCGAGGCGCACACCTTGTTTCTCCAACTCCTCGGTGAGGAGGAGCTGGTGGGCGAGGTTTCGCGACAGCCTGTCGGGGTCCATGACGACCACCGCGTCCAGGACCCCCTCTCTCGCGCGCTCGCGCAGGGCACGCAGCCCGGGTCTGTCCAGCACCGATCCGCTGACGCCCTCATCGGAGAACCGCAGCACCGCGGACGCCCCTATCTCCCTCGCCCGCCGGGTGCACTCCTCCACCTGGGCCGCCAGGCTGAAGCCGTGCTTCGCCTGTTCGTCCGAGGACACCCTCACGTATATGCCCGCGATCACGCCCGAGCCCCGTTGTCCCCGGCCCCCGGGGCCCTCCCGGCTCGTTGCGCGAGCCTCGCCTCGTGAATCGCCAGCCGCCGCGTCAGCAGCCGCCGCACCCGTTCGAGGGCGGCCGCCGCGTCA
>JANLGA010000001.1:18589-58666 GCA_024653225.1 Bacillota bacterium | reverse complement strand
CGCCGGGCCCCGGATCGCCGGGCTCCACTTCCAGGCGCATCCGCCGGCCCCGCGGTTCGGGCGGCCGATCCTTCCCGTGGGACAAACGAAATCACCCCTCTCGGGGTGATTCTTATTCGCCGCGCGCGGGTGCGAAAACGACGACGGCTAGCGGCACTCGATGGAACGGACGATCTCGCTCCTGAGGCCCGGGAACTGCGCGAGCCACGCGATCCTCTCCTTCCGGAGTTTCTCCGTCCTGTCGCGGTACTCGGCCGCCGAGTAGTACCTCCTCGGATCGTACGCCTCCGCGTCCATCCCCTCGACGGCCTCCGGCACCAGGTACCCCCAATCGGGGTCCCTCTTCCAGGCGATCCCGCCCCTGGCGATCTGCAGCATGATGTGTGTGGAGTCGCCGACGGTTATCTTGCGACCCTTGAAACCCGTGTTCTCGCCCACCGCCCCGGTATTCAGCAGGAACGACTCTATCTGCGGCGAGGCGCGCAGGAACTCGAGGAGCGTGTTGCCCTCCTCGTGCTCCGGACCCACTATGAATGGATTGGTGCCCACTTCGCGCTTGGACTGCCCGGCCCGCGACGGGTCGCCGGCCGAGGTCTCAATTGACTCCCCCAACATGAAGAACGCCGCGGCCCGCTCGGGGTCGAGCTTCGCCACGGGCGGCACGATGTCGTTCCGCCTGGTGATGAACACGATCTTGTCGGCCCTCCGGAGGTCGCAGGTGCCGTCGGTGTGGGCAACGTTGGCCCTGGCCACCACGCCGCGGCCGTTCGAAGTGAGCGAGCAATCGAGGAAATCGACTGACCCGTCCTCCCCGACTTTCACGTTCTCGAGTATGGCATCGGCCCTCGTCGCGGCGTTCCACAGCACGGTTTGGGACGGCTCGAGTCCTTCCGTCTTGAAGAAGAACCCGTTTTCCGTACCGTAGCAGTACCCGTCGCTCCTCATGAGCACGACGTCGTCCTGGCGTATCGCGACACCCTCGGGGTACGCCAGGCCGTGATCGTGCATGGTGAGGGTCGTCTTGCCGGTGCCACTGAGCCCGAACATTATGAATCCGACTTCCCGGGTCGAGCCGTCCCCGTCCTCCACCCGGACGACCTTCGAGCCCGCGTGGAACCCAAGCCAACCCCGCTGCTTGGCGATGTACATTGCCATCCTGAGGAAAGACTTCTTGCATTCGCCGAAGTAGTCGGTCCCCAGTATGTAGGTGACCCGGTCCGCGGGGTAGATCAGTATCATGCGCTCCGGCCATTCGGGCACGTACACCGATACCACGTCGGGTGACCCGACGGCGGGCGCCGGGAACAGGGTATCGTGCCACATGTATGGGATCCTCGCGTACTCCGCGGTTATATACAGGCGACAGTTGATGCGCGCCTCGGGGTTCGCGCAAAGCGACCTGTCGAGCCGTATCACCGTCTTGTCCGAGAGGTACGAATGGACGCGCCCGACCACACCCGCCGCCGTCTCGGCTTCTATGACCGGTTGTCTCACGCCCACCGGGACTTGGCCGGAGACGATGTATGACTGCTTGGCGCTCCTGTTCCTGACCTTGGTGATGTAGCAAGCGCTGCCGTAGCAGGTGGTGATTTCGTCCTTGCGGGCCATATCCCGGAGCTCGGCGGGAGACGGGTTCACTATGAGGTGGCCGCATCCCAGGCGGGAGAGTCGGTGACGAAGCGGATCGGGGCGGCAAACCTGGCCAAGCGAGCCCATCGAATCACATCCCATGACGAGAACTCGTGAAACCGCTCGGGCTGTTCAGAGTATACATCGGCCCCCGAGGAAAGGTCAACACGATCTGGAAACCGCTTCCGCCGGGCACTTATACCCGACACGTCGTTCTCGATGCACCGCGCGGCATAGGTTGCCAGCCGGGTTCCCTTCTTCTGGTTGAAGGTCCCGATCGCCTTGATGAGGCCGACGGTGCCGATGGATATCAAGTCCTCGGGGTCTTCGACGCTCCCGTCGAACTTTTTCACGATGTGGGCGACCAGGCGGAGGTTGCGCTCGATGAGCACGTTGCGCGCGTGCCTGTCGCCCCTGTCCAAGAGGTCGAGGTACATGGCTTCCTCTCTTTCCGACAGCGGCTGGGGAAACGTGTTCGAAGCGTTCACGTACGAAGCGGCGAATCCGAGGCACCTGCAAAGCGACTGCTCCAAGAGGGATAGCAGCCCCACCACTGGGAGTCACCTCCTGACGGCGGTTGTGGCGTGAGTCGGGAGTGCAGCTTTAAATTATATTTCAGCCGCGCCCGCGCGTGCCTGTCCCGAGGAAAATGAGCGCGGGCGCCGGATGCCGGCCGCCCGCGCGGATCCCACGATCCCGTGCTACCTGTGGTGAAGGTTGGGGGCCGCCAGGAACGAGAGCCCGTGTTCCGTCAGGGCCCGTGCGGTGTTGTTCACGGCCGCATGTTTGTCCAGGTAGTTGCGGGTCACTGCGTCCCAGTCGCCGCTGGCGATGATCTCCGACTTGTCCCTGAAGTAGTCCAGTATGTCGGAGCAGTGGCCGCCCTGCGCCTCGATCTCCATCTCCGTCTTCACGTCGCCGCCCTCGTGCTTCGCCGAGATGTTCTTCACGTGGTCGGCGACGGCCACCAGCTCGGCCCTCCTGTCGTAGGGCTGCCGCACGATGCTCCTGTACGCCTCCGTGATGTGATGTTCGAACCGGATCTCGTTCTCGAAGCCGAGCGCCTTCCGAAGCTCGGCGGTGATTTCCATGGTCTCGTTGTTTATCGAATTGCTCCAATTGAACCCCACGAGCGGCGTAGTTCCGTCCGGCCGGGAGAACATCTTGGCCCCTATGAGGGTCCACAGCGCGGCGTACGGATTGTCGTTCCCCATGAACACCGAGATCTTGAACTCGTTGTCAATGCCCAGCTTGTAGATGATGTAGCTCAGCAAGACGGTCCCGGGGTTAGTATTGAGCACCTGCCTGACGCCGTAGTTGGTGTAGTAGTATAGGTATTCGTCTATCCACTTCAACGCGTAGTCGTTGGGCTCCCCTATGCCGCCGAAGTACCCCGTGATCGTCGCGGGGCCGCCGAGGTGGACATTCGAGCCGTCCGTTCCCTTGGTGTCGAGGGTCTCGACGTAGCTGGCCCCCATCACCTGCATGGCCGCCGCGAACGCCACGATGTCGCCGTCGTCTTTCTCCTGTTCTTTCATTTTCCGCACCCTGATGAAGCGGGCGGGCATCAGCTCGCCGTTCGCTATGGACTGCTCGGCCTCCAGCCTGATCCACGGGAAATACTGGGCGGCGCTTATCTCCAGCGTGACAGCGAAATCGTCCTTGAACTTCATCCCGACGGCCCTGTCGCCGAGCACCTTCTTCCTATACTGGGTGACCGTTATGAACGCGCCGGAATCCCGCTGTTCGATCAGCCACTCGACGTCCGCGAGGTACGGGGAATCCATCTTCTTCAGCCTGCCCAGCAGATTCTCGAGTTTCCTCGCCTCGCGGGCCTTACGGTTTATCTCGTCCGGCGTGCCGTACTTGGCGACGACGTCCAGTATCGCGGAGACCGCCCTGTTGTTCGGGTCGGTGAGCAGGTCGTTGATGGCCCCGAGCTCCCTGGAATCTATGCGGAGACGCTCCCTCAGGTCAGCCATGATCTCCTCCCCTTCTCTCCCTCGACTTTGAACCGTGCGACCATTCGGCTCGACAGTCCGAAGGCCGCCGGCATGCCGTGCCAGAATTCTGCTGACGAAACACGGATCCCTGCAACGCCGGCCGGCCGGAGGAACCACCCGGCTGGACTGACGCGACCGCCGCCATGACCGCCGCGGCGCCGAGGAGCTGGACCGGGGACATCCTTTCGCCGAGGAGGACCCTACCGAACAACAGCGCGACGACGACCTCGACCGTGGCCACTATGCTCGCCACGCCCGCTTCGACCGACTGGAGCCCGACATGGTAGAGACAGTACGACAGCACCGTCGGTCCTGCGGCCAGGTAGAGGAGCGCCGCCCACGCCCTCGGGTCGCGGGTCACCGCCGGCACCGCCCAGGGCGGCCTGAACGCAGCGAGGAAGACCGCGGCGAACCCCAGCGAATAAGTCACGACCGTCCGGTAGTCGTGCCGCTTCAAGCCGATCTTGCCGAACACCCCGAATAGCCCGTAGGCCAATCCGGAGCCCAGGCCGCACGCGATCCCGTGCAGGTCCGCGCGAGTGAGAGAAAACGTGCGGCCCCCGACGCACATTGCGACCCCGGCGGCGGCGAGCAACAGGCCGACGCCCTTGGCGCGGGTCAGGGGTTCACCGAACACCACGCGGGAGACCAGGATCGCGAAGAACGGCGCCGTGTACAGAAGCACGACGGCGAGCGACGCGGTGGTCTTCTCTATTGCGAGCATGTAGAGCAGGGTGTAGGCGCCCGTGCCGAACACCCCGAAGCAGAGGAACAACAGGGCGTCGCGGAACCCGATCCTGAGCAGGTCGCGCCTCGAACAGAGCATGGCGGAGGCCATCATGAGGAACGCGAGGAGCACCCTCGCGGATGACACCAGCCCCGCGTCCAGGCCCCGGGAGAATAACACCTTGCCGGTCACCCCGATCGAACCCCAGATCGCGGCGGCCGCCGCCACCATGGTCACGCCCCTGATTCTCGCCGGGAAGGCTTCGCCGGCCGGTATCCGCCCCAAGTCCGCTCACCGTCTCGACGCCGCAGGCACGCCGGCGGAATCAAATCCGTTTACCGCAGTATCTCTTCCATTATAGACCTGAACATCGGGGCAGCGACAGCCCCGCCGTACCCGCCCTCTTCCACCAGAACGCAGCAGATGTACTTCGGCGCGAGAGCGGGGGCGTAGCCCGCGAACCACGCGTGAAGCACGCTCCCGCCCCCAGAGATCCTCCCCGTCTCGGCAGAGCCCGTCTTCCCCGCGGAGCCGACCGTGGCGACCATCGCCGCTCGGCCGCTTCCGTAGGTCACGGCGTCGAGCAACCCTCTGCGGACCCAGGCGGCGGTGGATGGCGACACCACGCGGACCGGCTTCGGGCGCGGAAATACCCTCACCGCGCGCCCGCCGGGGGTCGAGATCTCCTTCACGAGCGTGACGGGGAGCATCGTCCCCGAGTTGACGACGGCCGTCATCGCCTGTGCCACCTGCAGCGGGGTGGCGGTGAGCTTCCATTGGCCGATCGAGATGCCCGCGACGTCACCCGTGGTCGCGCCCAGGGGATCCGGGACCGACCCGGGACTCTCTCCGGACGACACTGCCCCCGTCTCCCTTCCGAAGCCGAATCGGCGAATGTACCCGATGAGCGTTTCGGCACCGATCCTCCGGCCCACCTCGGCGAAGGCGACGTTGCACGAATGGGCCAGCGCCTCCCTGAAACCGAGCACGCCGTGCCCGCCGGCGACCGCGCTGGAGCACTCCAGCCTCGTCGGCCCCACCTGCACCCAGCCCGGGCAAACGAAGCGCTCACCCACGCCCACGCGGCCCTCTTCGATCGCCGCGGCCGCGGTCACCACCTTCAGCACGGAACCGGGCACGTACGGCCTGACGCAGCGGTTCAGCAGCGGGGCGCGCGGGTCCGCGATGTGATCCCCGACCCGGTCCTGGTCGTATTGGGGCCTGGCGGCCATCGCCAGGATCTCCCCGGTACGCGCGTCAAGGACCACTACGGCGGCGCCCTTGCACGCCCCGGGCCCGTCCCACTCGAATGTCTCGTCGAGAACCCGTTCGCAGGCTGCCTGGACTTTGCAGTCAATCGTCAGTACCACGTCCAGCCCGCCCCCCGGTGTGCCGCGTCCGAGGAGCCGGTATCCGACTCCCGTCAACGGCCTGCCCGCGGCATCCACGCACACCGCCAGGGATTTCGCGGCCTCTCCCCGGAGCTGGTCGTCGAATGCCCGCTCGATCCCCGCAACTCCCCGTCCCGAAGCATCCGTGTACCCGACCACGTGGCGTGCCAGCGAGGTCCGCGAGTATCGCCGGCTCTCCTCGACTATCAACACCCCCTCCACGCCCGCCGACCGCAGCGCTTCGGCCTCGTCCGCCGTGACGCCTTCCCTCAACTTCGCGGGCGCAGGCCCGGAGAACGCCTCCTCGGCGGCTTCTCTATTGAGCCCCAGGACCGAGGAGACGATCCCCGACGCCCGTTCCTTGTCGCGGACCAAGCAGGGGAAAACCACTGCGGAGAGCCGACGGAAGTCCGTGAGCGGAACGCGGTTCCTATCGAGGATTTGTCCCCTCGCCGGCTCCAGCTGTACGCCGTACGCCCTTTGGGCGACGGCGGCGGACGACAGCCGCCGCGACCCCAGCACCTGGATCGTGAACAGCCTGGCGAGAAGGAGGATCATGCACACGAATGAAGCCGCCGCCGTGAGGCGAATCCTTGACACTGGCGGAAATCCCTGCCTTGCGTTGTTCGGCAAGGATATTGTTCTGCCGCTCCGCGAATCTTATGCCGCCGGTCGCCGGCCCCATCGCCCGCGCATCCGCCGGATTCCAGCCGCGGCCGCCCGCGCGAGATCGCGAGCCTCGGCAACCCCCAACGCGTACGTCGTCACCAGGTACACTGCACCCCCCGCCCCGACACACGCAAGGGTCGCGACGACGCCCCCGTCGAGGCCGAGGATCGCGACCCGTCGCAGCGCCCACGTGGTGGACGCCACCATCGCTCCGCAGCCGATCGCGACTCGCACGAGGAACGATAACACCTCGGCGCGTCCGATCTCGATCCGGAGCCTCGACGCCAGCACCACCCACAGAAAGATGCAGGCGAGTCCCGCCGTCGCCGAGGCGGCCAGCGCGATGCCCTCGTGGCCCAGGGCGCGCGAGAGGGGAGCGGCCGCGAGGCCGAACGCCGCGACCCGCGCAATGCCCGCAGCCGACGGCGTCATCGTATCCTTCGTGGCGGCGAACGCCCGCTCCAGGACCGGGTTGACACACCAGAACAGCATACCGGCCGAGTACCACAGCACGGCGGCGGCGGTGGCTTCCGTCGCGGCACTCCCGAAGGCGCCGCTCTCGAACAAGGCCCTCACTATCGGTCGCCTCATCGCGGCGAGCCCCACGGCCGCCGGGATCGCCAGGTAGGCGAGGGCTCGGGATCCCCCCAACACGAAACGACGGAGCGAGTCGCGGTCTTCCCTGGCGGAGGCCTCCGCCATGCGGGGAAACATGGCCGTGGAGAGCGCGGCGGAGAAGAGCCCGGCCGGAAGCAGGACGAGCTTGTTCGCAAACGAAAGCGCCGCCACGCTGCCCGGGGTCAGTCCCGAGGCGAGGTACTTCTCGATCACGCCCGAAGCGTGCGAGAAGACGCTCAGGACCAGCACGGGGCCAGCCAGCCGCATTACCTCGCGAAACTCCGGGTCGCGTACGCCCGCTCCAGGCGAGAACCGCCCCCAGCGCCAAGCCACGGAGGGTAGCAACAGCAGCGACTGCGCGGCGTATCCCGCGACCGTCCCGAGCATCGCCCCGGCGATCCCCATCCGCCGCGATAGGAGGACGATGCCCGCGATGGTGCAGGCATTGACCACGACTGGACCGGCCGCGGAGAGGGTGAACCGCTTGTGAGACTGGAGGACGGCCGACTCCACCGCGAACAAGCCGATGAACAGCATGGCCGGGAGGGAAATGCGGAGGAGCTTGGTCGTCAGCGCGGCCGTCTCCAGCGGGAATCCCGGGGCGAGCGCGAGCACGATCGATTGCGGGAATGCCATCCCGAACGCCGTCAGGACGGCGCACCCGAGGACCGTTCCGCTCAACACAGCGGAGGCCACGCGCCAGGCCCTGTCTCTCCGGCCGACGGCCGTCATGCCCGTGAACACCGGGAGAAGGCCTGTGACCACTCCGCTCGTGACCAGTGTGACGATCAAGCCCGGGACCCAGGCCGCCACCATGTATGCGTCGGATTCCGCGCCGACGCCGAAAGCGACGGCCAGGGTCCGATCCCTTAGGAATCCGGCCACCTTCGCGGCGGCGGCGAGCACCGATATCACCGCGGCCGCCCCACCCACCCCGCCCTCCAGGGAGTGCCGCGGGGCTCCGGATTCTTCGGCCAGGTCAATCCCCCCAAGACTGATTCCCGGGAGTCTCCCGGAATAGCACACCGGGTGAAACCCCATCCGTTCTTCGCCGGGTCTGCTCGGACTACCTTCCCGCCGCGCCCTCGGGCGCTCCTGGACAGGCCGGGCCACGAAAGAATATACTGGACGTATGCAGGTCTCATTGCCAATGACCCGAGAAGTGCCTGGGGAGGGATTCGAAGTGGACGGTTTCCCCATCTCGACGAGGGCCGGGCGCATCAAGCAGCCCGAGATCCGCAGGATATTCAACATGGCGCTGGCGATGAAGGACGTCATCCATCTTGAAATCGGCGAGCCCGATTTCCCCACCCCGCCTCACGTAGTGAGGGCGGCGGCCGAAGCCGCCGAGTGCGGCTGGACCAAGTATGCCCCCAGCATGGGAGACCCCGCACTGCGCGCCGCTGTGGCGGAGAAGGCCCGCAGGCAAAACTCGATCGAGGCCGATCCCACCACGGAGGTCATAATCACCCACGGTGCGATGGGCGCCCTGGCCGCGCTGATGCTCACCCTCGTGGACGACGGCGACGAGGTGTTGATCCCGGATCCCGGGTGGATCAATTACACCGGCCACGCCCAGCTGGCCGGCGCCACGCCCGTGTACGTGCGGATCCGCGAAGAGGACGGCTTCGGTCTCGACCCCGACGCTGTCCGCGCGGCGATGACGCCGAGGACCAAGGCCGTAATCGTCAACAATCCCTCCAACCCCACGGGAGGGGTCACGTCCAGGGAGAACCTGGTGGAGATAGCCCGGATGTGCGCGGACGCCGGCGCCTACCTCGTATCCGACGAGGTGTACGAGAGCATCCTGTTCGAGGGCGAGCATTTCAGCCCGGCGTCGCTGCCGGAGGTGCGCGACTGGGTCATAACCGTGAACTCCTTCTCCAAGACCTACTCCATGACCGGCTGGAGGGTCGGCTACGTCATAGCGCGACCCCACGTGATCCGGGCCATGACGCGCGTGCAGGAACACATGGTGGCGAGCGTCACCACGGTCTCCCAGCGGGCGGCGCTCGCCGCGCTCACGGGCCCGCAGGACTGCGTCTCCACCATGGTCTTCGAGTACAAGAGGCGGCGCGACCTCGTCGTATCGGGATTCAACCGTATACCGGGGTTCTCGTGCCGCGCACCCGCCGCCACCTTTTACGCGTTCCCGTCGGCGAAGGGTATCGGCATGACGTCGTCCGACCTGGCCATGAGGCTGCTGGAGAAGACCGGCGTGGCACTGGTCCCCGGGTCGGCCTTCGGCGCGGCCGGCGAGGGATACTTGAGGGTCTCATTTGCGAACTCCGAGGCCAACATCAGGGAAGCGCTCGCCCGCATCGAGAGGGCGGTCGCCGAGATCGCGGGTAGTTCCCGGTGAAACACGAAGTGCTCAGGGCGCTCAGGGAAGAGCGGGGAAGGTTCGTCTCCGGGGAGCGGCTGAGCTCCCTGCTCGGCATCTCCCGCACCGCCGTGTGGAAACACGTCACGGCCCTCCGTCGCGACGGTTACACCATAATCGGGCAGCCACGGTCGGGCTACGCCCTCGTGGCGGCCCCTGACAAGCTCCTCCCCGAAGTGGTCAGGGCGGGACTCAACACCCGCGTGATCGGGTCCAAGGTCCGGTACCTGGCGACGACCACCTCCACCAACGACCTCCTGAAATCCTTGGCGGCGGAGGGCGCAGCCGAGGGCACCGTACTCGTGGCCGAGGAACAGACTTCGGGGAAGGGCCGATTGGGCCGGCGGTGGGAATGCCCTCCGGGGGCCGGCCTCCTCTTTTCGGTGCTGCTCCGACCCCGGCTCGCGCCGGCCGAGGTGCAGGGGCTCACCCTCCTCGCGGCGGTGGCTGTGGCGAAGGCCATAGCGTCGTCACTCGGACTGAGGCCGGAGATCAAGTGGCCGAACGACGTCCTGGTGGGCGGCCGGAAAGTCTGCGGGATCCTGGCCGAGATGGTCGCCGAAGCCGACCAAGTGGACTTCGTTGTGATCGGTATCGGCATAAACGTCAACCTGGGGACGAGACCGCTGCCCGGCGCCGCCGCCGGCCTTCATACCTCGCTCGATGCCGAGCTTGGGAAGCGCGTTGACCGGGCCGCAGTGCTCAGAGCGGTCCTGAAAGAACTCGACGAACTATACTCGCTCTTCCTGGAAGGAGGCCCCGAGTCGGTGGTGTCGGAGTGGGCGTCGTACTCCGCCACTATCGGAAAGAGGGTCACCGTCAGGGGCATCAACGAGACGTTCGAGGGAACGGCGGTGGCCGTTCACGGCGACGGCGCGTTAGTGGTCAAGACGGACGACGGCGAGATCCGGCGATTCCTGTCCGGGGACGTCACCCTCCGTCCGGACCCGCCGGACTAACGTTAACCTTGGCGCGGCACGGCAGTTGACGTTTAGGCTGCCGGCTGGTATCATTTCGTGTATACACGCGCGGCCGGATGGCCGCGGCGTCCGAAGCCGGTGATGACGTGAACACGTACGACCCAGCCGACGGCGGACTCGGGGCGGTTGCGGCGACCCGGGTGACGGTCCCCGCCCTGCTCGCCGCGCTCACGGCGGCGGGGGCCGTTCTGGCGGTGCCCCTGCCGCAGCTCCCAGTCCCGTTCACGCTGCAGACTTTCTTCGTGCTCCTCTCCGGGGCCGTCGCCGGGCCGAGGGACGGCGCCATCGCAATGCTCGCCTACATCGCCCTCGGGGCCGCGGGTGTTCCCGTTTTCTCCATGATGAGGGGGGGGCTGGGTGTCCTGCTCGGCCCGTCGGGCGGGTATCTCCTCGCGTTTCCCCTTGTGCCCCTGGTCGTCGGCGGCCTCGCGGGGCCCTCGAAGAACGCCGGGTTCGCCCGCACGCTCGGTTCGATGGTGCTGGGCACCGCCGTCATTTACGCGTCCGCGACAGTGAGGATCGCCCACCTCACCGGCAGACCCGCCTTGGCCGTACTGCCGGCCGTCGTACTGCCGTTCGTGCCGGGCGACCTGATCAAGGCGGCCGCGGCGAGCCTTCTCGCGCGGAAGGTCCTTCCGGTCCTGTCGGCCCGCCGATCCCGCTGAGTCCGAACAACCGCGGGGCCGTTCCCCGAAGGACGGCCCCGCTCGAACCCGTCCGGCCGCAGTCCGCCGGCGGTTCACCCCGTTACGGTTATCCTGGTCACCAGGTTGCCCTCCACCCTGAGGGTTACCTTGTCTCCCTGCTCCAGGTCATTGAACGATATGGTCTGCGTCCCTTCCTTGATCGCCGCGTCCGCGGAGACCTTGTACGTGGGCTGGTTGCCCGACGATTCCTTGATGGTGATGGTGCGACCCTCGGTCGAGCTTGAGCCAACGGCTGTTATGGTGCCGCTCGTCTCGAAGACCGGCCTTTCCTCTATCAGTATCTCCCCGACCTTCGAATCGGATATGGCGAGCTTCACCCTGTCACCCGGGACCACGTCGTCGAGCTTGAGGTCCTCGCCCTTGTACTCCACGTGCGGGTTCGAAGCGACTTGGTAACTCTCGACCGAGCCGCCGGAGAGCCGTATCCAGATCCTCGCCGAGGTCCCGGTTTCGACCTGGGTCACAGTTCCCCTCCGCTCCGTGACGGTCCTGCGCTCGATGTCAATCCTCGTCACCTGCGATCCCGTCACGGTTATCTTCACCGAGTCTCCGACCCGGACGTCGCTGAGCTTGGCGGCGGCTCCGTCGTACTTGACGACCACGCCGGACGCCACGGCCACGCTCATGGTCCTGCCGTCGTCCAGGCGGATGGTTATCCTCCTCGAACCGGAGGCGTATACGGAGGTCACGACGCCCTCATACTCGGTTGCAGCCGGTTCCTCGATCTCTATCCTCACGACGTAGCCGTCGCGCAGGTGGAGGTGTACGTCGTCTCCCACGCTCACATCGTCGAGCGAGGCTGTTCGACCGCCTTCCTTGACCACGACGTCGGCGGATATGGCGGCGGTGAACGTTGACCCGCCGGCCAGCCTTATGGTTATCCGCTTGGGGCTGGTGGTGGTCCTGATCTCGGTGACCTCTCCGTCCTTCTCCGATTCGACCGTCTCCTCCTCTTCCTCGACGACGATCCTCGTGACCTTCGAGTCCACGATCCTCAGGGTGACCCAATCGCCTTCTTCCACGTCCTCGAGATCTATCTCTTCATCGTCCATGTAGACGGCGCAGTTCGGCGCTATCGAGTACGTCCACTCGGTCCCGTCCTCGTCCTCGATCGTGATCTTGGGCGAAGTCCCCAGCGTGATGTCTTCCACCGATCCCTCTTTCGTGGCCGTGCCGGGGACCGGCCAGTTCGGTGTCGCGCCCCCGGAGTTTGCATCAATCAGTACCGCGACGCCGTCGGAATTCCTGAGCACGGTCGCCCTGAACCCGATCTCGAGGTCCTCGAACTCCGAGACCCGCTTGTCTATCAAGACCAGGACGTCCTCCGACACCGGTATCGTCACGGTGCCCGTGAACACGTTGCCCGTAAGCGCAGAGCGGACCAGGGTGCCGAAGCTCCACCACTTCTTGTCGTAGACCCTCATCGTCACGGCCGGCTTTGTCCTGTTGATGCCGGTGATCACGCCCCTCACCTCGTACCCGAGCGGGGGCAGCGATTCCTCCATCCTGTCGAGCACGGCCGCCACTTCACAGCGACGGATCGGTGCGAAGGGCCTGAACGTGGTGCCATAGCCCATCATGATCCCGCGCTCCAACGCCACCGCTACGTAGCCGACCTTGTCGTCGGGGATCTCCCCGGCGTCGGTGTACGGCAGATCGGCGTCCATCGCCTCCTCCGCCTCGTCCTCCAGGCCCATCGCCCTGATCAGGACCTCGGCTGTCCAGAGGCGCGTGGCGGGCTTCTCGGGCTGGAACGGCGCGGACCCCGACGGGATCAGTCCGGCACTCACCGCTGTCGCGAGATAGCCGACCGCCCACGGATACTTCCGGTAGATATTCTCTGCGTCGCCGAACGGCAGAACCGCTCCGTTCCTCTGCCTCGCCTCTTCCTCCAGGCCCTTGGCGCGCACGGCGAGCACGACGAGCTCCACCCGGGAAACCGGGGAGTTGGGCATGAACTTACCGCCGGGGTAGCCCTGCATTATGCCCTTCAGCTTCATCTTGGCCATGTAACCGACCGCCCAGGGCGCTTCATCCTCGTCAATGAACGCCTTCTTGAGGACCCCCAGCTTCAAGCCACTGTCCCATGGGTTGCCGGGACGGGCCGCGGCGGTCCCCCCGACGAGGCCGACCACCATCGAAAGCACAGCCGCTATGCACAGGGATTTCCGGAACAAGCGCATGGACCAATACCTCCTACTCGCACCCTTTTCCCCACACTATTTCGGCGCCGGGCCCCGGGATGTGGGGGTTCCCGGGAGAGCCCTTCCAGATTATTGAAGCGCGGTCCCGCCTGTTTGACGAGGGACGGCGCGGGCCGGTTCCATTCACCGGTGCAGGTGCGTCCGCAGGCCGCGCAGAAATGCGGCAGCGGGACCGCGCCGGTCGGCCTGCCGGGCCGGACGGCGGACACCCATGAGGGGGTACGTCAAGTGGAGGACAGCGAGGCCTCGCGTCTCAGGGCCGTGCTGGAAAGCACCGTAAGGCGCATGGCGGCGGAACACGGGGGGAAGACGCGTTACCGCGAGCCATTGTTCGGCTACGCGCGAGCCGACGACCCCCGCTGGCAATTCCTCCGAGACACGCATGTCCCGGGGCACCTCTTGCCCTCCGAGGTCCTCCCGGGCGCGCAGTCCGTCGCATGCTTCTTCCTCCCGTTCGAGGCGGACCTCGTCAGGGCGAACGCGGTCGCGACCGTCTGCGCCGCCGAATGGGGAACGGCGTACGTGGAGACAAATGCCTTGCTCACGTTGATGTGCGCGGAGCTGGAAAGGGCTTTCGCCCGTGAAGGGGTGGCGGCTTCCTGGCAGCAGCCCACCCACAACTACGACCCCGTCTCCCTGCGCGCCCGGTGGTCGCACAAGAGCGCCGCCGTGATCGCGGGGATGGGCGAAATCGGGCTGCACCAGATGCTCATCACAGAGCGCGGGTGCGCCGGAAGGGTTTCCAGCATCGTGGTCGCGGCGGACCTCGCGCGGGGGGCCGCCGGACGAAGCCGGCCGTCGTTTTGCGGGTATTTCGCCGGTGCGTCCTGCTCGGCGTGTGTCGAGCGATGCCCCGTGGGGGCGCTGACGACGGACGGCCTCAGAAGGGACGCCTGCCGCGACCACCTGAAGGTCGTAGGCGAGTATCTCGTCCGGCACTGTTCGGTGCCCGAGCCGCTCGACATATGCGGCAAGTGCTGTACGGGGCCGTGCGCGCTCGCCCCGTGGGGACCGGCGGCGACCCCCGGTTCTTAGCCCCTTCCGCGTTTCATAACCTTTCTACCGGATGCCCGCAACGGGCGGCAAACGGGGGCACGCCAGAATGATTATCCGACGGGTCGCGTTCGCTGTGCTCGCATCCGCCATCGTGGCGGGCTGCATTCCCTTCCGCCCCCTTGAAGAGCCCCCCGGGGCTGTTTCGTGGGTCGGCGCGCTTCGAGTCTGGGCGTACCGGTGGCCCGCCCCGATCTCGGGCCCGGAGACCGATCTGGCCGGGGTTGCCTCGAGGTTCGAGGCAGCCCACCCGGGCACGAAGGTGGAAATCACCCCGATGGGCTACCGGGAGTGCGGTCGAGCCGTGGGGAGAGCCGTGGAATCCGGCGATCCCCCCGACGTCTTTCTGCCCCCTCCGGGGGGGTTGGCCTGGTACAGCGGGGATCTCCAGGTCGATCTGGGACCCTATGTCTCGGCCCTGGAACTCCAGTCGTACCTGCCGGAGGCATTGGCGGGGTGCTCCGCAGACCGTCGGCTGCTGGCCATCCCGACCTGGATCGAGGGGCGAGCGTGGGTCTGCAATTCCGCCGCGGCCATCCGCTCCGGGTTCGACATCGGTCAGACCGTGGTGTGGACGTGGGCCGAATTCGAAGAGGCGTGCACGATGCTCAAGGGGGCGGGCTACGTCCCCGCGCTCGTGGACCCCTCCTCGCCGGATTTCGACTGCGACCTCGGGTTTGAGCCCGCCGCCGCCGGCGGGGCGCTGGAGTCGTCCGCCCTGCTTTCGGCCCCCCCGGCCGAGCTCGCCCGCCTGGTATGCCGTCGGGACCTGGCGCGGACGGTGTACATCGGGGTGCCGGACAGGGATTCCATCGGGGCCTTCCGCCGGGGCAATGTCGGATTCCTCGCCGGCTGCAGCCCGATCTTGTCGGCCGAAATCCTCCGCACGGCCTCGCCGGAAACCGGGTTTGAGCCCCGCCTTGTCCCGGTGCCCTCCACGGGGGTGTCCCCAGGACCGCTCAGGGTCAACGGCGCCGTGGTCTTCAGGCGGCCGCGCGACCCGGGGGCCGTCCGAGCCGCGCTCGCAGTCGAGCTCGCGAAAGCGATCTCCAGGGCAGGCTCGCGTCCCGGTCTGCCGCCCTCCCTCGTCCCGGCCTTTCGCCCCAACCTCGGGCGCTGGACGGAGGAGCACGGGTGGAACGCGGTCGTGGCCCTGGACTCGGTGCGAAGGGGACGGGTCTCGCCGCTCCGCGGCACGGCCGAGCTCGACACCGCCCTCGCCGCCCGCGAGAAGGCGCGCCGCGACGTCAGGAGGGGGTTCCGCGGCTGACGCGGCTCCACCATTCGACCGTCCTCGTCAGTCCCAGCTCCAAGGAGAAGCGGGGCTCCCACGCCAACACCGACCTGGCCCGCGACGGGTCGAGCGCGCTCCTGTCCAGGTCGCCCGGCCGCCTCGGCCCGAAGGCGGGTTCCAGGGAACTCCCGCAGGTCTTCAAGACCCGCTCCAAGACGGAGGCGATGCTGGTCTCCGAACCGGTGGATATGTTCATCACGCCGCTCGACGACCCGAGCGCCGCCCGCACCGTGGCCTCGGCGGCATCCTCGACGAAGATGAAGTCTCTCGTCTGGGTACCGTCGCCGTGGATTTCGGGGCGCCTTCCCCCCAGCACGGCTGATGTGAACGTGGCCACCACGCCGCCTTCTCCGTGGATCCCCTGCCCCGGCCCGTACACATTGGCGTACCTGAGTATTACCGTCTGGATGCCCCTGGCCCGTTCGAACATCATCGCGTAGCGCTCGGCGGAGTGCTTCGACAAGCCGTAGAAAGACTGCGGGCACAGCGGGTGGTCTTCCTTCACCGGCAGGGAGGACGGCATCCCGTAGACCGCGGCCGAAGACGCGAGCACGAACCGCTTGCAGCCCGCCCGCACCGCGGCTTCCAGGACGTTCACCGTGCCCAGGATGTTCGAGGCGCAATCGGCCGCCGGGTCATCCATTGAGGCGGCCGCCGAAGCCTGGGCCGCGAGGTGCACTATGCACTGTGGAGCGCAGCCGGACACGAGGTCGGAGATGTCCCCCGCCACGTCCACGACGTGCAGGGGAACGTCGGGCGGGACATTCGACCTGTCCCCGGTGGACAGGTCGTCCAAGACGACCACTGTCGTCCCGGCTCGCAGGAGCCCCGCCACCACGTGGGATCCTATAAACCCGGCGCCGCCGGTCACTAGGACCGTCAATACCAGACCCCTCCCGTCGTCCCAACCGGGTCACAATATGTGATGCCGACCACCACAAGGAAACCCGGCGGACGGAATAGAATCACAGCTCTACCGTTCCGACTCCGCCTTCGAACCCGGGCGGTCGGCGGCATACAGAAAACGGAGGCATGCATGGCACTTCGCCCCGAGTACAGGCCCGTCCTTCTGATAGCCCTGGGGGCCCTGCTGATCGGCGTCGCGACGCTTGCGGCGGCCGAAGTGACCCTGTTGCTGAAGCCGGTTTCGCCGGGGACGGCCGCCCCCAAGGTGCTGGAGGTGCCGCAGGGGGCCACGGCGGCAAAGGTCGCCGGCATCCTCGAGGCCGAGGGCCTCATCAAGAACGCCCTGCTCTTCCGCCTCCTCGCCGAGTACAAGGGCCTGGATGACGAGATAAGGGCGGGCGAATACGAGTTCAGCGCCGCGATGTCGCCCGCCGAAATCCTGGAGCGCCTCGTGTCGGGCCCGATAGTGACACACCCGTTCACCGTGAGAGAGGGGCTGACCGTCGAGCAGACGGCGGAGGTCCTCGCGTCGCAGGGAGTCGTTGACAAGGCGGCGTTCCTTGCGGCGGCGCGCGACCGAACCCTCGTCGCCGAGTTCTTGCCCACCAACTGCGAGCTCAAGGAGCCGCTGGAGGGCTACCTTTTCCCCGACACTTACAGGATACGGCGCGGCACGACCGAAAGGGAGATGGCGGAGATAATGGTGAGGCGGTTTCGCGAGGTGTTCACGGAGCAGTTGCGAGCCCGTGCTTGGGAGACGGGGATGTCGGTTCACCAGGTCGTCACGCTCGCCTCGATCATAGAGAAAGAAGCGATGGCCGACGACGAGCGGCCGCTGATATCGGGGGTGTTCCACAACAGGCTCAGGATGGGCATGAAACTGGACGCGGACCCCACCGTAAGGTACGCGCTGGGCAAATTCACCGGCCCGGTCACGATAGAAGATACGAAGGTGGCCTCCCCGTACAACACTTACGGGCAACCCGGCCTCCCTCCGGGACCGATTGCAGCCCCCGGCCTGGCCTCCATTCGAGCTGCCCTTTACCCGGCGGAGACGAAATACCTGTACTTCGTGGCAAAGAACGACGGGACCCACTGCTTCAGCTTGACGCTCAGGGACCACATCAACGCGATGAAGAAATACAAGCCGTACGGGTTCAAGTAGGCGGCCGCGGAGGCAGCCGGGCCGCACGAGGGTCGCCACGAGACAACTCGGCCCCGCGGACCCGACCGCGGGGCCGACCATCCAATGCGGGTGGGCCGGTCATTGTTCATCTTCCGCGATCTCTTCCCACGCCTCCGCCACCCGCTCCCACTCGTCGTCGTCCTCGATCTCGACCAGGATGTCCTCGCCCTCGTCGTCCGACTCCACTCGGAGGATCACCGCTTCCTCCTCCTCGCCCTCGCCGTGTTCCTGGCCCATCGGGAGGAGCACGGCATAGTCGTTGCCGTCCACCTCGATGACGTCCACCACGGTGAATTCGTGCTCTTCTCCGTCCTCGTCCGTCAGGACGACTACATCGTCATCCTTCGCCCCTGTCAAGGCGAATCACCTCGTCTTTCGACCGGATGTGCGACCGGGGCCGGGGGTTCGCCCCTGCGTCGGAAAGGCCGCCGGTGTTCACGCCACAATGTTCCCGCCATAATGTTCCCGCCGGCCACGATTTAATCCCGCGGACGTTCGCCGCGACGCCTGTCCAGGAAGGCCTGGAGCACAAGCACAGCCGCGGCCACGTCCACGGCGCGCTTCCTCCGCTTCCTCCCGAGGTCGGCCTCCAGCAGCGCCCTGTTCGCCTGCACGGTCGTGAGCCGCTCGTCCCAGAAGCCAACTTCGACGTCCGCTCTCTCCCTAAGCCGCGAGGCCACCATCTTGACTTTCTCGGCTCGTTCGCCGGCCGTCCCATTCATGTTCAGCGGTAGGCCGAGCACGATCAGACCCACGTTGTGACGGGCGGCGAGCTCCATTACCCGCCCGACGAGCGAATCCGTCTCTCGCGCCTCTATGACGCAGAGTCCCTGGGCGGTGATGCCGAGCTCGTCGCTCACGGCCACCCCCGTTCTCCTGTCGCCGATGTCGAGCGCCATCACGCGTTTCGCTTGCGACCGCTCGCGCCCCAACCCCGTCGGGTCCCTCACACCGCCCTCACACCACCCTGATGAAGAAGCCCTCGCACCTCGCCGCGCAATACCCGCACAGCGTGCACGATGACGGCGACACCCGAGCCCGTCCCTCCACCACCGCCAACGCTCCGAATTGGCATGCCTTCACGCACTCGCCGCACCCCGTGCACGATTCCTCGATGACGAGCACCTTGGGGCGCCTCCTCACGGCGTCTCTGAGACTCTCCGGCACCGGCCCGCCCGCCATCACGAGCGCGTCCATCTCCAGCTCGCGGGGGTCTGCCGCCCCCACGGCGACCGCGTCGACACACGGTAGGTCCCTCACCCAGGCGAGGCTCGACTCCACGTCCTCCAACAACGTCCCGCCGCCCAGGGCCTTCATGGCATAGACGCCCTTCCCCGATGCGTGGGCCAGGGTCACCGCCTCGACCATTTGATCGAGGGTGCCGCCCCTGACGCCGATCCCGGAGCGGTTCAGCAGTGGATGGATCACTTCCACGTCCGGCATTCCGGCGGCCGCATTGACCACCTCGACGAAATGCGTCGAGACCCCGACCGCGCGCACGATGCCGCGCACCTTCGCCTCGAGCAGGTATTCCAGCGCCGGCCTGTGACCCTCCAGGGTGAGTGCGGAAACCTGCTCGTGCAGGAGAAAGATGTCTATCACATCGCGGTCTATGCCCCGCCTGGCGGCCTCGACGCTTCGCTTCATCCCATCCCAGGTGCACGCGTAGGACTTCCCGGCGACCATCATCTCGTCGCCCAGGCCGCGCAATCCCTTCCTGATGTGCGGGTAGTTACCGTACACCTCGGCCGTGTCTAGCAGGTTCACCCCGAGCTCGACGGCGGCCCTGATGAGGGCCGCGCCCTCGTCAACCCCCAGGTCGGCCTGAAGGGGACCCATCGAGAGGGTCCCCAACACCAGTCTCGATACCCTCAGCCCGGTCCGCCCGAGCGTGCGATATTCCATGCCTCATCCACCGGGCCCTCCGGCCCGTCAGTCCACGTCCTCGAATCTATCCGAAAGCCTCTTCATCACGTCCGGGAGCGTAGTATACTCCATTTCATCGAGGGGCAGCCTGCCCGGCTCGAACGGCCCGAGTCCCCGGATGTAGTGCGCCACGTCGTTGGCTATCTGCCTCGCCTTGTCGAAGCTCTTGTCCGCGAACAAGTCCTGCGGGCCGAGCAACCGGCCGTTGCACAGCGTGAAGCCCAGTGCGACCACCCTGGGGGGACCGTCGAACCTGGTCGGGGTGGCGTCTTTCGCGGACACCGGCATCAACGGGCCGTGGTTCGAGCCCCGCATCCAACCCGCCACGAGGTGGGGATTCGCGAACGCCTCGAGCGCCTCGCCCACCGCGGGCATCCCGCTCTGGCACCTCACTATCAGCGCCGGGTCGTCCTTGCCGACGTACCTGCCGGCCGTCAGGTTGAGCCTCTCCGTGGTGGAGGTCGCGCATATCTCGCCGAGCGCCTTCGAGTAGACCGACTTGACGCAATACCTTCCGGGCGCCCCGATGAACACGAGCAGGTCGTACAGTTCCTCGGGGCAGCTGAACATCACCTTCTTGTGACGGATGAGGTCCACCACCTCGAACCTGAACCCGGTGTGCATCTTCGGGTCTATTATCAGTCCTATGGTCGTGAAAGGATCCGCGAACATCCTGTACAGCGGCAGGTTCCACGCCCCCGGCTCCGTCTTGTCCGCCATGAATACGACGACGGGTTCGCCCTGCCTCTCGACGAATTCCATCTCGGCCACGCCGGGTCCCATTCCCCTGACGTTGCCCGAGAAAGCATCGGAAAGCAGGTCCTGACCCGCGCCGTACAGCTTCAGCTCCTTAGCGACCGCCGTACACGCGACGAACGTGTCCCACGCGAGCTCGTGAACGGCCGGTGAGTCCACGCCGGTCCTGTGAGTCATGATCAGGTTGATGTCGTCCCCCACGGTGGCCACGTAGGAGTCAATGAGGAGCCCCGAACCCCTCTCCCGGAGGTTCTCGCGCGCTTTCTCGATCAAGGCCGGGTGCACGCTGGAATGCCCCACCCAACCCCCCACGTCGGCCTTGATCACGCTTATCGTCACCTTCTCGGGCAACCAAACCGCCTCCCAGCTGGATTCTGGCGAAACCGGGTATATTGTTCTTGACGGCGGGAAGGAGTCCTTCAGTACGGCGGTTCTTCAGTACGGCCATCTCCTCTTCGGCCGAAACAACCCGACGAGGGCGGCGCCCGCCGCGAATCCCCCGATGTGCGCCCACCAGGCCACCCCCGAGCCGACCTGGGCGGCTCCCGCGCTCGCCACGCCGCTCGCGAGCTGCAGCACGAACCAGAAGAGCAGGAACACCACGGCCGGCACCTCGGTTACGCTCCAGAAGAAAACGAGCGGCACCAGGGCGACCACGCGGGACCTGGGGAACATCAGGAAGTATGCGCCCAGGATGCCGGCGACGGCACCGGAGGCGCCGACCGTGGGAACCCGGGAGCGGAGATTGAACATGACGTGGGTCAGGCCGCTGATGGTCCCCAGCAGCAGGTAGAACACCAGGTAGCGCAGGTGTCCCATCCTGTCCTCGACGTTGTCGCCGAACACCCAGAGGTACAGCATGTTGGCGCCGACGTGGAGGGGGCCCCCGTGAAGGAACTGGGATGTGAGTAGGGGAAGGAACGAATACACCCCGGCCGCGCCGAACCTCGCGGGAACGAGGCCGAAGGCGCGGAACAGCGCGTCAACCTGACGGGTGGAAAGGGTCATCTCGTACAGGAACACCGCCACGTTGACCGCGATGAGGGCCACATTCACGACCGGGAAGCGACGCGACCGGGCGCTGTCGCGAAGCGGAATCACGCGGGTCCACCCCCCGGCCCCTTATCCGGCCGGCGAAAGCCGGGGCCGGAGGCCCGCCCCGGTATCACCACCGCACGGGGGTGTGAAATCATTTCTCGAGGTAGTTTCTGACGAGTTCCTCCAGCAACTCGTCGCGCTCGATGCGCCGCACGAGGCTCCTCGCGTTCTTGTGGCTGGTAATGTACGCGGGGTCTCCCGAAAGCAGGTAGCCGACTATCTGGTTGATGGGGTTGTATCCCTTTTCCTTGAGAGCCTGATAGACCTGAGTCAGCACGTCCCTGGCGTTGTATGCCTCTTCGGGTTTTACCTTGAACATTCGCGTGCTATCAGCTGGTTCGACCATGCTAAAGCCCCCCCGAGGGATATTCAGGCCAGTACATGGTTCGGCGGCTCGCACTCCTTCTCCTTCCCCGCCGCGGCCTCCCGCTACACCCCGAGCGCGGACGCGACCTCCGTGCGGGCGAACTCGAGCGCCCTCTCCAGGGCCGCCCGTATCCCGCCCGCATCTTTCGCCCCCGCCTCGGCCATGTCGGCCCGTCCTCCTCCGCCGCCGCCCGCAGCCCGGGCCGCCTCCTTCACTATCTTACCCGCGTGAACCCCTCTTCCAACGAGGTCGTCGGTCACCATCGAGACGAAGCACGCCTTGTCCTCCAGGGCCGCCGCCAGCACCACCACGCCCGAGCCGATCTCCTCCCGCAGCGCGTCGCCCATGGACCTCAGCGCCTCGATGCTGTCGGCCTCGACGCGGCCGCAAGCTATCCTGGAATCGCCGACCCTGACCGCCCCCGACGCTATTGCGTTCACCGCCCGCCGCGCCGCGACCGCCCTGAGCCTCTCGACCTCGCGCTCCAGCGCCCTGACGCGCGACGCGAGATCGGCCGCCCTCGCGGGGATCTCGGCCGGCACCGCCTTGAGGACGGCCGCGGCGTCTTCAAGCAGCCGCTCCAGCTCCTCTACGTGGGCGAGCGCCCCACAGCCGGTCACCGCCTCCAGTCGCCTGAGCCCCGACCCGATGCCCGACTCGGAGACTATTTTCACCGCGCCGATCTCGCCCGTCGCGCTCACATGGGTGCCGCCGCAGAGCTCCTTGCTGAAGTCGCCGATCCGCACGACGCGCACCCTGTCGCCGTACTTCTCCCCGAAAAGAGCCACCGCTCCTTCCGCCCTGGCTTCCTCCAGTGCCATCTCCGCGACCTCGACGGTCGTGTCCTCCATCACCTTGGAGTTCACGAGGCGCTCGATCTTTCGGATCTCCTCCACTGACAGGGGCGCGAAATGCGTGAAGTCGAACCTGAGCCTGTCGGGCGCCACGAGGGAGCCCGCCTGATTCGCGTGATCGCCTACGACCATCTTCAGTGCGCGGTGGATGAGGTGTGTCGCCGTGTGGCTTCGGCGCACGGCCGCCCTCCTCTCCTCGTCCACCACCGCGGTCACGCCGTCCCCCTCGGCAAGAACCCCCTGCTCCACAAGTATTTCATGGGCCACTCGCCCCCCCGGCAGCCTGCGCGAGTCTTCCACCCGGGCGGTGCCCGACGGTCCCCTTATCACGCCCGAGTCCGAGACCTGTCCCCCCGATTCCGCGTAGAAGGGGGTGGCATCGAGCACGGCCTCGCCGTGGTCGCCCGCCGCGAGCGCCGGGACGCGGTCGCCGTCCTTCAGGAGCGCGATCACGGTGGACCTGGACGACAGGCCTGTGTATCCCGTGAACACCGTGGCCGGAACGTCCTGCAGGGCGGCGCAGGGCCCCGCGTCGTACTCCCGTGCCCCGGCCCTCCGGGCCTCGCGGGCCCTCCGCCTCTGCTCGTCCATCGCCGACTCGAACCCCGCCCTGTCCACTTCCAGCCCGTTCTCCCTGGCGATGTCCCTCGTTAGGTCGAACGGGAATCCGTACGTATCGTACAGCATGAAGGCGTCGCGCCCGTCAATCTCCCGTCGGTCGGAGGCCGCCGCCCTCTCGACCAGGTCCGACACCATCTTCATTCCCTGCTCGAGGGTTTGGAGGAAGCGCTCCTCCTCCGCGCCGATGACCCTGGCGGCGAGGTCGGCGCGTTCCACCACCTCCGGGTAGGCCTTCCCCATCACGCTCCCCACCGCCGGGACGAGCCGGTGCAGGAACGGGCCGTCAATGCCGAGCACCCTGCCGTACCTGACGGCCCGGCGGAGGATGCGCCTGAGAACGTATCCGCGCCCCTCGTTGCCGGGAATCACCCCGTCCGCCACGAGGAACGTGCACGCCCGCGCGTGGTCCGCGATGACCCGGTAGGCGAACACCTTGCCCCCCCCGGGCGCCTCGCCTCCGAGCTCGGAGATCTTCTCGATGATGGGCGTGAACAGGTCCGTGTCGAAGTTCGTGTCCACCCCCTGCAGCACCGAGGCGATCCGCTCGAGACCCATCCCCGTATCCACGCTCGGCTTGGGCAGCGGCGTCAGCTTGCCGTCCCGGTCCCTGTTGAACTGCATGAACACGAGATTCCATATCTCCAGCCACCGGTCGCAGTCGCATTTCCCGATGAAGCATTCGGGCGCCCCGCAGGAGTACTGCTCTCCACGGTCAATCACGACCTCGCTGCACGGCCCGCAGGGGCCCGTGTCCCCCATGGCCCAGAAGTTATCCTTCTCCCCCAGCCGCACGATCCTGTCGTCCGTCACCCCCGCGGTCTCGCGCCACAGCGCGGCCGCCTCGTCGTCGTCCCTGAACACGGTGAACCACAGCCGTTCCCGCGGGAGCCCCAGCACTTCCGTCAGGAATTCCCACGCGTACCGGACGGCTTCCCTCTTGAAGTAGTCGCCGAAAGAAAAATTGCCGAGCATCTCGAAGAACGTGTGGTGCCTCGCCGTGTATCCCACATTCTCGAGGTCGTTGTGCTTGCCGCCGGCCCTGACGCACTTTTGCGAAGTCACCGCGCGGGTGTACGGCCTCCTGTCGGTGCCCAGGAACACGTCTTTGAACTGGACCATTCCGGCGTTGGTGAAGAGGAGGGTGGGGTCATTGTGCGGAACAAGTGACGAACTCGGCACCACTGTATGGCCGTTCCGCTCGAAATACCCCAGGAACTCCCGCCTGATTCTATCCGAACCCATGCTCTCCATCGTCTTACCCTCCCCCGCGTTCGGCCGCGGACCCGCAAAGTCGCCGCGGCCCTCAAAGAATTGACCTCCCGCCCCGCCAGGGACGAGAGGTTGCTCTCGCGGTACCACCCTGATTCGCCGGAAGACGGCGCATCTTCGCGCGCTGTATCGGGCGCTCCCTGGGTCTCCTCGAAGGTGCGGCTCCCGCGTCACCTTCATTCGACCCGCGCTCCGGGGCGGCCTCCGGAGTCGCCCGGGGAAGCCTCGCACCGATGGCTCCCTCTCTTTGCCGGACGGCGGCCGGTTGACCCCTTCCTCGCGCACGCATTGCTTGACGAGAATCCGTGCGGCCGCGAAGGCACGGCCGCAGTTGACACGCGCCTGGCTCATATTATCTCCGCCCCGCGGGGGGATGTCAACGGCGGGGCTTCCGCGTCACCGACGGCAGGAATATGGAATCCCGCGTCGTATGTTCCACAGTCATAAGCAGCCTTGTACGCAGCAAAGCGTCGCAGGAAAGGTACCTAGGGTTCCGCGCCCCGCCCGCGGGCGGGGCGGCCAGCGACCGAGCGGTACCAGCCCGCAGGCGTCCTCGCGCCGCGGGTACACCGTGGGTATAGAAGACCCGAGCGGCAGGTTCCTGTCAGCTGGAATCCGTGCCGACACGGGTCTTTCTATATTCCGGGGGCATCCCGCGGAACGTCCCGCCGCCGGGCCGGCTGAACCGATTGGGGGGGTACGCAATTGAAAAGGCAAGTGCTCGTCTTCGACACCACGCTCAGGGACGGCGAACAATCCCCGGGGGTGAGCCTGACGCCTGCCGAGAAGCTCGAAATAGCGCGGCAACTCGCCCGCCTGCGCGTGGACGTCATCGAGGCCGGGTTTCCAGTCGCTTCCTCCGGCGATTTCGACGCCGTGAAGGCCATCGCGCGCGAGGTGACGGGTCCCGTGATCTGCGCGCTCGCCCGCGCGAACCCGGGGGATGTTGACCTGGCCGGGCAGGCGCTGTCCGGGGCGGCGCGCGCCCGGATCCACACGTTCATCGCCTCGTCCGACGTACACATGAAATTCAAGCTGCGGAAGGAGCCCGCGGAGGTGGTGGAGGCGGCGGTCGCCGCGGTCAGGTCGGCGCGTCGCTACACGCCCGACGTGGAGTTCTCTGCCGAGGACGCCACCAGAAGCAACCCCGAGTTCCTCCGCCGCCTCTTCCAGGCGGTGCTCGAGGCCGGGGCTACCACCATCAACGTCCCGGACACGGTGGGCTACAGCACCCCCCGCGAGTTCGCGGGATTGATCCGCCACCTGCGAGAGAGCGTGCCGGGCATCGAGAACGCGGTCCTCTCAGTGCACTGTCACGATGACCTCGGTCTCGCGGCGGCCAACTCCCTCGCGGCCATCGAAGCGGGTGCGGGCCAGGTCGAGTGCACGATTAACGGCATCGGGGAGCGCGCCGGCAACGCGTCTCTCGAGGAAATCGTGATGGCGCTGAAGGTCAGGGGCGAGGCGCTCGGCGCCGGCACCAACGTCGCGGCCGACCAGATATACCGGTCCAGCCGCCTCGTCGCCGCGCTGACCGGCATGCCGGTCCCCGCCAATAAAGCCGTCGTCGGAGCCAATGCCTTCGCCCACGAATCGGGCATTCACCAGGACGGCGTGCTCAAGGAACCGACGACTTACGAGATAATGCGCCCCGAAGACGTCGGCATGCCCGCCAGCCGCCTAGTGCTCGGCAAACACTCGGGCAGGCACGCCCTGAGGGAGCGCCTCGCGGCACTCGGCTACCGCCTCTCGGAAGGGGAGCTGAAACGCGTGTTCGCGCGCTTCAAGGAGACCGCCGACCGAAAGAAACACATCACCGACGCCGACCTCGAGGCCATAGTAGGGAACGAGGCCCTGAAGGAGCCCGCCACTTGGTCGCTCGAGCGATTCCAGGTCCTAACCGGCAACCAGGCTTTACCTACGGCGGCGGTCTCACTGTCCGGGGAGGGCCGAACAGTGCAAGGCGCCGCGTGCGGAGACGGTCCTGTGGACGCCCTGCTCAAGGCCGTGGAGAACGCAGTCGGCGTGGATTTCGAGCTTCGCGAATACTCGCTCAAGGCGGTCACCGGCGGCAAGGACGCCCTCGGGGAAGCGGTCGTCCGCGTGGAGCGCGACGGGGCCGTGTACTCCGGAAGGGGAGTGAGCACCGACGTGCTGGAGGCCAGCGTCAGGGCGTACCTGCAAGCGGTGAACAGGTGGCTCGCGGGCACACCTTCCAGGCCCGCATCCCCCCGGGGAGGAGGCGGCGACGACCCGTGTGGCGACCTATGACCGCCGTCGAGAAGATCCTCGCCGCTCACGCCGGCCTCGGCTCGGTGCGGGTCGGCGAGACGGTGTGGGCGCGGGTGGACTGGTGCCTGGCCAACGACATAACGGCCCCCCTGGCGATAGAGCAGATGTCGGCGATGGGCCGCAACAAGGTATTCGACCCGGGCCGCGTGATACTCGTGCCCGACCATTTCCTGCCGGCCAGGGACATAGACTCCGCCGTCCAGGCGCGGAAACTCCGAGAATTCGCGCACGAACAGGGCATAAAGCACTACTACGAGCTAGGGCGCATGGGGGTGGAGCACGCCCTCGTTCCCGAGCTGGGAGTGCTGCACCCCGGCGACCTGATGGTCGGGGCTGATTCGCACACCTGCACCTGCGGCGCCCTGGGTGCATTCGCGACCGGCGTGGGCTCGACGGACCTGGCCTGCGCGATGGCCCTGGGGGAGCTGTGGCTCCGAGTCCCGCCCACTTACATCATTGAGTTCACCGGTCGGCTCCCGAGGTGGGTCGGGGCCAAGGACCTGGCTCTCCTCCTCCTGTCGAGGCTCGGTTGCGAGGGCGCGAACTACGCGGCACTGGAGTTCACGGGGGAGACGGTGTCAAACCTGCCCGCGGACGGGCTTCTCACCCTGTGCAACATGGCAGTGGAGGCAGGCGCGAAAGCCGGCATCGTCCCGACGGGGGACTGGCGCGACGACGAGGGGGCCGAGGCGGCCGAGCATTTCGTGTGGGACGTCTCCGATCTCGAGCCGCAGGTCGCGTGCCCATTCTCGCCCGACAATGTGGTGCCGATAGGGAGCGTCGAAGGGACGCCGGTGGACCAGGTCGTGATCGGGTCATGCACGAACGGGCGCCTGATTGACCTGGTCGAGGCCGCGGCGATCCTCGCCGGGAGGAAAGTCCACCCCCGCGTGAGGATGATCGTTATACCTGCCACGCAGCGGGTTTACTTGCGCGCGCTCCGCGCCGGGCTCATTGACGTGTTTCTCGAGGCCGGCGCCGCCGTCTCGACCCCGACGTGCGGGCCGTGCCTCGGGGGGCACACCGGGGTGCTCGCGCCGGGCGAGGTATGCCTCGCGACGACGAACCGCAACTTCCGCGGGCGCATGGGCCACCCGGAAAGCCGCGTCTATCTCGCCGGTCCGGCCGTCGCCGCGGCGACCGCGGTCGCAGGCGCCATAGTCCACCCCGGGGAGGTGATCGGCCGTGAAAGTCGCCGCGGGTAGGATATGGGTGTTCGGGGACGACGTTGACACGGACGCCATCATACCGGCCCGATATCTCAACACCCACGACGAGCGCGTGCTCGCCGCCCACTGCATGGAGGTCGCAGACCCGGGGTTCGCGGCGCGGGTGCGTCCGGGCGACATCGTAGTAGCTGGAAGGAACTTCGGGTGTGGAAGCTCGCGGGAGCACGCGCCCCGGGCGCTTCGGGCGTGCGGCGTCGCCGCCGTGGTCGCCGAGTCCTTCGCCCGGATATTCTTCCGAAACGCCATCAACATCGGGATTGCTCGTACTCGAGTCTGCCGAGGCGCGCCTCCGCGTAAAGCCGGGCTGGCAGGCGGAGGTGGACGTCGCCGCTGGAGTCCTCCGCCTCTCGTCCGGTGAGGCCATCCCCGCCCGGGCGCCGGACGGCCCGGCGGCCGCGATACTTCGAGCGGGAGGCCTGGTCGGGTACGTCAGGACGCGTCCCGAAACGCCATGAGAGTCGCGGTGCTCCCTGGGGACGGCATCGGCCCGGAGGTGACCGCCGCGGCAGTGGAATGCATGCGGGAGGCGGGCGCCGCCGAGGGACTGGCGATAGACTGCACGTACCTGCCGGTCGGGGGCGACGCGATCGAGCAGTGCGGCGAGCCGCTCCCCGCGGAGACTCTGGCGGCGTGCCGCGAGTCCGACGCCGTGCTCCTCGGTGCGGTCGGCGGGCCCAAGTGGGACCGCCTGCCCCGGCCGAAGCGCCCGGAGTCGGGGCTCCTGGCACTCCGTGCCTCCCTCGGGCTTTGCGCGAACATCCGCCCCGTGAGGTCACACCGTCCGTTGGTCGGCGTCTCGCCCCTGCGGGCGGACGTGGCGGCGCGGGGGATGGATGTGCTCATCGTCCGCGAGTTGTCCGGCGGCCTCTACTACGGCACGCCGTCGAGGTGCCGGTCGAGGGGCGGCACCCGGTCGGCCGTTGACACCATGCGCTACGACGAGCACCAGGTCGAGCGGGTCGTGCGGCTGGCCTTTCAGCTGTCCGCGCGCCGGAGGCGCGGGGTGCTCTCCGTGGACAAGGCGAACGTCCTGTCCTGCTCGCGCCTTTGGCGGGAGACGGCGCAGCGAGTCGCCGCCGATTACCCGGGCGTCGCCCTGGAACACATGTACGTGGACGCCGCCGCCGCCGAACTCGTTCTCCGCCCCTGGCGGATAGACGTGCTCGTGACGGAGAACACGTTCGGAGACATCCTGAGCGACCTCGCGGGCGCCGCGGTCGGGTCGCTGGGTCTGCTGCCCTCGGCCTCCCTGGGCCACTCATCCGGTCCCGGTTTGTTCGAGCCCGTGCACGGCTCCGCCCCGGGGCTGGCGGGGCGGGACCTGGCCGACCCGATCGGGGCCATTCTCAGCGCGAGCATGCTTCTCATGTACTCCGGCCCCGGCGAAAGCGGCCGGCGAGCCGCCGCCCGCATAGAGTCGGCGGTCATGCGCGTGCTGGACGCCGGCTACAGGACCCCGGATATCGCCGAAGAGGGATCGAAGGTAGTCGGCACCTCGGCCATGGGAGATCTCGTCCGCCGCGCAATCCGCGACGACGGGCACGGCCGCGGAGGCCCCGCCTCGGAATCGCCGACGAACGAGTAGCTGGCGGGACCGATTGACACAGCGACTGGAGGGACGACCGATGAGGAGCGACGCAGTGAAACTGGGGCCGGAAAGGACGCCACACCGCGCCCTTCTGCGGGCGCTCGGCCTGGGCGCCGAGGATATGTCTCGACCGTTTGTGGGGGTCGCCGTGCCTTGGGGCAGGCTGGTCCCGGGGCACGTGCATCTGGGGGACATCGCCGAAGCGGTCTGCCAGGGGGTCCGCGAGGCCGGCGGGGTACCGCTGCCTTTCGGCGTCCCCGGGGTCTGCGACGGTCTCGCCATGGGGCACGCCGGGATGTTCTACTCGCTCCCCAGCAGGGAGCTAATCGCGGATTGCGTCGAGGTGATGGCGCGCGCGCACGCGCTCGACGCGCTCGTCCTCGTGGCGGGGTGCGACAAGGTGATCCCGGGTATGTTGATGGCCGCCGCCCGGCTGGATATCCCCGCCGTCTTCTGCGGGGGCGGCCCCATGGAGGCAGGGTTCCTGGGCGGTAGGAAGGTGGATCTCTCCGACGTGTTCGAGGCCGTCGGCGCGTACTCCGGCGGGCGCCTGGACGAAAGGGCCCTCCGCCTCCTGGAAGAGGCGGCCTGCCCCGGCCCGGGTTCGTGCGCCGGGATGTTCACCGCTAACACGATGTCGGCCATGGCGGAGGCCCTTGGGATGGCGCCTTCGGGCAGCGCGACTGTGCCCGCGACGTCGAGCCGCAGGGCGATTCTCGCGAGGCACAGCGGGCGCCTTGCCGTTTCGGCCTGGAGCGCCGGCCTCACCGCTTCACGGATCTTGACCGCCGACGCGTTCGCCAACGCGCTCGCCGTTGACATGGCGCTCGGGGGATCGTCGAACAGCGTACTCCACCTCGGATGCATCGCGGCGGAGGCGGGGGTCCGGTTCGACCTGGACCTCGTCGAGGAGATCGGCCGGCGGACACCGCAGCTGTGCAGGCTGAGCCCGGCGTCCGAGCTGTTCGCCGAGGACCTGGATCGTGCCGGCGGTCTCCCGGTGATAATGAAAGAGCTGGCGACCGGGGGGCTCCTTCGAGGCGACGCCCTCACCATTCTGGGCGTCACCGTGGCGGACGCCGTCCGAGGGGCGCCTTCCCCTGACGGAAGCGTCATTCGCCCCCTCGACCGTCCGTGGGCGGAAACCGGAGGCCTGCGCGTGCTTCACGGCAACCTGGCTCCCGCGGGCGCCCTGGTGAAGACAGCCTGTCTCGCCCCCACTTCCTGGAAACAGACGGGGAGGGCGCGCGTATTCGACGGCGAAGAGCCGGCCGTCCGAGCCATCCTCTCCGGCGCCGTCGCGCCGGGGGATTGCGTCGTCATCCGGTACGAAGGACCGGCGGGGGGTCCCGGCATGCGCGAAATGCTGCACGCGACCTCGGCGCTGACGGGGCTCGGCCTGGAGGGAAGGGTGTTCCTCGTGACGGACGGCCGATTCTCCGGAGCGACGCGCGGAGGGGCGGTGGGTCACGTCAGTCCCGAAGCGTTCGCCGGCGGACCAATAGCCCTCGTGCGGGACGGCGATCCGGTGTCGCTGGACGTGGCCGCCGGCAGAATTGACGTGCTGATTGACGACGACGAGATGGGCCGACGGCGAGCGGTGTGGCGCAGGCCGCCCGGGGAGCCGCCCCGGGGAATCCTCGGGCGATACCGCGCCCACGTCCGCGACGCATCCCACTGGGCCGTCCTCGAGGTCGGCGACGGGGAGGCCCACGGGCCATGAGGGGACGGGAAGCCATCTGGGACTCCCTGATAGACCTGGGCGTGGAGACCGTGTTCGGCTACCCCGGCGGCGCCGTCATTTCGCTGTACGACGCGATGCCGACCGCCATACACCACGTGTTGGTCCGCCACGAGCAGGGGGCCGCCATGGCCGCCGACGGGTACGCCAGGGCCACGGGCAGGCTGGGCGTGTGCGTGGCCACCTCCGGACCCGGGGCGTTGAACCTGGTTTCCGGCCTGGCGAATGCCTTCCTCGATTCCGTCCCCGTGCTCGCGATAACGGGCCAGGTGTCCACGGCCCAGCTCGGCCGCGACGCCTTCCAGGAAACGGACGTATTCGGGGCCACCATGTCGCTCACCAAGCACAATTACCTCGTGAACAGGGTGGACGACCTCCCCCGGGTGTTGAACGAGGCCGCCTACATCGCCCAGGCTGGGCGCAAGGGGCCGGTCCTCGTGGACGTCCCCCGAGACGTGATGGACGCGGAAGTGCCGGAGGGCGCCGACTCCACTCCCCGCCTCCCCGGTTACAGGCCCCGGCAACGGGGACATCCCGCCCAGATGGAAAGGGCCGCCCGGACCCTGGCCGCCGCGGGCCGCCCCGTAATCCTCGCGGGTGGAGGCGTCAAGTGGAGCGGTGCATCCCCGCTGCTGGTCCGGCTCGCCCAGAAAACCGGCGCGCCCGTGGCGACTACCCTGATGGGCCTCGGCACGATGCCCGCCGGCCACCCCCTGTTCCTCGGCATGATGGGCATGCACGGGACGCCGGCGGCCAACGGCGCGGTCCAGGAGTGCGACGTTCTCCTGGCGCTCGGCGTCCGGTTCAGCGACAGGGTCACGGGGGCCCGGGAGTCGTTCGCGCCGTCGGCGCAGATCATTCACGTTGACGTGGATCCCGCCGAGCTCGGCAAGAACGTCCCCGCCCACATACCCATAGTGGGAGACATCCGGCACGTGCTCGAGGACCTGCTCCCCCTCGTCCCCGAGAAGCGACACGACGAGTGGGTGAGCAGGGTCAATTCGATGAAGCGCCCGGGCGCCGACGACGGCACAGCCGTCCGCACGATCATGGCGCTGGCGGCCGCGACCGAGGGGCTCGCTCGCAGTGACGACCTGATCGTTGTCACCGACGTCGGGCAGCACCAAATGTGGGTGGCCCAGCATTATCCCTTCTACCACCCCGGGACGCTCATCACGTCGGGCGGGCTCGGGGCAATGGGGTACGGTCTGCCGGCCGCCGTCGGAGCGGCCCTGGGATGCCCACGGAAAACGGTCGTCCTCGTGACGGGAGACGGTAGCCTCCAGATGAACGTGCAGGAATTGGCCACGGTGGTCCAGGAGCGATTGCCCGTCAAGATAGTCCTGCTCGACAACACGAGCCTCGGCATGGTTCGCCAGTGGCAGGAGATGTTCTTCGGCGGCAACCTGGTTGCAGTGTCACTGCGGGGTCCCGACTGGGTCGCCCTCGCGCGGGCGTACGGCCTCGCCGCTTGGCGGGCGGGCTCACCCACCGAGGTTGAGGACGGCCTCGCATCGCTCCTCCGGAACCCGGGTCCCGGCCTGCTCCACTGCCCGGTGCCGCCCGAGGAGAACGTCCTCCCCATGGTGCCGCCCGGGGAGTCCATTTCCCGGATAATCGTCGAGTCCCGGGGTGGCGCGACATGATTCAGACGTTTTCCATACTCGTGGAGAACCAGCCCGGCGTCCTGACCCGGGTGGCGGGTCTGTTCGGGCGGAGGGGATTCAACATCCAGAGCCTCGCAGTCGGGGTCACGCAGGACCCCACCCTCTCGCGGATGACAGTCGTGGTTGACGGGGACGACAGGGTCCTGGAGCAAGTGAAGAAACAGCTGGACAAGTTGGTCAACGTACTCAAGGTGTCAGTCCTCGAGGGACCGGAAGCGATAAGCCGCGAACTCGCGCTGGTCAGGGTGTACGCGCCGCCGTCCCAGAGGGCCGCGATTCAGCAGCTCGCCGACATTTTCCGCGCCAGGATCGTTGACGTGGCGAGGCGGAGCCTCGTGGTGGAGGTGACCGGTGACCAGGACAAGGTCGCGGCTATGATGAGCCTCCTCGCGGAATTCGGGATCATCGAGGTCGTCCGCACGGGCCGCATCGCCATGGCCCGCGGCGGCAGGCAGGTCGGCGGCAAGGCGATGTGCAACGCACAGAGTAAGGGGGGCACGCACGATGGCGAGGGTTTACTACGACGCGGACGCGGATCTCGCGCACCTGCGGGGGTCCAGGGTGGCTGTCTTGGGGTACGGGAGCCAAGGGAGCGCGCAGGCGCAAAACCTGAGGGATAGCGGGATCGAGGTGGTGGTCGGCCTGCGCCCCGGTCGTTCGTGGGACAAGGCGGTGAGCCTGGGTTTTCGGGTCATGACGCCGGAACAGGCCGTCTCCTCGTCGCACGTAGTGATGTTCCTCCTCCCCGACCACCAGCACAGGGAGGTTTACCTGGAGAAGGTCCTCCCCAACCTCTCGGAGGGCAAGGCGCTGGGTTTCTCGCACGGCTTCAACATCCTGTACGGCCAGGTGGTGCCGCCGCGCGACGTGGACGTGTTCATGGTGGCCCCCAAGGCGCCCGGCGCCTTGGTCCGCCGTATGTTCCTAGAGGGCGCGGGCGTTCCGGCCCTGCTCGCAGTCCACCAGGATGCGTCGGGGTCCGCGCGACGCACGGGCCTGGCATACGCCAAGGCGATCGGGTGCACGCGCGCGGGCGTCATCGAAACCACCTTCGCGGAAGAGACCGAAACCGACTTGCTCGGCGAACAGGCCGTCCTCTGCGGCGGGGTCACCTCGCTCATCAAGGCGGGCTTCGAGACGCTCGTCGAGGCCGGATACCAGCCGGAGGTCGCGTACTTCGAGTGCCTGAACGAGCTCAAGCTGATCGTGGACCTCATCTACGAGGGCGGGATCGCGCACATGCGCAGGAACGTGTCGGACACCGCCAAGTACGGCGACCTCGCCTGCGGCCCGCGGATCGTCGGCCCGGAGGTGAAGCAGGCCATGAAGAATGCCCTTTCGAGGATCCAATCCGGGGACTTCGCACGCGAGTGGATACTCGAGAACCAGGCCGGCAGGCCGGTGCTCTCGAGCCTGATGGCCAAGGAGTCCGAACACCAGATCGAGCGCGTCGGCGCCGCGCTGCGCAGCATGATGCCGTGGTTGAAGCAAGGCACCAGGAGCCCCGCCTAACCTCGAAGAACGATCAGTTGGGGAGCGGCTCACGCCGCTCCCCTTCATTCCAGGCCCGCCGCCGTTCCATCCCGGAGCCCCGCCGGCTTCCCCGCTAATCGGCGAGCCTCACCTCCATGAACCGCGACAACATCTTCGCCGCCTGAGCACGAGTCGTACTCAAACCAGGCCTGAAACTGCCATCCTCAAAGCCCCCGACTATCCCCTTCTCCACCGCCGCACGTACTCCGCGGGCCGCCCACGCCGGTATCTCCGCATCGTCCGTGAACTGCGTCCCCGCCTCCCCAACCTCGATCCCCAGGGCGCGTACCAGCATCGTGGCCACCTGGGCCCTCGTCACCGCTTCACCAGGCCCGAACCTGTTCCCGTCAAGTCCTTTGATTATCCCCGCTTTCACTGCTGCAGCTACGTACCCCTTAGCCCACTCCGCAACCTCCCCCGCATCCGCAAACCCCAGCTCCGGCACAGCCTCAGCCTGTATCCCCGCCGCCACTACCACCATCTTCGCAAACTGCTCCCGGGTAATCGTCTCCTCCGGCCTGAACGTACCGTCAGGATATCCACCAGCAACACCCAGGCTCACCAGCTTCAGCACGTGCGCCTCCGCCCAGTGACCCTTGATGTCAGGCATCCTCGGCATCCCAGGCTTCACCATCAGCGCAAATACCGTCAGGTGATCCGTTACACCAGTAACCGTCCCCGCCTCAACATCTACCTCGCTCGGTATCGCTATCCACGCAGCCAACCCCTCGTCCCAGTAAAACACCCTCAGATCCTCCGCGGACGCCCCACCAAGCTCTTCTTCCTCATACCGGAACGTCAGGATGATGGGCTTCGAGAACGCCCGCACCGGCTCCCCGGCAGCCGTCTCGCACGTTATCTCGAATACCCTGTTCCCAACCTTCACCATGCCGGGCGACGGCTCCGCAACCTCCGTCATCGGGGCTATCGTGACAGTCACGTTGTCCTCGACCGCCGCGGGCGGCAGGGTTACCTGCGCGCTGTCGTCGGGCAGCGACACCGTCCCGCCGGTCTCGGCAGTTACCTCCTGGGTCGTCGAACCGGCCACGACCGGAGGAGCCGGGGGCGCCGGGGCGGGCCCTGCGGGCGGCGCCTCGGCCTCTGACCTCACGTAGTTGATGACATCACTGTACACCACCGATTCGTTGCCCGCGTGGTCCCTGAACTGCGCGTAAACCCTCTTGGGACCGTACCCGTCGGTGAGGGTCCAACTCATCTCCTGCCGGAACGCCTGCCACGTCGCGCCGCTCATCCCGGCGTCGTTTGAGACCCTCATCCGCTCCGCGTCGGCCGACGCGAGGGTGATGGTCACCTCTCTCGACCCGATCTCGTCTTTGCGGCCCGCGATCGTGATGGAGCCCGTCGGTGGCACCGTGTCAACCTTGAACGCGGCGCTCTTGACCTGCTCCTCGTTGCCTGTCGCGTCGGTCGAGAAGTACTCCAGCGTGCTCTCGCCCTCCGGCACCTGCAGCTCGACCTCGGGGCCGCCGTGCTCGAACCATTCCCCGCCGTTCCAGCGGTAGCGAATGGTCGCGTCCGCCTCGGCGGCGAGCAGTACCGTGGGAGCCGTGGGGCCCTTGTACCAGCCGTCGAAGCCGTCAACCCCGCGGCTCGGCGTGATTGTCGTCACGGGCGCCGTCTTGTCCCTGGAGATCCCGCACGTACCCCTGTAGACATTGCCCGTGGCGTCCGAGGCCTCCACCCAGATGTCATTGGGTCCCTCCTCGAGCTCCACCGAGAACATCCCGTCCTCGACTTTCGGCGTGGGACGGACTTCCCTGCCGTTCACCTTGACGACGCCGACCACCAGTCCCTGCGGTCCGGTGATGGTCACGTCCCCCTCGTCGTTGTCCCAGTCATAGGCGCCGTCGAGCCCGATTGCCAGCGTCCCTTCGCTTCCGTCCGTTTTCTTCCACGGGCTGTAAATAACGTTGTCGCTCACAGCGCCGCCCGCTGACTCGGGGTTGGTCACCGCGTGATTCGGTCCGGCGTCGTCGCCCCAGTAGTTGCCGGTGGCGTCTATGACGACAGCGTTGGGGTCGTCAATGTTCAGCACCGCGAAGCAGGAGGTAGGCGCCCCCGAGAGATCGTTGCCCGTGACTCGAATGCTTTGTATCTTGCGGAAATTCAGCGGGTCAAACGACGGGTCGTAGGGACGCGGGTCGAATACCGCGATCGCATCGCCGGCCACGGCCTCCACGACGTTGTCCGCAATATTGATGTCGACCTTGTTCTCGGGTTTACGCCACTGGTTGTATAGGAACAGGTGGTTCTTGCCGTTGACCACGTTCCCTCGGATGTTAACAGTCCCGGTCACGCCGGGGTCCTTGTCACTGAAGTTCTCGAAGATGATCGCTTTCTTCGAACCCGGCGAACCCACGAACCTGTTCCGGAGCACGTTCGTGGTTCCTGACACCGCGTCGAAGAACAGGGCGTCTTCCCGCTGATCTAAGAATTCGCAATCCTCGATTGTGATATCGCCCGCCGCTATGTACGCGCCGGCTCCGCCCTTCTCGACGACGAGGTCCCGAAGGGTGATGTCTTCGTACTCTATGGTGTACGCCGGCCACGAACCCCCGCGCGGGATGGCTATGACTGAGTTGTTCCAGCCGCCCTGATCTTCCTTTACCAGCCTGAGATGCTCCACGAGCACGTCGTCGGCTCTTATCTCGAAGACGCCCACCGACGTGTCATTGGATGTCCTGCTACATGGTATGTTGACGACCGGCCGATCCGCAGACGGGTCGCCGCGCAATGTAAGCGGCTTCGCAATGGAGATGGCTTCATTGTATCCGCCGGCTGCGACGAACACTCTGTCGCCCGGCGAGGCGACGTCTATCGCGGCCTGGATCCCGCGGTTGTTCGGCGTCGCAACCACCGTCCGCGGCAGCAAGGCGACCAGCCCGCACGCGGCGTCGTCCATCTTGTGGATTATCCGGTCCTCGATGGCCGCGAGCTGCGCAAATGAGGCCTCGGCGGGGGACACCCCGTCGAACACGCAGGACGAGGCGTCAATACCGCCGGAGCTGCCCGCGCCCAGCCCGATGTACACCTCCGTGCCGGAGAAGCGCGTGTCCTCGATTGACAGCGCGCCGCGCTTCTGCGCGTAGGCCAGTACGCCGCAGGCCTCGTTTGTGTCGGGAGTGTACTCGATTCCCGAGATGCCGACGCCGCTCACGGTGCCTCCCACCGTCCCGCCCGCGCGCTCCCAGAACATTATCCCGTTCTGGGCAATCACGGTCGTCGGCTCGGCGCCCGTGATGGAGCCGCCCGTGACGTCCACGGTGATCGTCCCGCCCCCGGTGGCGGCCCCGTTACCGTCCACCACGTCAATGCCGTTCTTGTTGAACCCGCGGATGTCGCAGTTGTTCACCTCGAGCCTCGTCACCCGGCCGGAGCCGGCGTCCACCGCGATCCCCTGCCCCGTCTGGGCCCCCCGCAACGGCCCGCAGTTCACGATCTCAAGGCCCTCCAGCGAACCCGTCGAGGCGTTCCAGAACACGACGGCGTTCCCGCCCAGGTCGTTGCCGTCTATCGTCATATCCCGCATGGTCACGTCGGTAGAATCGTTGACGAACACCGTCACCCTCATGTCTGGGTCGTACTTGTGACCCATGCCGGTCGAAAGCAGGGCATCCGGCCTGATGACCGTGCCCCCTTCCCCCCTGCCCGATCCCTTGACCGTGACGCCGTTCTTGTCCTCGATTGCGACCGTCTCGGCATACTCACCGGGGGCGACGTTGACGGTGCCCCCGTCGTCCACGGCCTCCACGGCGTCCTGTATGGAGCCGAAGGCGTTCACGCCGACGTAGTAGTCCGTGCCGTCTACTTCCACCGGGGTCTTGTTCGCCAACCCAAGCCAGGCATCGTCCACAACCACTACATCCGTGTCAGAATTGGTGAGATGCAGGAAATCGCCGCTCGCGTTTCTCGTATCGTCGAGGGCCCATGGGAAGTACTCGACGTCGCCGCTGATCTGGGCCCCCGGTCCCGCCTCTCCCCAGTAGTTCCGGGTGGCATCTACTTGAGTGGCGACACCCACGCTTCTTACCCCAATCGTGTTACTCACAATGACGTTCTGAGTTATCTTGCCACTGAATCCGGCGGCATCGCCCCTATCGAAGTAGTCAGTCGATTGCTGATTCAGCACCGGATTCCCAGCCTGTGCCTGGATGCCGACGTCGTTCTGGGTGACCACATTGCCGGTAACTGTATGATTGGTCCCCTCAACCACGATGCCGAAGCCATCACCGGTCGAGCCGGAAGGCTTGCGCTGGTAGCCCGTCACGGTGTTGCGGGCTACCACGACGCCGCACGGCTGGTCGGCATTGTACTGTAGAACCGGCTGCCGCCTGAATACCGCGATACCCGCATAGTCGCGCTGGTCTGTGGCTTCCTCAGTCCTCGATACGACGTTGTTCGACACTACTATGCTTCCAGCCCCGCTGCTCTGCCCGTTACCCGAAGGGTTCTTGATCTCAATCCCGAACCTGCCGTTATCTGTGACGGTGTTGCCGTCAATCATATTGGCCATGGGACCCTTCGCACCGAGCACGGCAATGCCTGAATCGCCGTTGCCGATAACTGTGTTTCCCCTGACAGTCAGGCCTGTGACACTGCCATCGCTGATGTCAATGCCCACGAGTCTGTTGCGGTTGAACGTGCCGTCCTCGATGGTAATGCCCTCTTTGACGCCGTTTATGATCCAGATACCCCGCCCAATGGCGCCGGTGCCCCCGTTGTCCGAAGCGTTTACCCCCCTGAAGATCCAGTTCTTGATGTTCCAGGACTGGCTCCATATACCGTGCCGGACATTCTCCGCGGCCTTCACGTCCTCCACGAGCAGGTTGCTGTTGGTGCCCAATATCAGGATGCCGTCCTCATATCCCGTGACAGTCAGGTCGGAGATTTCGATACCCGAGAACGGTTGGCCCGCATAGGGTATCGTTATGCCTGCACCGGAACCGGCGCCACTCAGGATCGTCTCATCGATCCCGGCGCCGCGCAGTTTCACGGACTTGTTGATAGTTACCTGTTCATTGTAAGTGCCTGGTTCGATCTCGACCGTGTCACCCGGCAGGGCAGCGTTTATGGCTGCCTGGATGCTCTCCCCTTCCCGTACCATCATCCATTGGAGATAGACACTGTCTATGCCGGGGTTGTCGTCTTTAACGGCCGCCAGCATCTCGCCCGATGTCGTTTCGCCATTGAGCGAGGCCGGCCTGCTGACGATCTTGAGGGCCGTCATGAAGTCGTGGTCGCCCTCATTGTAGCCATTGACCGAGTTGCCTGTGAGGGTTATGTCCGCAGTCGCTGCTACCGGCCAGAGCCACATACCCTCCCTGGAAGCAGTCACCACGACGTTGCCGCGGGCCGCCACTTCGGC
>JANLGA010000001.1:15886-18579 GCA_024653225.1 Bacillota bacterium | reverse complement strand
GGGGGCCGAAGTGGCGGCCCCCTCTTTCACCCCGATTCCCAGTGCGCCGGCGAACGTGTTGTCCTCGATTTCGCCCCATCCCTCGACTGTGAGGTAGGCGGCATTCGGGTCCGACGCGACGTCAATGACCTGGCGCACGTCGTTACGACGGAAAGTCAAATCGGTGGCATTCACGTTCACCAGACTGGAATAGGTGTACGGGCCGCGTGGGCTCTCAGCACCCCTGAACACGTTGTTAACTATCACGGCGCTGTCCGCTTCGCATACCAGGGCCGTGTTGTAGGGCCCTCCCAGTCCGTATGGGTTGTCTCCTCCAAAGGCCTGGAATGTCAGGCCATCAATGGTGACCTCCGACGCGTCCGATGTCACCACGATGCTTCCGATGATGACGGCCTCGGGGCCGCTGCGGCCGCGGGCATCAGTTCCGGCCCCAGGGCCTTTCAGCTTGAGCCCGTCCTTTGTGATCGTGGCGTGTCCTACATACTCCCCGGCCGCAATGTAGACGGTGCCCCCCGGGGCGACGACATCCAGTGCCTCCGCCAGGGAATCATAGTGATACACATCCTCGGACACGGTGGGTTCGACCCATACCTCGTTGGGCTGAGCGAGCGCCGTGTATCCAAACAACCCCAGCACAACCAGTGCGAGAAGAAAGGGAATCAGATAGCTCACGGGGTTCCGCCGCACACCGCTGTAGACACTCCTCTTCATGCATATTCCCTCCCGCTCATGTGGCCGCAGACACACGAATACCGGCCCCGTTCCACACGGAAATGGAAAACCGACCGCCGTCGGCGACCGGTTTCACCATTGGCTCGCGAGGGGTCACGGTGACCAAGGGGACCTCCGGTCATGGCCTCCGCCGTAGATGGACCCAGCCGGAATCGAAAAGACTAGGGCCTGGAACACGCTGTGTAACGGGGAAATGGAGTCACCGAAAACTGGCGCACCACGGAAAGTGGCGCAGTATCAGAATGCTTCGACGCCGCCATTCCAAATCCTTCTAAGCCCCCCGAATTCCTGCCAATTCCTTCAAGTTCGTCGCGGCCGCGAGCCTCCTAACGGCCCGCCCCGCCCCCCTCGATAACATGACTAGACAAGCACGGGACTCCATTCGCCAACCCACGACACGCCGAAACCGAGCAGAACTCCGAGCAAGGGCGAGCGAGGGAGCACAGGGGGGTTCAAGCATGAATCCGGTCAGGGCCGCCGGTCGCACTGTGAGAATGCGCCTCGGATTGACCCTTTTGGTGGCCGCATGCCTCGTCGTCGGTGCGCCCCGGGCGGCGTCGTCGCCTTCCGGTACACCCACCGAAGCGCAGAACCTCCTGGTCCGCCTCATCAACATGGAGAGAACCGCGCGCGGCGCCCCCCCGCTAGTGCTGGACGCGGACCTGTGCGAGGCAGCCAGGCGGCACGCGGAGGACATGATCGCGTCGGGGTACTTCGGGCACCGGTCGCCGACCCTCGGAACACTCGCCTCGCGGCTCGGAAGGCTCGGCATCCCGTTCCGGAAGGCCGGCGAGAACCTGGCGGGTCACACCTCGGTGGCCGGCGCGCACAAGATGCTGATGGATAGCGGCGTACACAGGGGGAACATCCTCGACCCGGAATTCAACAGGCTTGGAGTGGCTGTCGTGACGGGAGGGCCTTACGGCGCGATGATAGTGGAGGTGTTCCTCTGCGGCCAGGCCGGGTCCCCGCTTCTCGCGGGGACCGGCCGGTGATGCCCGCGTCAGACGATCAGGCCCCTGAGCACCTCGAGCAATGCCGTGTACAAGCCCGGTCGGACCGCCTTCAGGAGCGTCGCCACCGCGATACCCAGGTAATTGCCCACGGCGTACCCTATCAGGCCGGTTATCAGCCCGGTGACGACCTGCGGCCTCCACCGCAGGGCAATCGCCATCGTCGCCGCCGTCGTGGGGCCGCCTATCGAGGCGTTGCCGGTGATGAGCAGCGTCTCATAGTCAATTTTGAGGATTCTCCCCACGAACAGCTGGAAGACGAAGGCCCCGAATACTACGCACCCGACCGTCAGCAGTACGGCCGGGCCGGCCTTGACCACCTCGGATAGGTTCGACGTGGCGCCTATGGCGACGAAGAACATGTGCATCAGGTAGCTGCCGATCTCCTCGTTTCCGGGGAGCGACCGGACGAAACTCGACTGCGCCAGTACCAGCGCCAGCGTGGTGAGGATCAACACCTGCCACGCACTCTGGTATTCCTTCGCGAACAGCTGCTTCAGGTAGTACGCGGCACCGAAACACAGTGCGGCCAGCGCTATGGCACTCGTGAGGGAGTAGAGCGTTATCGGCTTCGGCTTCCAGAACGATTCCTCGACTTCGGCGCCCGCCTCCGCCGGCGCAGCGCTGGACTTCCAGCCCATCCGCTTCAGGTAGGGCGGTATGGCGAGGGCCACGCTGGTGTACACGGCGAACCACAGGATGTCGGCCGCGTTCACGGCCACCAGCACCGAGGAAGACGCGTTCAAGGCCGTGCCGATGGCCACGAGGTTCATGCTCCCGCCCGTGTAGGTCCCGACCAACATCCCGGCCACCTTCCAGCCCTCGGGTCCGAGGTCCACCAGCACCCCGCACAGGAACGCAAGCACCATCACGAACGCGGCGCACACGGCGAAGCTCACCACGGCGGGCCTGGCGAGATTCCGCCATTCCCTCAGGTTCACGCTGAAG
>JANLGA010000001.1:12231-15876 GCA_024653225.1 Bacillota bacterium | reverse complement strand
GGATCGCGAGTGGAACGGCCTTGCCGAAAACCAGGTCGTACATGGGACTCTCGAACGGCACGATCCGGAGGTTGGCGAGGATCATTCCACCGAGAATGGAGACCATGCATGCCGAGATCTTCGGGAATCTCTTCTCAATCCAGAAAGCAAGTACGGGAAAAGCGAGGATGAAAGCCATTTCCGGTATTTCGCCCGACAGCAGCGCTTTCTGCATCGCTTACACCTCCGGTAGTCCGGCCGGGGTGCGGCATCGGGTCACAGCCGCGGAAGCACCCGGCGCAAGACGCGTATGAAGTTGGAGCCCAGGACCTTTCGGAGCGTTTCCTCGGAAAATCCCAAGTCAGCCAGGTGCTCGATGAAAGCGGGGATGCATTCGACACTCTCGAGGCCCCTCGTCAGCTGCGGAGGGGCGCCGGTTTCCCTCTTGGTCTGTTCCACCATGAAATCCACGAAGTCCGGACCGAGTGCAACGTGATCTTCGCCCGCGACGGCTATCATGTGCCTGAGGTGCGCGACCGCGTCGTCAATCGAGGCGTCGCGAGGGGCGAGCGTCGGGCTGTAGAAGTTCAGGCCCACTACGCCGCCCGACCGCGAGATCGCGCGGATCTGGTCATCCGTCAGGTTTCGGGGGTGGTCGCACACCGCCCTGGCATTGGAATGCGAGGCGACGAAAGGCTTCCTCGCGACCTCCGCGACGTCCCAGAAGCTGCGCTCGTTCAGGTGGGACACATCAACCAGGATCTCCAGGGATTCCGAGAGGCTCACCACCTGCCGGCCGAACTCCGTCAGGCCCCCCGTCTCCCAAATGCCGTCCGCCACCAAGTTGCGCTGGTTCCACGTCAGGCCCAGGGATCTCACCCCCGCCTGGTGGAAGACGTAGAGGTTGTCGAGGGTCGCGCCGAGTGGCTCGGCCCCTTCGAGCGCGATCACTATTCCCACCGAACCCTCGCGCAGCCTGTCCAGGTCCCCCGCGTTCCGGACGACGAAGAATTCGTCGCCGGCGCCCGACAACTCCGCCAAGAGCCCGCCCAGGCACCGGACCGCCCTTTCCAAGGAGGCAAACGGCTTGTACGCCGACTCCACGTAGACGGCCAGTAGAGCCAGGCCAACGCCGGACGCCCGCATCCGCCCGAGGTGCTCCTGCACGAGCGCACCTTCTTTTCCGGCTCTCCTCCTTTCGACGACATCCATCATGGCGTCATCGTGCCCGAGGACCACGGGGCCGAGGCCGCCATGGCTTGCCGTCCCGACATGTCCAGGATTCACCTCAATCCTCCTCCACAACGGTACTGCCGCGCGCCATTCGGCACGCGGGGCCCGGCCGCAGCATCACCCCCCTCCACGCGGAGCGCGGGTCCCGCCGGCACTCTCGCGACGAGCCGGTCCGCCCCGCAGCGTCTTCTCCCCGTGGCGGAACACGATCCCCATGGAGGCGAGGTCCGCGAGAATCGGTTCGTACACGCGCGGGTGGACGGGAATGTGCACCCCCACCAGATCGAGCCGACCGCGGAGTATCATCTCCGCCGCCAGAGCGACCGGCAACCCCGTCGTCCTCGCCACCGACGTATCGCCCCCCGGGACCCCGTAATCAACGAGCAACGAGGTGTGCCTCTTAGTCACCCCCGCGCACGGGTACTCCACTATGTACTCGTGCTGCATCACGACCAAGTCCCTCTCCCCTTCCGACCAGCCCAACTTCTCCAGGAACAGGTCGAGCACCACGTCGCGCATCGAGCCCCGCTTCCGGCCTATCGGCCGGTCGGAGAGAAGGCCGAGCCATTCTATCCGTTTCATCGCGGTGGAGTACTCGTCGAGCCCCAGCCTGCGGGCGACGGCGGCTTTCAGGTCCCCCGCCGGTTCCCCGATCATCGCGCGGGTGAGATCGGCGAAGGTGAGGCCGGACAGGTCTCTCGGCTCGTCGTCGTGTATGCGTAGGTGAAGCATCTTTCGCAGCGTTTCGCACCAGCCCGGGTACCTCAGTGTCCCCCTGAAAAGGTCGGCCGCGTCGGGTATCCCGTATATCTCGGCGTACCCCAGGGCGTCCCCGTTCGGGTACTCCTCGAACCACCCGAGTCCCTCGATTTCCTTCAGGGTGTAGTTCTCCAGGAGAGCGTCACCCTGGATCGAGACCACATGCCCGCCCTTGAGGAACCTCGCGGGGCGGCGCAGCGTACCCACCAGGTCGCCTGGGGACCAGGACAACTTGTATCCGAACGGATTGGTGTTCGCTTCCGGCGCGGGCAGCGCCCCGCACCAAGAAAAGAAACCCTTGACCCTCCCTCCTTCCGCCTCGACTTCGCGGATGAACTTCACCGCCGACATGTGATCTATGCCGGGGTCGAGTCCCATTTCCATGAGGATCAAGATGCCCGCCTCGCGGGCGGGCTTGTCGAGCGCCTTGATTGGTTCCGTCGCATAGCACGCTGAAACGAGGGGCTTGCGTTCCTCCACGCAAGCCCTCGCCACGTCAAGCTGGAGGGGCGCAGGCAGGAGGTTGATGACGACGTCCGCTTCCCGGATGGCCGGACCCACCGGCTTCGAGGCATCCAGTTGCAACGACTCTCCCCGCGGCCGCCCCGCCACCACCCGCGCCGCGTTCGCGGGGACGATGTCGTACACCCGCACCTGGATGTCGGGCTTTCCCAGGAGATGTCCCACGCACGGGCTGGACACCCTCCCCGCCCCAAGCACCACCACTCTCTTCACGGGCTAAACCTCCCTCTCCGCCCGGCCGTCCCCCGAAAGCGCCGACGCCACGTCCCTGGGGCGCAGGTACAGCGCCAGGTCCAGGTAGTCCTCGCTCGAACGGACGTGGGCCTCCATCGCGCGGCGAGCCTCCTCGGCATCCCCCTTGCGGAGGGCCTCGATGATCCGCCTGTGCTCGCCCGGGGACCTCGGTTCCGGGGAATCGAACGCATCGTAGAAGATGAGGTGCACGTAGCTCTTCGCCACGACTATGCTTATCATGGACGCGAGCACGCTGTTGCCGCTCATTCTGCCGACGGCGTCGTGAAAGCGCCGGCCGGCTGCGAGGACCCCCTCCACGTCCTTTCGTCGGAACGCCTCCACCTCGAGGGCGACGTACCCCTCGAGCTCCTCGATGTCGCGCGGGGTCGCCTTCCCGGCGGCCAGTTCCGCGGAAGCGGCTTCGAGCAGCCGCCTCACGTAGAAAACGTCCTTGATCTCCCCAGCCGTCGCGTGGGCGACCGTCGCGCCCTTCCTGCGCCTCCACGTGACCAGGCCTTCGTCGGCCAGCCTCCGGAAGGCGCTCCGCACCGGGGTCCTGCTGACCTTGAGGGCTTCCGCGACCTCCGCCTCCGCCAGTGGAGCGCCGGGCGAAAGCCGATGGCCGATTATCGCGCCCTTCAGCGTGCGGTACACGATCTCTTCGAGGTTCTCTCCAGGCGTACTATCCGCCCCCTCCGACGACTTGCCCGCCACAACCGCGCACCGCGCCGAGCACCCCGCGGGGCCTTATCGCAGGCGCATCGCACAATACACTCATTTGTGCGTTGTGTACTTGCTTGTATACTTGCGGGAATACTTCGACCCATCCGGCGGGACTCCTTCTGACCTCGGTCAGAACCCGGAGCATGACCGGGACGATGCGGAAGACAACCTCGAGAAGGATCTCCACCCTACGGG
>JANLGA010000001.1:4482-12221 GCA_024653225.1 Bacillota bacterium | reverse complement strand
GGGAGCCGAGCAACTTGCGCGCGAGGTCAAACAACTCCGCAGCTGCGCTGACCGCTTCCTCGGACTCTTCTCTTCCCGGCAGGCCTTCGGGCAAATAGCCCGGGAGCGCATCAGGATAACGGGTCGTTGTATAGAACCTATCCAGCAGGACAATTCTTGGAAGCAGGTCTTCCGGGAGGCGGCCCTCCAGGAGGGCGGCGAGATCGGCAAGCTTGTGAGTGCGCGGCACAGGGCGTCGGGCCGAGAGGATGATACCCTTCAGCGCCTTCTCGGCACACTGTTGCGCGTGAAAGCAGGCCTGGTTGAATATCTGTTCACTCAACGCGAGCCTCGCCATCTTGAGGTCCTCAAAGGCGAACCGGAGCCACTGTTTCCCCTCGCTCATGGAGCAGCCGTCCCTTCTTCAAGACCTCGTCATGGATGAAGGACCCCTCGCGGGACATTCGTTCAAACTCATCGGGGGTGTATGGGAAGAGATCCACGCCGACCCTCGGCTTGAGGAGAGCCAGTACATCCCTCATGCGCCGGGTGAAGGGCAGCGAGGTCTCGTAGACAATGACCAGGTCAATGTCTGACCATTCCCGTATGTCGCCCTCGGCCAACGACCCGAAAAGTATTATCTTGTGGGGATCGAGATGTTCCTTCAAGAGCCCCACAAAGCGATTCAACTCGGATTCGAGCTGAGCCTTGCGCTTCCGTACGCGGTCCTCGGCGGCGTCCATGCCGGGGCGACCTCCCGTCCTTGCGACCCGCGATTAGTATTTGCCCGCAGCACCGGTTTTTCCTTCCCCAAGGTTCTCCGCGTCCAGGGCGCACTGCGGCGGGAGGCCCCGACGTGGGATGAAGTGGCGGCGATGACGGCGAGGAGGACAGGCCCTCCCCAGGCGCGAATCCCTGATGCATAATTCCGCCGACAGTGAGAATGGGTGAAGCCACTTGAACCACCCCGAGGACACCCGGAGCATCGAGCCCGCCCGGGCCGGGACCCGTGAGGACGACCGGGACGACCACCGCGAAAGCGAGAAGAAGATCGATTTCCTCTCGGGCGAGCAGCCCGAGGCTCTTGTTCGTGCGGCGAGGGATGTCGCCGATCTGGCCGCCTTTGCCCATTCCGTTAGCGACAACGGCCAGAACCCAGGCAAGCTGATTGATGCTGTAAAGATGCTCATCCTCATCCAAGAGGAGGAGTACGCCACGGGGGCCGGGGTGGGCGGACACATCGGCCTGCTCAACCGCTTCGTGGAACGATGGGGTTGCCAGCCCAAAGTGGACCCCGTTGGATTCCTGAACACCGGCTACCGGCTGAGCCTTATCATGCGCGACGTCACCGTGAAGCTCACTACGAAGGGCAGCCGCCTCCTCGGATCGATGCACAGGATCCTCCAGGACTGGTACGGCTTCCACATGATGAGCAACATGGAGCAACTCTTCTACCAGAGCCGGCGCGAAATGGAGCTCATGGATGCCTACGAGGCGCACGGATACGAGACCAGGTCTCTCGCGCGCGCCCTCAGCTTCCTCGAGAAAGCCTACCGCGAGCTGTCCGAAAGGCTTTACGATTACATCGTCGAGGGGATGGCCATAGAGCAGATCTCTTCCCTGCTCGACAGGTATGACGTCCTCGAAGAGGCCATCGCCGGCAAGCAGAAGGAGGGCTACGAACCCGGGCTGCCGATCGTGGAACGGGTCGAGAGGGCCAAGGCGGGCGCGCTCCAGGTGGCGTTCGACGCCATGACGGGGGTGCTGGCGCACTCGCAGGGCCGCGCCATGTCCGAAATGAACCTGATAAGCAAGCACCGGTTCTATTCGTGGTTGCGCGACGCGTTCGACTCGGACCACTTGTTAGATCTGGCGTCCGAAGCGGGCGACCTGATACTGCCGGTCTATCTGCCCGCCCATGCCGGCACGGCGCAGCTCGAGGAATTCGTGAGCGATTTCGTCGGCCGGCAGGTCGTTGACCTCGAAGGCCCGCCGCCCGAGGAGAAACAGACGTCTTCCGAAGAGGGCGACCTGGACGACATAGAGGACGAGTTCGAGGAGGACTTCGCCCCCTACGTAGACCTCGTCCTGACGGCCGTCGCCTCGCACGAACTCGTGCCCGAACCCAGGCTGATAGCCGAACGCGCTACCTGGGGCGAGGCCCTCATGACGGCTGCAGCCGCGGGAGAAGTAGTGACCAAGTCCCTGGCCCGCGGGGCATATTCCCCCGACGTCTTCGAGGAGCAGCGGTTCGAGATGAGGGGCCAGGTCATGCTCTCGGGGAAACACGGCGGGGACATCCGGGCAAGGGCGAAGCCGGCGGAGTCCGCGGGAGCGGGTGGAGGCTAGGATGAACGGCCTGTACAACGTGCGCTACGACCTCGCCATACGCGCCATCCTGTGCGGCACCAGCACTGGAAACCCGCTCACGAAGCTCGCGGTGCAGCGGCTCATCGGCGACGATGACCTGTCCGGCTTCTTCGCATATGCGGAGTCGTCGGCCGTCGGCAGGTGTTTCCGCATTCTCACCGACGGGCGGTACGTTACGCTGGGGATCGCCTCGCGGGCGCTGCTTGCGAATGAGTCCCCGGTCTCCAACGCCGCCCTCGCCGTGTTCCTGTTCATCTGGAAATGGCGCCAGGACAACTGCCTGCCCGTTCCGCGAACAACCATAATGGAACAGTTCGTCTCCGCGCATAGAAGCGCCGCGAGGACCGTGGGCAGGGCGATTGACGAACTCAAGCGACTGTTCTGGATAGAAGAGATCGGGCTTGACGGCGGGACTTACAAGTACGTCCCGACGGCCATAGGGATGCAGTCCCTGGGGCCGAGGTTCCTGAGTCGCGTTATCTCTGCTTCGCAGGGCCGCGATTTCAAGCACTCGGAAGTAATGGCCTTCTTCCAGGTTGCGGCATCGATCGCGGCGGTTGAGCGGGGCCTCGCCACCAGCGCCGCGACCGGAGGCCCAGCCGGCCGTTCGGCCGGCCGTTCCCTCGTCCCGCCGACGCTGTTCGATTGCGCCGACGCCGACCCGAAGTACGAGCGCGCGCTGAGGCGCGTCATCGTCGGGACCACCGTGGGCCGCCCGCCGACCGTCTCGGCGATCGCGAAGATGTTAGGAGAGGACTCGCTGCAGGGCCTCTACTCCTACTGCTCGGCTGCGGGGCTGGACAGGTTCTTCACGCTCGCCGAGTCGGGGAAGCATGTCGTGGCTGTCGTGGATGCCTCCAAGGTGTATCAGTCCGGTCAGGGACCAATCCCGGGAAGCGCGATCGCTGTGGCCGTATACGCCTGGTACCTCGAAGAGAGTCTCTCGAGGCCGCTGAGTCGCGACGATCTCCTGCCGTTGATGGCCGGTCGGGCCAAGAACCCGGGAAAGTCGCTCGCGCGGACGATCACGATCCTCGAGAAGAAAGGGTGGATAAGGCGGAAGGAGGGTTCGGGCAAGTTCAGGCTCACGCCGGCGGGCAGACAGTGCCTCGCGTTCGGCCTGACACTGAGGCCCGGGCCCAACGCCATCGAAGCGCTGCGGGAGTTCGTGGAGACTAACTTCGCCGGGCTCGAGACCGGCACGGTGTCCGCAGAAGGGTTGGAGGAGTCGCCTGATGATACCGATTGAGCTGAGGCTTTCGGGCGTGCGCGCCTTCGGCAACCACACGATATCGCTCGGCGGCCCCGACGTGCGAGAGGTGGTCATGTTCGGTGCGAACGGTTCGGGCAAGAGCACGATCGCAAGAATGATCCAGGCGCTCATGGGGGATGTGCCTGACGACCTGTACCAGGGCTACCTGGACGAACGCGACACCAGGGTCAACCGCAGGGCGACGGCCGAACTGACGGTCCTCAATCCGAAGGGGGACATGTGGAATCCGGACTGGCCGGACACCGTGGTACTCGGGCTCGAGTTCGGATACGACAACACTCGCCCGTTCTCCAGGTTCTACACCACGGCCGAAGGCCGACGGCAGAACTACCGCACCCACGAGGAGTACGCCGAAGTATTCCGGCGCACATACGGTATCAAACCGGACGACCGCTTCATGTTCATACAGCAGGGCGAGAGCGCGGCACTCGTGCAGATGAAGCCGAGGTCCAGGTATGAGACCATGAAGCAGTTCCTCGGGTTGGAAGACCTCGAGCGGCGATGGCAGGAGACGCTCGACGCCAAGAGCCGCGCCTTCGATGAACTCCGGAACGCGCAGAACCAGCGGGACATGTTGTACGACGGCCTGAAGAGAAAGGAAATCGCGTGGAAACAGCTCGACGAATTCCGCCGGCTCTCGAAGGAGCTGGCCGAAATCGATCGCGCCGTCGCGGAGGATAACCTCGTAAGGCACGTGATCGCCATGGACAAGGCCGTGGCCGAGGAGCGGAACCTCTCGCAAGCGCTGGCGCAGGAACTCGACAAGAGGGCGACGCTCGAGGCGGACTTGCAGGAGTACGCCCGCGAGATCGCCAGGCTCAGGGACGAGTCGGCGGGCCTGGCCGCTTCCCTCGACCGGGCCCGCGAGGCTCACACGGCCGCCAACGAAGAGCGGCAGCGGCATCGCAGGGAGGCAGAAGAGCTCGCAGAACAGGTCGAATCCATCGAGAGGGTCGTGGCGGAGGGCCTCTCGGGCGAGGAGCTCGAGGCCAGGATCGCGGACCTCGAGAAGAAGATCGGGGACCTGGAGAGGGCCATAGCCGACGGGCGCGACAGGGAGCAGGCCACGGAAACCCTGCTTCGGTCGCGCCAGTCCGAGCTCGCGGCCTTGCGGGGCGAGCTCGAGCGGATGAAGCGGGAATTGGCCGAGGCGGAGGAGGCGCTCGCCCGTTACGGCAACCCGGCGAAGCTCGAGGAGGCTCTGCAAGACCGGTCCGCCCGGTTGCGCCATGCTCGACAGGCAGCCGTGCTGGCGGAGGAGAAATCCCGACTGGCGAACGAACACCTCGAACTCCTGGAGCGGAGCCGCACCGCCACTCCCCCGTTCGCAATCACCGCCGCTTCGCAGTACCGGGACGAGGGGGCGACGGCCGCCGTGCTGTGCGAGTGCGTAGCCCCCGGGGAAGAAGCGACCCTCGAAGAAAGAAGGGTGCTGGAAGGAGCCCTCGGCGACCTGAGGTGGGCAGTCCTCGTCGAAGACGGCAGGATTCTAGTCGGTTATACCGAGTACACCGTCGCCGATTTCCCCGGCGCAAGTAATTGTCCCGGCGGGGGAGTCCCGGGGGTAGTCCCTGGGGTCGCCCCGGAGGCATCTCCAATAGAAGCGCCGCGCCGGACGATACGCGACTCTCTCAGCCTCACTGCGGACCTGCCGTCCGGCCTGTCCGCCTTACTCGAGCGCGTGCTGGGCTCGGTGGTGTTCGCCGGCGACCACGCGGAGGCCGCGGCACTGGCGGCGCGGGGCTTCGTGGCGTACACGCCGGACGGTTACCGGTACGACAGGTACGGCCGGCGTCACTCGGTGCCGTCGGAGTTCTGCCTCGGGCCGCAGGCATACGAAATGGCGCTGGAAAGGGCATCGGAAGCGGCACGACTTGCTGCGCGCGAGTCGCAGGACAGTGCCGCCGTCGTCCAGCGGATAGAGGAGGAAGTGCGCAGCCTCGAATCCGCCCTCAGGATCGCTCGCGACGCGGCCGAGGCCTCCGCGCGACTGACGCTCGCAGTCCCCGAAGCGACCATCAGGGCGGAGAGCCTGTCACTCGAGGTCGACACAGTCTCCGCCCGGCTCAGGGATATTCGCCGGGAGATCACCGACGACGAGATCGCCAAGGCCGTGACCGCGAGGGACCTCGAGAGAGCCAGGACGAATCTCGAAAGGTGGAAGAAGTCCGCGGATCTCCCGGTCCTCAGGCAGCGCCTTTCGGACGCCAGGGAATCGGAGGCCCGCGCGCGCAGGGCCGCCGACGGCGCGCTGGAAGACACCAGGCGCCTGGAGACTGCGATTGACGCGACCGCCCGCGAGATCGACAAACTGGAGAGAGCCTCGGAACTCGGGCGCGCGCGGCTCAGCGATACAGTCCAGAGGCTCAAAGAGATGGACGAGCGCCTGTCCGACAAGAGGCTCTCCTTGAGAGACCTCCAGTTGAGGACCGCCGGCGTCGCAGACGAATGGCGCCGGGCATTCTCGAGGCCGGACATCGGCGACGAGCAGGCCCTGCAGGAAGGACGCCTGGCCGCCCCCTCGAAGCCGCCCGTCTCGGACGAACAACGGGTGGCGTGGCAAAGGCGCCGGGTCGAGATCGCCCCGACGGTGGAGGCCCTTAAGGCGGACGTGATCCCGACCGCCGAGGAAGACTACGCGTCGGCGAGAGAGCAATTCGAGAAGGCCCAGTACGAGCTCGACAGGGTAAGGGCGGCCTATGATGACGCCGCCTCAAAGGAAAGCACGGCGCAGGAGAACTTCAAAAAGGTCATGCTGGACACGTTCCACAGGATCTCGGGCAGGTTCTCGCGCTACATGGAGCAATTCGGGTGGACGGGCTTCCTGCAGGTCGAGCCGGTTCACGGGACGCAGTTCGAGCTGCACATATACGTCTCAGTGTACCAGGGCGTCGAGCCGCGCCCGTTGCTCAGGAACCGATCGGGCGGCGAGACCAGCGCGATTGCCGCGCTGCTCACCCTGGCCATGGTCAAGGAATACAGGCGTCCGTTCTACGTTTTCGATGAGATAGACCAGTCCCTGGACCCCGCCAACGTCCTGAAAATAGCGTCGCTGCTGCGGCAGGAGCTCGACCGCAAATACATCCTCATCTCCCACCGACTCAACAAGGCGCACCTCGAACAGGGACAGTTCGGCATCGGCGTGTATCGCTCACAGGAAGAAGGCTCGAAGACCCGGGTGTACAGGAGAAAGGAGTGGCCGCTTGCCGGCTCGTGAACCTCTCTTCACCCACACGGATGTGAAAGGCGACCTCGAGGTCACGACGGTGTACGCGCCGTCGCGCCGCGGCGCGCGCCCGGTCCGGCGGGTCACCCGGTCCGCAGGGGCGGCGTCACTCGCGGCGGGTGCCTTCGACCAGCCCGCGCACCAGGCTCTTTCGCTCCTGCACCGCGCCAGGGCCTGCGGAGTACAGCGACTCTCCGAGGTTGCGTTCCGGAAGCGGCTTGCGAAAGCCGCCGCCGCGCCGCCCGGAGGGAGCGGGGGGACGCTGGCTGTCATCGACTCCCTGATAGCGAGGGGTATCGTGGAGCGCCGGGAAAACCTCGACCGCCAGGGGAACGTCCAGAACTCGTTTCTCGCGGTGACGGACGCCGGCGAGACTCTACTTGAATCGCTTTTCGGGCCGATCTCCCGCGAACCGTTGGCGGAACTCGCCCGGCGCATCCAGGAGCATCTGAATTCCTGCCGGCGCCGCGAGGTAGAAGCCATGCTCCGCCGCCAACTGGACCTGGCGCGCTCGGGCCGGAATCCAGTCCTTGACGCGGGCGATGCGGGCTCGATAGCATTCGTGCCCAGGTCCGAGGGGTCGGCGTACGAGAGAATAGTCGAGTTCTTTGGATTCATCGGGAGCCGCCCGGCCGGAGAGGTCTGGGACTTCAAGGAGGTATCGGGCAGGCTCCACCCGGGCGAGAAGGACTCCGTCAAACATCTGGAAGGCCTCCGGTACAAGATCGCCGCCGTGGCGGAGGGTGAGACCGGACTCTCGCTCGAGGATATGGGGATCACCGGAGTCCACCTGCTGTACTGGGTCCCATTCCACGGCGACCTGCGCCCGGACGGGCTCCGCCTGTGGGGGTGCGTCCCCGCCCTCTCGACAAGGGACATCCGGCGAGTGAC
>JANLGA010000001.1:4064-4472 GCA_024653225.1 Bacillota bacterium | reverse complement strand
GGCGAAAGCGCTGGTGCTAACGGAAAACCGTACCGCCCTGGACTATCTCGCCAGCGCGGGGGTCGGCGACCGCGGGTGGCTCGTCGTCTGCACCGACGGCATGCCCAAGAGGGGCATGTTCGAGATGCTCACGCGGCTGGAGGGTCTGGAACAGATGACTGTCCTCATCTGGACTGACTGGGACCTCGGCGGGCTGAGAATAGCAGAGAACATCCTAAGACGCCTGCCCGCAGGCTTAGGTTCTCTCGTCCCTCACCCCGGGCTGCCCGGCAGGAAGGTCGAGGTCCCCGAGGCCTACCTGTCGCACGCCGACCAGAGGCTCAAGGCAATGGCCGAGAGCATCTCCGCGTACGGCGAGGTTTACCAGGAGGAGTCTCTCTCACTCCTGGGAACCGGCGCGGGGTTTCT
>JANLGA010000001.1:0-4054 GCA_024653225.1 Bacillota bacterium | reverse complement strand
TAGCTTCTCCGAGGGGCCAAACAACTCCGCAGCAACCCCGCGCATGCAGCGACCCCGGGGGTGCAGCAGCGACCGCATTGGGATACAATGGTACCTGGGAGACTCAGTCTCGTCTCCGGGGCCATCGATCTGAGGCGGCAGCATGAGGCCGTCGGCGAGGGTCCGTCGGCCCAGGCGCCGTCGGCCCGAGGTCGCCGGCCCACAGGAGGGGTACACTTGAGGGAAGAGATTCAGTGGTGGATTGACGCGGCGCGAAGACTCGACGCACACTACGTCCCGTCCAGGTACCCGAACGGAGTCGGAGGTGCGCCCGAGAGATTCTACGGCAGGACCATCGCGGACGAGTGCATTGATGCCTGCCGCCGCTCAAGCCCGACGGCTCCTCGCAGAGATGGTCGCATCCGGCGAACTGCAGCGTCTTCCCTCGGGCTGGTGCACGCGACGACGCGGTCAGCGCCGCGACTCGGAGTGACCGCTAAAGCAGGGACGGCACCCCGCTCGTCCGGACCAATGACCTTGTGCGGCGGCATGTCCTAGCGCGCGCACAGCGACCCATAGTCGCAGGCCGCGCACGACTTCCCCTTCCTGCGCGGGAAGTCACCCCGCCTGATGCCGCGCAACCACTCCGAGACGCCGGCCTCGAAGGCGGCATATTCCGCACGGTCATCTTCCACCGGCAGGATGCCGGCTCCGTCAGACTCCAGGTCGTAGATGAGTATCCGCACGGGCTCAAGCCCCGACGCCCTCAAAGCGCGGGCATACAGCCTGAGCTGGTTCCTGTGCTGCGGAAGCGGGGGGCTGCTCTCCGCGGTCTTCAGGTCGACCACCTCGACGCGGGCGGGGTCGGACGACTCCGCGTCCCTGAGCAGGAGGTCTATCCTGCCCCGGACCCGCGAACCGTCTAGCGGCACCTCGAACCGCCTCTCGACATCCACGGTCCTCGCGAGGTCTGCGGCGCGCTCCTCGACGAACCGCGCCACCCTCCGCCGCGCCGCTTCGAAGAGCCTGTCACGCTGCGCCGCGCCCGCAAACGGGAGATAGAACGAGCGCTCCAGCATCGAAGCGGCCTCGCAGGGCGCGGGGACCCGGCCCTGCTTCGCCGCCCGCGCCAGCTCCGCCACCACGTGGTGCAGCACGCGTCCGAACCCCATCTCCGGGGCTATGGGGCCGGCAAACCCGCACACGTGTTTCAGGTAGAACTTGTAGGGGCACTCGCCGTAGAGGAGGAGCCCCGTACAATCAACGGCCGTCGGGACGTCATCCTGCTCCGCCTCTGCGCGCACGGCCGGCCGGCATTCCCCTGTCTTCTTCACCAGGTGCCAGCACTGCATAGCGCCCAGTTCTCGAAGGAACTGGGATGGGCGCGCGGTGTTGCGCTCGTGCTCCTTGAAACAGCTCATCACCAGGAGGTCCGTCGCCCGCGTCAAGGCCACGTAGAACAGGCGCCGCTCGTCGTCCAGTCTCCCCTCGTAGCGGGCCCTGTCGAAAAGCTCGACCGGGAACCCGGGCGGGAGAAACCACTCTTGGGGGCGACCGGCTTTGGACGACGGGAATCTCCCCTCCACGAGCGACGGGAGGAACACAGCGAAGAACTCGAGGCCCTTCGCCTGGTGCACCGTCATGACGTTGACCGCACCGGCGGCCGGCGCCACGCCCTCCGGGCGCTCTTCCGCCGCCTGGGAGGCGTGCCTTTCGAGGAAGGCCGTGAGCCAGCGGAGGTACACGGCGCCGGCGGCATCTTGGATGGCCCGCTCGTCGGCGATCTCCTCGCTGCTATGCACGTCGGACCGTGGGCTCCACTCCGGAGGGGTCTTCCTCCGGATGGCGTGCTCGAAGTCAACCAGTAGGGCCGACATGGCGCCCAAGGCCATCTCCTGGCGGGACCGGCTGCGGTCGTCCAGCGACACCGACGGCAGCCCGATCGTCCTGAGGATGCGCATGTACAGGCTCTGGATGTCCGGCACGCCCTTCTGCTTCACCGACTCCCCGATGGACTCAAGCGAGGAGAGGATGGCGGCCGCCTCGCGATCCGTGACCCCGGCGACGTCCCCGATGCCGGACAGGAGCACGTCACGGGTCACCCGTTCCTCCCGTTCGTCCGGCCTCCAGGTTCCGCCCGACCACCACACGAGCAACCGGGCGACGAGCGCCATCTCCGGTCGGTCCAGCAACGATACCCGTCCCGTGAGCGCGGCGGGGATCCCTGCGGCCCTAAGGGCATCGAGCACCGGCCCGGCAGACGTCCTCACCGACCTGAACAGGATGGCTATGTCGTGGGGGGCGTGCCCGTCGGCCAAGAGCTGTCGAATCCTCCTCACTATCTGGGCGGCCTCGTCAGCGGCGTCCCGCGCCTGGAACACCTCGATCGCGGGCCCACCGTCGCCGCGCACTGCCGACATGTGCTTCCTCACGCGCTCACCTATCGTCGAAGCGAATGAGGAGGCCGTCTCGACGATCGCGGGCACGCTTCGGTGGTTTTCACCCAGCTGCTTTGTCGCCGCGCCGTGACGATCGGGGAATCGAACGAAAAGCGACACGTCTCCGCCGCGCCACTGGTATATCGCCTGGTCGTCGTCGCCGACGACCGCCACGTTGGCACCGAGGCCGCGCAAGCGGATGAGGAGCCTCTCCTGCGCCCTGTTCAGGTCCTGGTACTCGTCAACCAGCACCTCGCGCACCCGACCTTGGAGACCCCGGTACAGCGCCCCACCCGGCGCGAGCAAATCGGCGGCCAGCCTGATCATCCGGTCGAACGATAGCAGCCTAGCGGCATCCATGAGGTCCTCGTACCGGCGGATCGCGTCGGAGAAGAGCGGCGCGTGCCGCGCGACTTCGTCCGTCGGGATGTCATCGCTGTAGACCGCCGCGATGTTCCGCAGGAACGTCTCGACCGCCGCCCTGCGCGAGACCTTTCGCCCCGGCAACGAGGCTTCCATGAGGTCGAACAGCCCCAGTCGCCTGGCGAACCTGTACGCGAATGCCCACTCCCTCTCCTCGCTGAGCACGTCGTGCACTTCGTACAGTCCCGAATCCCTGAGCAGGTGTAGGCAGTACCCATGGATCGTGCCGACGAACAACCCCGCCGCGGACGGGGGCATCGCGCGGAAGCGGGCGTCGGATTCGCCGGCGACCTTGTCTATCCGGTTTCGCAGCTCCTCGGCCGCTTTCTCCGTGAACGTGAACGCCACTATCCCGTCGGCCGGTACCCCTTCGAGAAGGTAAGCAGTGGCCCGCTTGGCGAGTACCCCCGTCTTGCCCGCCCCCGCGCACGCCACGATCTGGACGGCGGGCCCGCGCAAGTTAATGGCACCTTGCTGCGCAGGTGTGGGGATCACTCGCCGCCACCCCCCGTCGCGGCAGCCGGCACGGCGCCGGCGCCTTCCGCCAGTATCGCCGAGTCAACGCCGAACTCCATGAGAAACTCGTCCATGGCCTGCCCCGGCTCGGGCGACGCCCTGGCGCGCTCCTGCGACTCCACCATGGCGCGGGCCTGCTCAACCCATTGGGCGGCCATCTGCAGGGGCACGTGCGGGCCCGCCAGGCGCCGCGGGTCGGCCGCGGCGAGGTCGTGCACGTCCCGGATGCCCTTGTCCCTGAACAGAATTCTGCACCTGGCCCGGCCGAGATTTCGCATCCTCAAGCCGGCCAACTGGACGATGTCCGGGTGAACGCCGTACACAAGGCACGGCCTCGTCATCCTGCACGCTTCGGCGACATCATCCTTGCCGAGGCTCCGGGCTATCGCCGCGTACAAGGTCGCCAGTTCCCCCAGGGTTTCCAGGCCGCGTTCGAAGTCGCCCCGGTACTTCTCCGGGAGGCGGATCTTCTTCTCGTCGGCTTCCTCGAGCCAGGGGCGAACGGCCGCCAACCACCTGGCCCGCTTCACCTCCTCCCCGAAGAAGTCCTCGACCAGCCACTCCGCCACCTCCGTCGTGGACGGCGTCTGCCGGCAGGTCGCGACCCTCTCCCTCGCGGTCCTGGTGAGAAGCAAGTCGAGACGGGAGTTCGCGGCGATCACTCCCACCGGACACGCCCTGTAGCCGCCCGGAACCCG
>JANLGA010000019.1:22139-27232 GCA_024653225.1 Bacillota bacterium | reverse complement strand
TCGCGAGTTCGGCGGCCGACCGCCCGGGGCCGCCGGACACGGCGGGCAGCAGCTCCGCCACGATGTCGGCCGCCGTCTTGCTCGAACCGCTGAACCTGAGGTAATTCCGCCGCCCCACCTCCAGCCCCAGCTTCTCGTAGTAGGCGCGGCTGAGGTCCTTCCCGGGTGCCGGGGCGTCCCCCATGTCCCAGTCCGGAGATAGCGGCGGGTCGGGTGCACCGGTGAAGCACGCCTCGTAGAGGGTGGGGGCCGTCGAGGCCAACCAGTCCTCAAATCGTCCGCCCGCCGCCGCGTCCGGGCCCCGCAACATCCGGGCGCGGACGAACTGCCTGTAGAGGGGTTCGTAGAATTCGTCCGCCCGTCGCGACACGTAATCGAACTCGCTCCGAAACGGCGGAAACTCTCCCGCGTCAATCTCGGTCGGGGATTGCGGCCGCGACCCTGCGGATGACAGCCTCCGGTCCTCGTGCATCACCCCGACGAGGAGCGAGCGGAGAGCGCTCGCGAAGAAGGAACCCCCGTTGGGCGGAGCCACCATGACCAGGGTCCTCACCCCACCGTCGTAAAGGGGACTGCAGAGGTAGTACCTCGCGAGCAATGCACCCATGCTGTGGGCGAGTATGTCAACGCGCTCGTGTCCCGACCTCGCGCGCGCCCGTCCGATCACCTCGTGCAATCCCCTGTACAGCGAGGCGTAGTCACCGTCGGGCTGCGACCCGTAGTCGAAGGCGAAGAGCGTCAAGCCCGGTTCGTACCCGCTTCCGCACAGGAAGGAGACGAAGCTCTTGGGGTCCGACGGCGTTCCCCACGCCCGCTCGGAGTCGCTCAGCGCGCCGTGCACCAACACCACCGGGACCAGGTCCGTGGGGCGCCTCGAATCCGGCAGTGCCCCGCCGCCCGACGGAGCCGGCGGCGCGGCGGGTTCGGCCCCTGCTGCCGGGCCCGGGACCGCTCCCACGAGTATCATCGCCATCAGGGCCGTCGCGGCGAGCCGCGCGGGAATGCGCGCACGAGCCCCATCGTGTATCAAGGACCGCACGGCGCCACACGCTCCTTTCTCCACGACCCGTGGTTAAACACTGTGAGCTTGCTCACCGGGCACCCCCTGTCCAACGCGGAGCCCAGTCTCACCTGCCACTCCGGTCCCGGCCTTATTTCGGATACGGAGCTCCCGTCCCGGACTCGGGCCTTCGCCCATCCTCGGCCCGGGTCGAGGACGATCTCCTCTCCCTCGAACACCAGTCGCACCTCGCCGCCCCTGTCCACACCCACGAGCGTGAGCGTTCCACCGCACAACCTCATGGTGTTGTCCGCGACGGCGACCCGGCCGGCGTCGGAGCCTTCGCCGCCGGCGCTGACGGTGATCGGCCGTCCCAACTCAACGCGGTACGGAAACGACCGTATCTTGTGCGCGTCGCTGAACACCCTCACTCCGCAGAATTCCACGTCGTACACGAGAAGGCACCTCGTCCTCCGGTCCGGAACATACTCGGGCGCGAGCGGCTTCACGGAGCGTCTCGCCTCGTCTATCTCCACCGACCTCGGGCAATCGCCCCCGAGCGGCAGGACGTTCAGGCCCTTCGTATTGGCCTCTTCCACGACCACCAGGACATACTCGGGACACCCGGACACCGCACCGGACACCGCCGGCCACAGGGCGGCCGCGGCGGAGGCCAGCACGGCCGATACCATGAGGACATAGCGTGCTCTACCGATGACGAACCACCCTCCCTTTCTCCATCGTCCTTGAGTTCATGCCCGATTCTCACCGGTGAAGTCCTGGAACCGTGACGGCCCGGACGGGGCCGACGTTCACGACCCTTAAGACCAGCTCGGTCCCCGAACGGCCGTGGCCCATCCCGTCCCCCCACGACACCCGGTCCCCCCACGATTCCGAGGGAGCGAGCGTGCCGGCGAACCGCCCTCCCGCCACCGTGATGAATGCCCTCCATCGCGGCATCGCGACGACCGTCACCCGTACGGGGCGGGCATCCCCCACGCTCGCGCAGATGGTGCGCGTCCAGCCGGCGTACGCCCACCGCGTGGAGACGCGGTCCGACGTGACATCAACCAACAGCGCGGCGCCCGTGCACCCCGGCGGCACCTCCAGTGCGGGCGAACCCCCGTCCCGCTGAAGGCAAAGCAAAGGCGCTTCGACCGGGAACGCCGGGGCGACCCACCGTGTCCCCGCTTCGAGCGCCTCAACCACGGTCACCTGGATATCCCTTGACCCGCCGCCGGCAGGACCCCTCGAACACCACCGCCACAGACCGCCTGCCGCGAACAATAAAGCCAGGGCCGCAATCGCCATACCGGGCCGTCTCGTACGCTTCACCTCTCAGATTGCGGCCACCGGCCCCTTCGTATCCTGCATTCTGCGCCCCGCGCGATGTGTCCTTCCGGGATCTGCCAAGCCGACCCGCGAACCGCTCGACACCGACGAACAGGGTTCGACAACTACCCGCGCGCCGCCTCGGTGCCCCCGCCACCGCGAATGATCTCTATGGCTCGCCGCAGCACCCGCTCGTTGTTCTCGTACCCGTTCATCTCGAGGGCGTCCTCCACCTCCACCCACCTCGCGTCTTCCACTTCCGACAGCTGTGGCGCCGGTTCCCGCCCGTCGGACTTGACGAGGTAGTAGTGTACGGTTTTCGAGACCAGTCCTCCCGGTGACGTGTAAAAGTAGCGCACCGGCCCGAGATCGGCCTCGATCGAACCTCCGACCCCGGTCTCTTCCTTGATTTCCCTGAGGGCGGCGGCCTCGGGCGTCTCACCGCTTTCCACTTGGCCCTTCGGAAATGTCCAGCGTCCGTACGCGTCTTTGATCATCAGGACCCTGGGTCCGGCTTCGCCCTTGCCCCCGGGGCAGAACACTATCCCTCCCGCGGATACCTCTCTCAACAACTCGCCCTCATCCCTTTCTGTCAACGGTGGCAACCTTCTTCAGGCAGGTTCCAGTCGCCCGTTTTCAGGCGTTCTCATTCATCCATGTCCCACAAATATTGGTTATCCACAGGTTTATACACAATCTGTGAATAACAAACGTCCGTTTGGTTAACATGCGTCAGGAGGCGCGACCGACCCAGTTCGCCCCGCTGTTTTCGACGCGATTGCAGCCGCACCCTTGTTCGCGCCGGGCCGGTGGTATTGTACGCCGGGTGCGCGCATAGAAACCGGCAAGGATCCCTCACCAAGGTCGGAGAATCACCTCGCATAGACGGCGGAGGGAGGCTGTGACAGTGAAGCGGTTGTACAGGTCGAGGACTGATAGAATGGTTTCCGGCGTCGCGGGCGGACTCGCTGCATACTTTGAGGTTGACGTGACCCTCCTCAGACTGCTGTGGGTCGTGGCCGCGCTGGTCGCTCCGCCGGTGGCCCTCGCGGCGTACGTCGCCGCCCTGTTGCTCATCCCCGAAGCACCCGGGGCCCGCGCGGACCGGCAAACGACCGCTGCGCCGGCACCCGACGGGACGGCGGACGACGGGGCGGAGGGCGAGCGGCATTCCCCCGAGCCCGTCGGGACGCCCATCCGGCAGGTGATCGGGTATTCGCTGGTCATCGCCGGGGTGTATTTCCTGCTCAGGCAGTTTATCCCCCGTCAGTTCTGGATGAGGTTCTGGTGGTTCACCCCGGATCGCTTGTGGCCACTCGCCATAGTGATCGTCGGGGTCCTGATACTCGTGAGGGGGCGTCGTGGGTGAGCCGAGGACGAGTCATAACCGGGGTTTCGACCGTGCTCGTGGGGCTGGTGCTGCTCGCAAACACGACGGGCGTCCTGGATTGGAGTGTGTGGCTCACGGCTTCACGGTACTGGCCCGTGTTGCTGATAGTAATGGGCGTGCTCGTCCTGTTCGGGCTGGGAGTCCCGGGCGTGCTGGTACTGCTCACCCTCGCGCTGGTCCCATTGTCCCTCCTCGCCCCGGGTCCTGTCGCCGGATGGCGACACCACCTCCTCCTTCCCGAAGCCGAGGGACCCGGGCCGAGCGGCGGGGGAGTCGCCAGGTTCGAGAAAGAGGTCGAGCCGGGAATTGAGTCGGCCGACATCACCCTATCCCTGCACGACGGCGATCTCGAGGTCTCGGGCGGTTCGAACGGGCTCGTGGAGGCCGACGTCGAATACGCCGGAGAACGGCCGTCATTGTCCTACAGCCGGTCCGGTTCGACCGCGGTAGTCGGCCTCGGGGTGACGGGACTCCGCAGGGGAGGCTCTTCCACCCGGTCCACGGTCAGGCTGAATGACTCGTTACGGGTCTCGCTGGCCGTCACCGCCGGCAGGTCGAGGTGTCGCCTGGACTTGTCGTCTGTCGCCCTCGAGTCCCTAGACATTAAGATGGGCGCCGGGCAGTGCGCCATCGTTTTCGGGGACAGGGGCCTCAGGACGGACGTCTCCATCAGCGCCGGGGCGTCCGATGTCACCCTGCTGGTGCCCTCCACAGTCGGCGTCAGGTTGAGGGTCGTCGGCTTGGTCGTGGACGAGAATCTTGCCGCCTCCGGCCTCGCCAGGGAGAACGGCTATTGGGTTTCCAAGGACACCACCACCCCTCGAAGTACCCTCGATATCAGGGTCGCCTCGGCGGTCGGACGAGTCGCGCTCGAGCGTCGCTGAGCCGCGCCGCCGCGGCGCTACGACAGCCTCGAAACGGCCTCGCTCAGCACCTTCCGCAGTCCTTCCCGCGGCGCCTCGCAGCCCCAGCCCACTTCTTTCCCGTTCACGAATATCGCCCGCGGCAACTCGTGGGCGCGCAGGACGTCCGCGTCGTCGGCGCAGTACTCCCTGAGAACGACCTTGTCGCCGAATTCCGCGGCCACCTCCCTGACCCTCGCGGCCTCGATGCGGCTCGTCTGGCAGAACGTGTTCCAGAACAGGTCCACCGCGACCCGGCCCTCCACCGGCCTGAAGGAATATCGAGGGGCGGGCAACCTCGCGGTCCACTGCCCCCCGGCGTCGCCGAGGGATTTCACGTAAAGCGCTTCACCGCCCCGCCGCTCATGGACCACATAACCGAGTTTCTCGAAAAACGAGCCCGGCATGAACCATTCGATGGAGTATCCGACTGTCGCCACGGCCCCGCTGCCCCTGAGCGAGGCCTCGC
>JANLGA010000019.1:3773-22076 GCA_024653225.1 Bacillota bacterium | reverse complement strand
ACTCCTCCCGGCGCCGGCACCGGCCGCGTCCCTGACGACGAATAGGCACGGCATCACTGTGAGGTTCTCCCCGAAGGGCCCCCAGGGAGACAGCGAGGCCGGAACCACGCACGCCATCCCGACGGGCCGTCCACTCGACACGGCCACCAGGACGCGCAACCCCTTCCCGCACAATTCCTCGAGGTACCGCAGGCGGGCCTCCGCACATGCATCTATCTCCGCGCTCTCATTGACATGGCTGCACGCAGCCACGAAGTACGCGGTGCGCTCGTCCATGTCCTCGACCGACACGCTCACGTCGTCACCCTCCTCTCGCGATCACCCGAAAAAACGAGCCCCCGTCGCGCCCTACAGGTTGCGGCGGGGGAACAGTTCATCGGCATCGCCTCCCGGGCGTCACTCTCCCAGGTAGGCCTTTTTCACGTGCGGGTTCTGGCGGAGGTCTTTCGCGGACCCCTCCAGGGTGATGCTCCCCGTTTCCAGGACGTAGGCCCTCTGCGCTATGGAAAGGGCCATGTGGGCGTTCTGTTCGACGAGGAGGATCGTGGTTCCCGCCTTGTTGATTTCCTTTATGATGTCGAATATCTCCCTTACAAGCAGGGGGGCGAGCCCCATGGAGGGTTCGTCCAGCATGAGAAGCTTCGGCCTGACCATGAGCCCCCTGCCGATGGAGAGCATCTGCTGCTCGCCGCCGCTCAAGGTTCCCGCGAGCTGATGTTTGCGCTCCAGGAGGCGGGGGAAACGCTTGAACACCTTCTCCATGTCCTCCAGGATGCCCTTTCTGTCGTTCCTGGTGTACGCGCCCATCTCGAGGTTCTCCAGCACCGTCATGTTGGAGAACATCCGGCGACCCTCGGGGATGTGCGCTATGCCCATTTCCACGATCTTGTGGGCCGGGACATCCTTGATGGACTTGCCGTCGAATACCATGTCCCCCGATTTCGGCCGGAGAAGGCCCGAGATCGTCTTGAGGCACGTGCTCTTGCCGGCGCCGTTCGCGCCTATCAGGGTGACGATCTCCCCCTCTTCGACCTTCAACGATATGCCCTTTAGCGCGTGAATCGCCCCGTAGTAGACGTTGAGGTTCGTTATCTCAAGCATCGCGGACCTCCTCCCCGAGATAAGCCTCGATGACCTTCGGGTCCCGCTTGATCTGGTCGGGGGCCCCGTCCGCGATAGTCACGCCGTAGTCGAGGACCTGGATCCTCCGGCATACCCCCATGACGACCTCCATGTGGTGTTCGATCAGGAGTATGGTGAGGTCGAACTCCTTGTTTATCCACTCGATCAACCCCATCAGCTCCTGGGACTCCTGGGGGTTCATGCCGGCTGCGGGTTCGTCGAGAAGCAGCACCTTCGGGCTCGTGGCGAGGGCGCGCGCGATCTCGAGTCGCCGCTGTTCGCCGTACGGCAGGCTCGACGCCAGCGCGTTCTTCCTGTCGCCGAGCTTGAACAGGTCCAGCAATTCCTCGGCTTTGTCGGTGATCCGCTTCTCCTCCGAGTAGTACTTCGGGAACCTGAACACGGATTCCACCACACCGCAACTCGCCGTCAGGTTCAGGGCTATCCTGACGTTGTCGAGCACCGAGAGCCCCTTGAACAGCCGAATGTTCTGGAAGGTGCGCGACATGCCCAGGGCCGTAATCTGGTGGGGCTTCAGCCCGATTATGTCCTTGCCGTTGAGGAGAACCCTCCCCGCGTCAGGTCGGTAGACGCCCGTGAGCATGTTGAACACGGTCGTCTTTCCGGCGCCGTTCGGCCCTATGAGCCCTCTGAGGTCGCCCTTTTCCAGGCTCATACTGAAACCGGAGACAGCCTTCAACCCGCCGAAGTTGATTGCCAGGTCTTCTATCTCAAGTAAGGCCACGCTCACCACTCCCGGCCCGTGACCGCCCGTACGACGGCACCAGGTATTTGAATGCACCCAGGCTGATCTCCTTGCCCCCGAGCAACCCCTGGGGTCGCGTAAGCATGATTATGACCAGGCATATCGCGTATATCAGCATCCTGAGTTCCAGGGCCCTCCGGAGCACCTCGTTGAACACCGTCAGGAACACGGCCGCCACGGCGCATCCCGTTAGGCTCCCCATGCCGCCCACCACCACCATCACGAGGTAGTCCACCGACTTGAGGAAGTCGTAGGACGACGGGTGCAGCAGCTGGAGGAAGTGCGCGTGCAGCCCCCCCGCGAGGCCGGCGAACCCGGCCCCGATGCAGAATGCCATGACCTTGTACCTGGTCGTGTTGACTCCCATGGCTTCCGCGGCGACCTCGTCCTCGCGCACCGAAACGCAGGCCCTGCCGTGGGTGGACCAGATGAAGTTCGTCAGCACCCACACGGATATGCCGGCGAGCAGGTACGCCCACCCAAACGAGGTGTACTTCGTGATGCCCATGACACCCCGCGGGCCCTCCAGGAACTTGAGCCCTATCTGGTCCGACGCGATTATCAACATCCTGATTATCTCGCCGAACCCCAGGGTGGCGATGGCGAGGTAGTCACCCCTCAAACGGAGGGTCGGAAGACCTACGAGTACACCCGCCAGCGATGCCCCTATCGCGCCGACCACCAGCGCCGGGACGAACGGCCAATGCGTGAACTTCGTCAGGGAGCCGGCGAGGTACGCCCCGACCGCCATGAAGCCGGCGTGCCCGAGCGAGAACTGGCCCGTGAATCCGTTTATGAGGTTGAGGCTGGTCGCCAGGATGACGTTCATGCATGACAGCGTCAGGACATACATATAGTAGTCGTTCTTCCCGAAAGCGGCGACGATAGCCTGGTACAGGATCGCCAGGATGACGGCCGGCGCGATGAAGGTCCGCAGGAACCCGGCGGCAAACGAAGACCTCGCGCTAGCGTTCGACATGTCGGTTCACCTACACTTTCTCGCTGACGTACTTGCCCAGCAGGCCCGAAGGCTTCACGAGCAGCACGATTATGAGTATGACGAACGCCACCGCGTCCTTGAACGCAGAGTTGATGAAATGCACCGCCATCACTTCCGCGAGCCCCATGAACAGGCCCCCGAGGGCGGCCCCGGGGATGATCCCTATGCCGCCGAGCACCGCGGAGACGAAGGCCTTGAGCCCGGCCATCACGCCCATGTATGGGTCAATCCTGGGGTAAGCGATGCCCACCAGCACCCCGGCCGCCGCGGCCAGGGACGACCCCATGGCGAACGTTATGCTCACTATCTTGTCTACGTTCACGCCCATGAGCCTGGCGCAATCCTTGTCGAGGGAGACGGCCCTCATCGCCCTGCCGGGCTTGGTCCTTAGCACGATGTACTGAAGTACGATGACCAGCAAGAGCGCGACGAGAGGCACGATGATCTGGACGTTCGAGAAGGTCACGCCCCGGACTTCAAAGGGCACCCTCTTGATCATCTCGGGGAACGGCAGGAAGTTCGGGCTGATGAACTTCCTCACCGCGTTCTCGAGGAAGATCGACACGCCGATCGCCGTCGTCAGGGCGGCAATCCTGGGAGCGTAGCGCAAGGGCTTGTACGCGATCTTCTCTATGGTGACCCCGAGGGTGGCTGCACCCGCCATGGCAATTATGAGCGCGGGGAAGAAGTGCGGCCCGATCCTGTGCGCGGTGAGATACCCGATGTACGCGCCGACCATGTATATGTCGCCATGAGCGAAGTTTATGAGCCTGACGATCCCGTAGACCATGGTGTAGCCGAGGGCTATGAGGGCGTAGATGCACCCGAGCGATATCCCGTTTATCAACTGCTGAACGAACTCCACCAAGTCCCTCTCACTCCCAGGCGCGAATTCGCATTGGTGGGGGGGTCCCCGTCGAGGGAACCGCCCCCACCGATGACTGGACTATCTGCCCACGATCACGGGTTGACCAGCGCCTCGAATGCGAACTTGCCGCCCTTGTCCACCTTGAGCACCACGGCGCTCTTGATGGGGTTACGGGTGGCCGGGTCAATCGTGATAGAACCGGAAACGGCCTTGAAGTCCTTGGTGGAAGACATGGCATCCTTGATTGCCCCGCCGTCGAGCTTGCCGGCCCTCTTGATGGCGTCGCAGAGGATCATAGTGGCGTCATACGCGAGAGCGGCAAGGGCGTCCGGATCCTCGTTGTACGCCTTCTTGAACGCGTCGAGGAACGCCACGGCCTCGGGGTTCTTAGCATCCTTCGAGTAGTGGTTCGAGAAGTACCCGCCCTCGATTGCGGTGCCGCCGATCTTGCCGAGTTCGGCCGAGTCCCAACCGTCGCCGCCGAGGAGGATGCACTTCAGGCCCATCTCCCTGACCTGCTTCGCAATCAGACCCACCGTATTGTAGTAGTCTGACAGGAACAGTACGTCGGGGTTCTGAGCCTTTATCTTGGTCAACTGCGGCTTGAAGTCCTGGTCGCCGACGTTGTACGTCTGGTATTCGACGACCTTCCCGCCGAGTTTCTCGAAGTTCGCCTTGAACGATTCGGCGAGCCCCTTGGTGTAGTCGTTCGTCACGTCGAACAGGCACGCGGCGGTCTTAACCTTGAGGTTCTCGTAGGCGAACTTGGCCATGACGGCGCCCTGGAACGGGTCAATGAAGCAGGCCCTGAAGATGTACTCCCCTACCTGCGTGACCTTCTCGTTCGTGGAAGTCGGGCTGATCATGGGCACCTTGTTCGACTGGGCGATCGGCGCGCCCGCAAGGGTGCACTTCGATGCGACGGACCCGATGATGGCGGTGACCTTATCCTGGGTAATCAACTTCTGCACCGCGGCCGCGGTCTCGGTCGGCTGGTTCTTGTCGTCCTCGACCTTCAACACTACCTTCTTTCCGAGCACGCCGCCCTTGTCGTTCAGCTGCTTCACGGCGAGCTCGACGCCCCTATGGGTGTTCACCCCGAACGTGGCGACGTCACCCGTAATCGGCGCAACGACGCCGATCTTGATCTCCGCCGGTTCCGCGGGCTTGGCGGGTTCCGCCGGCTTGGCCTGCTCGGCGGGCTTGGCGGGTTCCGCCGGCTTCTGCGCGCAGCCCGCCACGAGCGCAAACACCAGTACCAGGCAGACCAGTGAAACGAGCCTCTTTGCCGTGGACATCAGTTCTCTACCCCTCCCGTTATCCATGTACTCTTCGGCTCAACCTTTCGACCCCTCGCTTCATGCGGCACTTTCCGTTTTTCAGGCAACCCCCCTTCCCGAAGGGGCCGGCTGGGCGCCGACCCCCGGCAACGCCTGCATCCGAGTTAGGTCTTGGCTAAGACCATTTCTCTAAGTCAGTTCAGAATCCTTCCCGAAGAGTGCTTTTCTCTCCGCAAAACGAGCACAGGCCTCCGAAGACAGCGGCCGGGCGAGTCTGCGGGTACCGCCTGTGAATTCTCCACGATTCTGCAAACTCCTACTAGCCCCTTTACAGCCGGTGGCGGCCGTGATAAGGTGGGAGAAACATACCAGTTGCAGCCCAGTTCTTCGAGGAAGGAGACGCCGCCATGAGCAGATTGGTCTATGCCGATGGCTCGATGATACCGCGGCAGGATGCGAAGGTCTCGGTGTTCGATCACGGGCTTCTGTACGGAGACGGGGTGTTCGAGGGCATCCGCGCGTATAATGGCAGGGTGTTCAAGCTGGCGGAGCACATCCGCCGACTGTACGAGTCCGCGCACTCCATTCTCCTCCGGATCCCGCTCGACCAAAAAGAGATGGAGGAGGCCGTACTCCAGACGGTTCGCGCGAACGGATTCAGGGACTGCTACATTCGGCTGGTGGTCACGCGCGGGGTCGGCGACCTCGGGCTCGATCCCTCGAAATGCGGGGAGCCTAGCGTGTTCATCGTGGCGGACGACATCATCCTTTACCCCGAAGAGGCGTACCGCAAGGGTCTACCCGTGATGTCCGTGGCGGTAAGGCGCACGGCGCCCGACGCGCTCTCGCCGCGGGTCAAGTCGTTGAATTACCTTAACAACGTGATGGCCAAGGCGATCGCGAACCTGGCGGGCGTGCCGGAGGTCCTCATGCTCAACCAGCAGGGCTATGTCGTCGAGGGCACGGGCGACAACGTGTTCATAGTCCGCGGAAGGACCCTGATCACCCCCGCCCCCTACCTCGGCATTCTCGAAGGGGTCACGAGGAACACGGTGATGGAGATGGCGTCCTCTATGGGGTTCGAGGTGTCGGAGGGGGTCTTTTCCCTCCACGATGTGTACGTCGCAGACGAGTGTTTCCTCACCGGTACCGCCGCCGAGATAGCGCCGGTTACGGTGGTGGACGGCAGGGCGATCGGAACAGGGGAACCGGGCCCCGTCACGAGGAGACTCATGGAGGGATTCAGGGACCTGGCGAATTCCACCGGGACTCCGCTCTAGCGAACAGGTCGGGACCCCGGTCGCGACGAATGCTGACTTAGGGCCGCGGGAGAGCGAGTCGCCCGCGGCCGAGTGCGCTCGACCGGGGGGGTTCGTGGTGGGAGGATTGCCGGGCGGCCGGCGGACGGCCAGGACCGCGTGCCCGCTGAACTGCACCGATGTATGTTTCCTGATGGCGGAGGTCAGGGGGGGCCGGGTGGTCTCGCTTCGCGGGGATCCCCACGACCCGGTGCTCCGCGGGAGGCCCTGCGGCAAGTCCGCGGCACTCCTGAAGCGCCTGTACGGGCCGGAGAGGCTGCTGCACCCCGTGATGAGGACGGGTTCCGGCTGGAGGCGCGTAACCTGGCAGGACGCCATATCCGCCGTGGTCGAGAAGGTGGAGTCCGCCAGGGAGCGGCATGGTGGAAAGAGCATCCTCCTTTACCACGAGTGGGGCTCGAGGGGCTACCTGAAGTCGCTTGAGAAGAGGTTCTTCAACGCCCTCGGCTCGGTGACACTCCCCTCGGGAGACCTGTGCTTCAGCGCCGGACTGGCTGCGCAGCGATACGACTTCGGCGCGAATCTCGCCCACGATCCCACGGACCTCGCGAACACGCGGTTGGCAGTCCTGTGGGGAAGGAACCCCGCGGTCACCAACGTCCACACCATCCCACACTTGCTCGAAGCGAAGAAACGCGGGGCGAGGGCCGTGCTCGTTGACCCGGCGCGGTCCGCGTCGGCATCCCTCGCGGACATCCACGTCGCGCCCCGGCCCGGGACCGACGCCGCGCTGGCGCTGGGCATGGCCCATTTCATCATAGCCGAGGGCCTGCTCGACACCGATTTCGTGGGGAACCGCACGCTCGGTTTCGAGAGATTCCGGGACATGGTCGAGCACTTCTCCCCCGAGGTCGCCTCCCGCATCTGCGACGTGCCCCCGAGTGAGATATGCAGGTTTGCAGGGCTGTACGCCGCCTCCAAGCCGGCCGCGATCCTGATAGGCTACGGGGTCCAGAGGTACGCCAACGGCGGCCACACGGTCAGGGCGATAGACGCCCTCGCCGCCCTCACGGGAAACATCGGCGTGAGCGGAGGGGGGGCCAACTACGCCACGCGGGCGTCGGCAGGCTGCCTGGCACCGGTTGACGGCGCCGAGCTGCGCAAAGAAGCCAGGTTCTTCCCGCGACCGATCCTCGCGGAGTGCATCCTCCGCGCTCGGGCGTCGGACGCACCGGTGAAGGTGATGTTCGTCACGCGCGCGAACCCGGTGAACCAGGTCCCGAATTCCGAGAAGATGCAGCGGGCGTTTGCCGCCGTGGATTTCAAGGTGGTCGTGGACATACGGATGTCCGAGACCGCCCGGCAGGCCGACATCGTGCTGCCCGCCACCGGCTGGCTGGAGGAGAGCGACATCATCACCTCCTCGTGGCATGACTACATAATGTACACCGAGCAGGCCGTGGAACCCGCGGCGGAGTGCATGGGCGAGAAGGACATATTCGGGCGCTTGTCCCGGGAAATGGGCCTCGAGACGGGCCTGGACAAGCCCATTGACTACTGGGCCGACGAGGCGCTGCGTCCGCTCAACGATCACGGGATAACGGCCGCATCGCTACGGGGCCGTTGGGTCAGGGTCCCCGGCGCGCCCGCGGTGCCCTGGAGCGATGGGAAGTTCGCCACGCCGTCCGGCAAGTACGAGTTCTACTCCATCCAGGCGGAACGAGAGGCGCACGACCCGTTGCCGTCCTGGATTCCGCCGGCCGAGGCGGGGGACGAGTCCCTGGCCGCCGATTATCCGTTCATCTTCGTGTCTTCCTCCGGGCCAGGGACCATGCATTCCCAGTTCTCCGACAGCATCCTGCGGGACGGCGCGCTGGAAATCCGCATGAGCCCCGCCGCCATGGCCGGTCTCGGCCTGCGGGATGGTTGCCGGGTGGTGGTGGAGGCGCCCGGGAGGGGCCGCCTGGAGGGCATCGCGCGGGCCGTTGCGGGGCAGAGGGACGATACGGTCTCCGCCTACGAAGGTGCGTCGGTCTTGAAGCGATCGGGCGCGAACCTGCTCACGCCCGATCGCCAGGCCGATTTCGGGGGACAGGCCGCGTTCAACGACTGCCGCGTCAGGGTGGTGAAAACCCCTTGACCGTGGCCGCCATACTCGCGGGCGGGGAGGCCGCCAGGATGTCCCCCGGCGCGACTCCGGTCGAGAAGGGCCTGGCGGAGGTGCACGGTGTCCCGCTGATCGAGCGCGTGATCGTCGCGCTCGAAGGACTGGCGGAGAAGGTGGTCATCGTCACCTCCCGGCCGGCACCGTACTCCTATCTCGGCCTCGAAACGATCCCCGACCGCTTCGCGGGCCGCGGCCCGCTCGCGGGGATAGACGCGGCGCTTCACTTCACCGGCCAACCCTGTTTCGTCGCGGCCTGCGACATGCCGTTCGTGTCCGCTCACCTGGCGGCGTACATGGTCTCGGCGCCTGGCGAATACGACGCCGTGGTTCCCCATTACGGGGGCTACTGGGAACCGACATTCGCCCTGTACAACCCCTCGGCCACGCCGTTCATCCGCCGGGCGCTGGAAGCCGGCACACACACCGCGGCGCGCGGAGCGAGGCGCGCCCCGCACCTTTGCACCGCGGTTCACGCGGTGTTTCGGTCCATCCGCGTTCGACCCGTTACTCTGCGCGAGATCCGGATGTTCGGAGACGAGAGGGCCTTGTTCTCCAACGTGAACGAGCCTTCCGACTTGCAGTCGGCACGGGGATGGGTTGGGGCCCGCCCTCTCACGCCCCCGGCCCGGCCTCGAGGAGCCGCGCCGCCGTCCTCGCTGCGGTCATGACGAAATCCCTGCACTTGTTGCGCGTGGCGGCGTCGCGCCGGTATTCGGCGAGCTGTGCGGGGTCCCGCAGGTCGTACGGGATAAGGTCCCTGCAGTACACGCTCCCGTGAGCGCCGGCGAACTCCTCCTGGAGCCGGGCGGCGATCCGTTGAATCCTCTCGTAAAGCTCCTTCTCCCCCGGGCTCGTTCTCCCGCATTTCAGCCCGACCGCAATCACCGCGCCTGTCAGGGCTCCGCAGGTGTCGCCGCGCCGGCCTATGCCCCCGCCGAACCCTGTCGCCGCCGAGACGACGGCCCCGGGGATCCCCACTGCCTCCGCCAACCCCGCCAGGACCGATTCGGCGCAGTTGAATCCCGAATCGTGGTGGCGGGCGGCGGATTCCGCGGCCTCATTCGATGCCATGGTTCGAACCTCCGATCTTTCACTTACTCGCCCGGGTGTCCTTCTTCGCGCGCGACTCGTCTCCTGCAGTCCGCGACTTTCGACACGATAGCGACCGTGCCTGCAACTTTCGGCAAGATCCGACACCCGGTTGTCTTGAGATTCGCACAAAGCGTGGTAAGATCAAGTAAGAACTACCTGGATCTGGGGAGATCCCGGCTTGGAGTCTGGTGTTGAAGATCAGAGCGTCCAAGGGCCCGGAACTGAGGCTCAGCATAACGCTTTTCGTGAGCGTCCTGCACCGCGTGAACGTCTCCGGCGGACCCGGCGACCTGCACAAGCACTCGTGCAGCGTTGAAGTAGAGCTCACCCCTTCACCAGGTGACATCATCCCGTTCGCCCGGCTCGAGTCCACTATGAGGGCTATGGTCAGCCCGTTCGACGGGAAGCTTCTCAACGACGTGCCGGATTTCAAGGACACGGAGCCCACGATCGAGAACCTCTGCCACCTGTTGCACCGGCGCCTCGAAGCGGCCATGCTCGAGCACGGGGCGGTCGTCAATTCCGTGACCCTGCGCGAGTCCCCGACCCGCAGCGTGCGCGTGGTCAGCCCTGCTCCGGCGGTGCCCGAGGCCGCCGACCAGCCCGCAGAAGAGGGCCGGCCCGACCGTCGGGGCCCACCGGCTGAGCCCCTCCTTTTGCCTCCCCGTGGCGCGGTGGAGGTCCCCGGCACGCGGGCGCCGACCCCGGTCGAGACCAGGTCCGTGCGCGAACCGCCACCGGTCGAGGAGGAGAAGACCGCGGCTGCCTCAGTTGAGGCGCCCCCCTCGCTGCCCGCACGCACGATTCGGAAGGCATGGCGACTCCGCCGAATGGAGGCGCAACCGGCCGGGCGCTGGTTTCTAACTCCGGCCCCGTCCGCGGGCGCGATCCCGGTGTGGAGGTCGCTGCTCCTTTACTCCGCGGGTTTCCTGGTGCTGGCGCTGGTCGCGGCCGCCGCGTACCGCGAACTATTGTTGCCACAGCCGTCCGCCGGCTACCCGTGGGGCTCGGACACGTGGGGCCACATCGCCAAAGCGGAGTTTCTCCTCGCCGAAATCCGGCGCGGCAACCTGTATCCGCGATTCAACCCCGCCTGGTACAACGGGGTCGAGCCATTCCGGTACTGGGCCCCGGGTCCCTATTACGCCTTGGCGGCGATGGCCACTCTGTGCGGTGACTCGTTCACGGCCGCCGGTTGGTTCGTGGCCATCTGCGCACTGGTCGGCGGTACCGGCTGGCTCCTCCATCGCCGACGGTTGGGTTTCCCCGTCGCGTTGGCCCTCGGCACCCTGTGGACGGTATGGCCGGACCACGTGCGCGTCGCCATGTCTGAGGGCAACTTGCCGAGGGCCACGGCAACCGCGTTGTTTCCCTGGGTACTCAACTGGTTCCTCGCGGTCATGGAGGAGGAAAGACCGTGCGCCTCCATCGCCGGGTGCGCGTGCGTCGCGTCGCTGCTCGTACTCACGCACGCCATGATCGCCGCGTCGTTCTTCGCCGAGCTCTTCATCCTCTCGCTGTTCTGGATAATTCAGGGCCGCAAGAGGGTGCGGTCAATGGTGCTGGGCGTGGCGTCGCTGCTCGGGGGGATCGGGTTGTCGGCGTGGTGGCTTCTCCCGGCGCTCCAGGGAGGAATAGCCTCCATCAGCGCGGCCGCGGTGTCCGCGACAATTGACTACTTCCCGCTGAGCCGAAGTTTCGACCCCTCGATCAGGCTGGTCAATCCCGAGTCATTCTACTGGGGCGTGAGCCTGCTCCCCCTCGCACTGTGGGTGATCGTGACGTGGCCGAGGAGGCAGGACCTCGGCAAGGCGTCGCTCGCGACGGGGGCCGTCTTGGTGGCGATCACCACGCCGGCCCTCCGCCCGGTGTACAGCGCGATTCCTTTCCACCACCTGCTCTGGCCCCTCTACATGGTCAGCGGCGCGGTGGGCATATTCTTCTTGGCGGGCTTCCTCCCGATACGGACCTACTCGCGGGGCGAGCGCAAGTACGTGATAGCCACGATGCTGGCGCTCTTCCTGTTCAGCCTGGCCGACGCGTACCCGTCGCTGCGGCTGATAGCCACCCGCCCCCTACCGGTTTTCCTCGAAGCCGCCGAACGTCGCATCCCCGACGACGGTTGGCGGGTGGCGACGCTCGACCTCAGCGGCTTCGGGTCCGCGGGGACATACCTGTTCGGACGCGGGTCTGAGAGGGAACAGGTCTACGGGTGGGCGTGGCAGGGGGCCGCCACCGCCCGCGAGATAGTGGGCCTCAACACTGCGCTCCGGGACGAATTCCCCGCTTTCCTGTTCGACAGGTTGAAGGAGATGGGGGCGACCTCGCTGGTAGTCAGGCGTCCGCTCATTGAACCGTACGTTGACGCGTTTCTGTGGGAAGCGGGCGCACAGGGCTACAGGGAGGTCTGGAGGTCCCAGGACGTGCTCATCCTGGCGAGGAAGACGGGGCCCTACGCCGTCCGGACATCATACGCCGCGCTCGGCATCGGCTCCTTCGTGCCCAATCTCTCCTTGATCTTCCCCTCGATACAGGCCGGAGAATCCGACGTGATAGACTCCTATTCACCGGATCGATTGAGACAGTACCCGTGCGTGATACTGTCCGGCGCCACCTGGACGGACAAGGCCGCCGCAGAATGGGTGCTCAGCCAGTACGTGCTCTCCGGCGGTCGCCTTGTCATAGACATGCAGGGATTGCCCGAGGACGTGCTCTCCAAGCGGCCGAGCATCCTCGGGGTGACGGGGGAGCCCGTCCTGATTTACAACCCGATCGAGGTGGTGGGCGGCGACTCGCAAGTCGTCAGGCTCAGGGACTTCGACCCGTCGCACTACCCGTGGAAGGCGCTCTCCCCGCAGGGACTGGACAATTCGGTCCTGACCTACGAACATCTTGGTGAGAAGGCCGTGCTGACGGGCACGCGGACGATCCACGGCCGCGACGTATGGTTCGTCGGGGCGAATCTGCCGTTCCACGCCTTCCTGACCAGGGATTCCGCAGCCGTCGGCGTATTATCCAGCGTATTGGATATCAAGCCCCACGCGCCTCCGGAGAGGGCCGAAATCCCCCTCGACGGGTACGAGGCGGACGCCGCGGGCTACCGGTTCTCGCTGACCGTGCCCGAATCTTGGGGGTCGTCGAGCATCACGGTGCCCGTCGCCACGCGCGAGAATCTCGTGGTCAGGGTGGACGGACGGGAGGCACGGTGGGGGTCGGTCCATCACCTGCTGCAACTCAATTTGGGGCCGGGAGCCCATTCGGTGGAGATCGAGATCGCCGCCCCGGCGGCGGAGCGTACCGGCGCCATGGTGTCGGCGGCGGCGTTGGTCCTGGTCGCGATCGTGATGCTGGTGCAGAAACGGGGTGGGGCCCGTGACAAGAAAACTGGCGGCGGCCGTGATCTCGGCGATGCTTCTTAGCGCCTGTGTTCAATCGTCGTGCCTGGCCGAGACGCGCGTGGTATTGGACGGGCGGTTCGGGGACTGGGACGGAAAGGCCGGGCTCGAGGATCCCCCCGGCGACGCTCACGGCGATGCCTGTGACCTGGTGGGCTTCTCTTGGGACCAGGACCCCGACGGGGCCGGGCTCTACTTCATGGCGCAGAGGTCGGCCGGGGCGGGGGCAGGATCGGCACGGTACCAGGTGCTGATTGACACCGATGACGACGGGCGGTTCGACGGCCCGCGCGACGGCCGCGTCGAGGTAGAATACGCACCCGCATCGGACGGAGTCGTGAGGGTCCAGGTATACCGCGGTGTGCTGCAGACTGCGACATACTCTGGACCGTGGGGCGAGGATTCCGCCGAGGGCGGCCTCCGGTGTGAATGGCACGTGCAGTTCTCGAGCCTGGGGGTGGAGGCGGGTCAGATCGTGCGGTTCGAAGTGTTCTCCGCGCGGGACACCTCCCCGGCGACGCCAGTCGCCGACCTAGAAGATCTCGCCGCCCGCCGGCTGGCTGATAGGTTCCCCGACGAGGGGGACATCCAGCTGGCCCCGATCCCCACCGCCCCCGCATGGTGGGTCGCCGTTCCGTTGCTGCTTTGTTGCTTTGCGGCCGCCTTCGCCGCCGCCCGGCGGCGCGGCCGGCCCGGTACAAGGTGATGTCTCGTACCCTGATCGCGATCGTCATCGCCTGGGCCGCCTCGTACCTCGTCCTCCGTAGGGCGAGGGCGTGGCTGCTGAGTTACGTGGTCGGTGCCGTGGGGTTCACCTTGATCTCGGTGTACATCGTGAGGGGTTCGTCCTTCGAGACCCTGGTCGAGGTGGCGGGCGCGCGCCTGACCCATTACATCTGCAACATGGTCGGCGTTCCCACGAAGGTGTTCACCAACGCGCCGGGTACTCTCCTGGTGCTCATCGTGTACCAGGTCAAGGGCTGGACCGCGGTGGAGATGGACATCGAATGCTCGGGGATGCTGGAAATGGCGGTATTCTCGGGCCTCGTGCTGTTTTTCGAGGGCTTCAGCTACGCCCGACGACTGGGAATCCTGGCCTCGGGACTTGCGCTGACCTACGCATCCAACGTGCTGAGAGTCATGATCATCGTGCTCATGATACACCGGGGCGGAAAGAGCGCCATATACCTCGCCCACACGGTGGTGGGGAGGGCGGTATTCTTCGCCATGATCATATCCCTGTACTGGTACGCTTTCACGAAGCCGACGCTCGAACTCATCAGGCGCAGGCTGGCGGAGGACTGAGCATGCTGAGGCTTCGACTGCTGAGGTTCTTCCTGTTCTGGGGGATCTGGGTACTGGTCCCGATGGCCGTGGACGGGATCATCGCCCTCTCCTATCTATGGATGGCAATCGCCAACCGCGAGAGGCGACGGCCGCCCGAGGTGGATACGCGCGTGCCCCCGATCATGGTCACCGTGCTCGTGCCCGTGTACAACGCGGCGCAGACGCTGTACCGCTGCCTCGAATCCCTCGCCCGCCAGGCCTACCCCCACGAGGCGATGGAGGTGCTCTGCCTCGCCAACGCGGTGACCGACCACAGCGACATGGAGTTTCGCAGGGCCCAACGCGACTTCCCGGGCTTGCACATGTCGTGGGTTTCGATGCCCGAGAAGGGCAAGGCGAGGGCGCTGAACGCTGGGATCTTCATGTCCAGGGGGACCATAGTGATCGGGGTTGACGCCGACACCCGCCTGGCGCCGGACGCGGTGGCGCACATGGTTGCGGCGTTCAGCCGCGACGAGAGGCTCGGGGCCGCGAGCGGTTCGATCCAGATCGATCTCTTGTCCGGCGATCACCCGTGGTGGTGGAGGGTCATCAACGAGTGTGAGGCGCTCGAGTACCTGGTCGCATTCAGGATCGGCCGGCATTTCCAATCCTCCAGGGGGACTATCTTCACGCTGTCCGGGGCCTTTTCCGCGTTCCGTCGCCAAGTAATCCTCGGCACTCACCTGTACGACGACAGGACGGTGTCCGAGGACACCAAGCTGACGTTCGAGATCAGGAACCTGGTGGAGGGGAAATGGCGAATAGCCTGCGTCCGGGATGCGCAAGCGTTCTGCGAGCCGACGCGGTCGCTGTCCAGGTTCATGTCACAGAGGCTGAGGTGGCAACGGGGGGAGCTGGAAGTGACCTCCCTCTATCCCGAGGTGTACAGGAGGAGCGCCCTGTCCGCGCTCGGGGACTTCACCGGCAGGATACTTCTCGGCGACCACACGCTGTCGTTCCCGAGGCTCACGTGGACTTTCATGATCCCCTACCTGTACCTTCTCGGCTACCCCCTGCCCCTCGTGGCGGCGGCGACGTGGATGACGTACCTCTTGTACGTGATAGTGGAGTGGCTGTTCCTCCTGTCCGTCGCCGCGCCGATCCGCTCGGTCTACCGTAAGAGCGTGCTGCATTGGTGGTACCTCCCGTTCGCGATGCCCCTGTACAGGCTCCTGACCTACTGGTTCAGGATGGCAGGCATGATATACGCGTTGTGCGAGCCGGGAGCCTGGTCGGCCGAATCCGAGCTCGAGCGCGCGAGGAACGAGGTGAGGCGCCTGTGCTCCTTTCTTCTCACGCCCGCCAAGGGGACCAAGAAACGATAGCGCGCGCTGCGCGCTCGACGGGGCGTCGCGCCCTCGATGCGGCCCTCGTCTTCGCCGTCATGTCCGCGCTCTGCGTCTACGGCTCGTGGAAGGTGCTCACGGCCCCGAACACCCTATATCCCGGCGGAATAGACGGGATGGGCCACCTCCTCAAGGTCAAAGTGGTCGCCGATAGGTGGGAGCGCCTCGAGTTCACGGACTGGTTTCCCTATTGGTACAACGGTTCCACGACGATCCAGTACTACCCGCCCCTGGCCGTATGGGTTCCGGCGGCCGTTCAGCTCCTCGCGGGCAACGTGTTCCTCACGTTCAAGATCCTGGCAATGACGTGCACTGTCGGGGGCGGCGCGGCCGCGGCCGCCGCGGCGACGAAGGCGGGGGTGTCCCGCGTCGGCTCAATAGTGGCCGGGGCGCTGTACGCCGCCGGCCCGTACACGCTATTCACGGTGTACAGTGACAATACGCTGGGACGGATCCTCTCCCTCCCCCTCTACCCGTTGCTCCTCGGCGCCCTCCTCGACCTGGACAGGCAGCCGTGCGGGCGCCACTGGGCGAAGTCCGTCGTCTTCGCTCTCCTGCTCGTTCTCGGTCACGCAATGCACGCATACATACTCGCGATATGCCTGGGCGTCGTGCTCGTCGCGCTCGGGGTCGCCGCTCCCCGCGCGGGACGTTCCCTCGTGCTCATGGCCTCGGTCGCGGTCGAGTCGCTTCTACTCGCCGCCTTCTGGGCGGTGCCGGGTGCGACGCAGTGGGAGACGCCGGGTGTACCCTGGGCTCCCCCCGAGCGGGTCGCCGCATCGTCCCTGGACACCGCGATCCTCGGAGACCTGGCCCATCGCTTCGGCCCCGTGTTCCTGGCCGCCGCCGTGACGGCCTGCCTGCTACTGCCGATCGATCGAGTGAAGCGCCGGCTCCACCTCTCGTTCGCCGCCGGTTTCGCGCTGACCGCGAGCCTTTGCGCGGGACCGTCCAACCCCGTCTACCGCCTCGTGCCGCTGAACGCGAGCCTGTCTCCCCTGAAGTTCATCAACGCGGCGTATCTGCCCGCCGCGATCCTCGTGGGGATCGCCCTGGACCGTTGCTGCGACTCGCTTCGCGGGCCCGGCGGCCGTCGCATCGCGGCCGCCCTGCCGGTCGCGGTGCTGGCGGCGTTCCTGCTGGTGGACGTGGCGGCCGCCCGGCGGGACCTCCCCGGCCCGTACGCCGCCGCGGACATCCAGCCGCTCGTCTCCCTGGTCCCCGTGGCGCCGGGCGGCCCGTTCCAGAACGGCCGCATCGCGACCGAGCTCCCGCGGTCCGACTCCCACCAGGCGTATTTCCCGGTCGAGCGCGGCCTCAACATGGCCGGCGGATGGAATCTCGAGGGCACCCCGCACACCAGGACGTTCCACAAGCACAACATCGCCTACCCCGAGGGATTCCCGGAATACGTGCTGCGGAACTGGAACCTCTGGAACTGCCGGTCGGCGTTGTTCGAATGGGAATACGATTCCCTGCGCCTGGTGCTGGAGGAGGCCGGGTGGAGAAGAGTCGCGGGAACGCCCCGCCACGCGCTGTACGTGAACGACGCGCCGCAGTCCTACCTCATGATTCTCGGCACGGACGCCATCGCGATAGGGCGCAGCTCCTTTTACGTCTCGAGACTGCTCCCCTGGGTAACGGAGGGGAGGAACCCCGATCCCCTCTCCTACCCGTGGGAGTACCTCTCCATGTTCAAGACAGTGTTCTTATACGACATCCCCGATGTCGGCGCGCCGCGGCTCGAGGCATTCGTCAGGCGCCTCCTCGGCGCGGGTAAGAGGGTGGTGATTGACCTCTCCGCTTCCGGAATCCCGAGGATGTTCGGCGTGCTGAAGAGCGACGTCGAGGTACCCCCCGACCTGGTACTCGAGCCCTCCGCCGGGTCGCCTTACTCCGACCGGTTCACCTTGAAGATGACGAAGGGGGCGGGGGCCGCATACGACGGGCTCGACGAGGCGTGGATGTCCGCGTGGGTGAATGGCACGAACGTCCAGGTGAGCGGGGTCAGGAGACTCCCCGAGGGGGAAGTGTACTTCACGGGGCTCCACGTCCCGCGCCTCGCGGCGCCGTCGTTCAAGGAGGCCGCGCGGGCCATACTCGAGCCCCTGCTGGCCCCCGGTGAATCGGCAGCGCGGGGGGGACCGCGGGCGTTTCGCCCGTCCCGGATCGAGTGGCGACCGGACGGGCTGGAGTTCTCGTATGAATCCGCCGTGGCGGTGCCGCTCCTGGTGTCGGTGACGTATACACCGAGATGGAAGTGCCTCGTGGACGAGAGACCCGCGTCCCTCTACAACCACGAGGACCTGGTCGCGATGATACTGCCCGCGGGACAACATTCCGCGCGGCTCCGCTACGGCCGGTCCGAAGCGACCGTCGCGGGATGGGCCCTCACCGCGACGGGTTTGGCGGCTGCGCCGGTCTGCTGGTTATGTGTGCGACGCGGAAGCCGGAGGCGCCTCTCGCGCCTCCCCGGGGGATCCTGAACGGAGGTGGTCGAGGTTGCGAATGGCCCTGCTCTCAATCGCGCTGGGAAGCGTCGGTCAGTTCCTCCTCAAGCTGGGCGTGAACAGGATGGGAGGGGTGAGGTTGACGCCCGGCTCGCTGCTCCAGACGGTGTGCGGCATCGCGGTTCAACCCTACATCCTCGCGGGGATCGGCGCGTTCGCCCTCAGCATG
>JANLGA010000019.1:0-3763 GCA_024653225.1 Bacillota bacterium | reverse complement strand
CTGATGTGGCTGTGCGTGATCTCGGCGATGGAGCTTTCCGCCGCCTATCCCCTTGTCTCCCTGTCGTACGTGATGGTGGCGCTACTGTCCAGGGTCTTCCTCGGTGAACCCGTGACGGCGCACAAGGCGGCGGGGATGGCGCTGATCGTCGCGGGCGTGCTGGTCATGAACCGGTAGGGGAAGGCACACCCCCGCCGGGCCCCTTACCCTGCGCTTCACGCAAAGCCGCAGGTAATCAAGTATGGTCTTCACCACCCTCATCTTGCTCCGCGATCTCTTCCGATCGTACCGGAGCACGAGGGGCACTTCGGCAATGCGCGGTCCGAGGCTGCACAGCCTGAGTAGGAGTTCCACGACCCCGGCGAACCCGGCCGCCTCGACCAGGTTCCCGCCCGAGCGCGCCAGCGCGGCGGCGAGGAGGGACGCGCGGTATGCCCTGTAATTGGTGGAGTAGTCCGACAGGCCCTTCACCGGGAACACGAGCCTCATGAGCGCGGAGGCGCCGGTGCTCAACACCATCCGCATAGGGCTCAAGCCGACGACCCTCGCGCCGCGAGCGTACCGCGACGCCACGACGATGTCGAAGCCCTCGTCTATCTTCCGGACCATGTCGGGCACAATCTCGAGGGGATGACTGCCGTCGGCGTCCATGGTGATGACAACGCGCGCGCCCTTCTCGGCGGCCCTCCGGAATCCCTCCATCAGCGCCGCGGGGAGACCCCGATTGGGGCGGTAGGAGACCATGTCCAGCCGAGAATCACGGGTCCGCCACTCGGCGAGCAGGGCCCGCGTGCCGTCCGTGCTCCCGTCGTCCACGGCCACCACCAAGTCGAGGAATGAAGCCGGTCCGATCACCGCCGAGAGGTACGGGATTGATGCCTCCTCGTTGAACATCGGGAGCACCAGCGCGACCACGGCACGACCCCCTTCCCGCCGGCATCCCCGGTCCCGTCCATCTTCTCCGGCCCGCAACGAAACCCTTCAGTGCCCCGCCGAAACGATCGGGCCGGGCCCGCTCGCGCGGGGCCCGGCCATTGCCGGCATCCGGTCTTCGCGGATCCCCCCGTCTCCCGTGCCGTCAGCTGGGACAGCCGCCGGACCGGGAGCCGCCCGCGTATCTAGAGGGTTCCCTCTCGAACTCCTCCCTGCATCTCGGGGAACAGAAGTAGTACCTCTTCCCCTCGTATTCCGACTCCCCGCGGGCCTTCGCGGGGTCAACATCCATGCGGCACACCGGGTCAACGTGTCTTTCCAAGGTCCACACCTCCGCTTCCAGTCTGTGTGTATCTTCACCAGTCGGAGGCGTCCCCAAACACGGCCCCTGCTAATGCCGCCGGGCGCGACGGCCAATGCCTAGTATCTCGACCGCCTCGTATAGTGAGTGTGCAGCAGCTCGTGAGACTTGTGCCCGAGCGGATGGCCGAGGAACTCCTTGTATAGCTCGGCCACCGCCGGGTTCTCGTGCGACTTCCTCAACGGCATGTTCTTGTCAACCTCGTATATCGCCTTGACGCGCTTCGCCCTGACCTCGTTCGTCGTCGGTATGGGCTGGCCGCCCCCGCCGATGCAGCCGCCGGGGCAGCACATGATCTCGATGAAGTGGTACGGCGACTTGCCGGCCGCCAGCTGGTCCAAGAGTTTCTTGGCGTTGCCTAGTCCGTGAGCCACCGCGACCTTCACCTTCGTCCCGTCCAGGTCCACTTCCGCTTCCTTTATCCCCTCGAGACCCCTGACGGCCGTGAAGTCCAGGCTGGGAAGCGTCTTCTTGGTGACGATCTCGTACGCGGTCCGCAGGGCGGCCTCCATGACGCCGCCGGTCGCGCCGAATATGGCGCCCGCGCCCGTGGATATCCCGAGCGGCAGGTCGTACTCCTCCTCGGCAAGCCCGGAGAAGTCTATGCCCGCTTCGCGTATCATCCTACCGAGCTCCCTGACCGTCAGCACGACATCAACATCCCTGTACCCGCTCGAGTTCATCTCGGGCCTCGACGCCTCGTACTTCTTCGCGGTGCAGGGCATTATCGAGACCGAGTAGATGTCCTTCGGGTTCAGCCCCTGCTTTTCCGGGTAGTACGTCTTCACGAGAGCCCCGAACATCTGCTGCGGCGACTTGCACGTGGACAGGTGCGGCAGCAGGTCCGGGTAGAAGTGCTCGATGTACTTTATCCACCCCGGGCTGCACGACGTGATCATCGGCAGCTTGCCGCCCTTGGTCAAGCGCTCGATCAGCTCCGAGCCCTCCTCCATGATCGTGAGGTCGGCGGTGAAGTCGGTGTCGAACACCTTGTCGAAACCGAGCCTCCTGAGCGCCGCGACCATCTTGCCTGTCGCGATGCTGCCGGCGGCCATGCCCAGCTCCTCGCCGAGCGCCACCCTGGTCGCCGGCGCGGTCTGGACGACCACGTGCTTCGTCGGGTCCGCCAGTGCCTCCCAGACCAACGCGGTGTCGTCCTTCTCGGTGATGGCGCCCACCGGGCAGGCATGGATGCACTGTCCGCAGTACACGCACGACAGCTCGTCGAGCCCCTCCTCGAACGTCGGCGACACGATCGCGTCGTGGCCCCTGGCGACCGGGAAGAGCACGCCCGTGCCCTGCACTTCCTGGCACGTGTACACGCACCTGCGGCAGCCTATGCACTTGTTCGGGTCGCGCACGATGGACGGGTTGTCCTCGTCCTTCTGGAACCCGCGGTCAATCCTCGGGAACCGCACTTTCCTTATCCCCATGCGGTCCGCGAGGGTCTGGAGCTCGCAGCGGAGGTTCCTCGGGCACTTCAGGCAATCCTCCGGATGGTCGGCCAGTATGAGCTCCAATACCACCTTCCTGGCCTCGCGCAGCGCCCGGGTGTTCGTGCGCACGACCATCCCGTTCGCCGCGGGGAACGCGCACGCGGCCTGGAACGTCCGCGAGCCCTCCACCTCCACGACACACACGCGGCACACCGCTTTGACGTCCTGATCGGGGTGGTGGCACAACGTTGGGATGTCTATCCCCGCGACCTTCGCGGCCTCCAATACTGTGGAGCCCGCCGGGACTTCAACCTTGCGACCATCTATCGTCAACGTTACCACTGCAATCACCCCTTTCCGCCCGCCGGGATCGCGCAAGTGCCGGCGGGACACCGCTTCTCATTTATGTGAACGAAGAACTCGTCCCGGTAATACTTCAACGCGCTCATCACGGGCACCGGCGCCGTCTGACCCAGCGGACAGAGGGGCGCCTTGTACAGCATCTCGGCGAGCGACTCCATCATCGCCACGTCGTCCACCGTCGCCTCGCCCTTGGTCATCCTGTCCAGCGCGTTGTACAGTTGCAGCGTGCCCTCCCTGCACGGGATGCACTTACCGCACGACTCGTGCACGAAGAACCTCGCGAACGACTTGGCCAGGTCCACGACGCACCGGGTGTCATCCACCACCAGCAGCGCGCCCGAACCCAGCGTGGGGCCGGCCGCCGCCAGCTTGTCGTAGTCCAGCGAGATGTCGAGCATCTCCGGCGGCAGGCACGCCCCGCTCGTCCCGCCGAGCTGGGCCATCTTGAACCGTCGCCCGTTCGCCATGCCGCCGCCCATCTCGAATATCAGCTCGCGCAGTGTAACCCCCATGGGCAGTTCAAGGGCGCCGGGCTTCGCCACGTCGCCGCACAGGGTGAACACCTTGGTGCCGGGGCAGGACGCCGTGCCGAGGGTGCGGAACCACTCCGCCCCCTTGTCCACGATCGCGGGGACGTTAGCGAGCGTCTCCACGTTGTTGATGACCGTGG
>JANLGA010000018.1:18088-27304 GCA_024653225.1 Bacillota bacterium | reverse complement strand
TCAGTGTTTATTCCCATCACGCTCGCCGTCTCTCGGCTGAACGACGTGGCTCTGAGAGCGATGCCGATCTTCGTCCGGTGCACCAACACCTGCAAGCCCACCATCAGCGCGAGGGATACGCACAATATGGCGAACTGGAGGGAGTTGACGACGGCCCCGCCCACGTGTACCACCTTCGTCGGCAGGACCGAGGGCACGGGCTGAGTGGAAACCCCCCATATCACCTGGGCCCCCGTGGAAAGCATCATTGATACGCCCAGTGAACTTATTATCATGGAGAGCCTCTGGGCCCTCCTGAGCGGGAGGTACGCGACCTTCTCGATCACCACCCCGACCAGGGCGCTGAGCGCGAGCGCCGCCAGGAACGCCGGCAAGGCCGGCAGGCGCATCTTCCCCATGAGCACCACGACAAACAGGTACGCCCCCACCATGGCCACGTCGCCGTGGGCGAAATTGATGAAGTACAGCACGCCGTACACCATGCTGTAGCCGAGCGCTATGAGGGCGTAGATGGTGCCGAGAGTAAGGCCGTTGATCAACTGCTGAAGCGCCGCTGCCACCGTCTCAACACTCCCGTGTCGCCGGGGCGGCCCGGCCGCTCACGCGCCCGAGCCGCCCCGCCGAGACGCTACTTTCCGACCTCCCAGGGCACGAAGTCCCCGTTCTTGATCACGAACAGCTTGAGCGGGATCTTGACATCCCCGTTCTCATCGAAGGTGATCTTGCCGATGACGCCGGGGAAGTCCTTGAGGGTCGTGAGGTAGTTCTTGATGCCCTCGCGGCTCTCGCCGTTCTTCTTGATCGCCTCGGCGATGATCCGCAGCGAGTCATACCCGTTCGGGCTGAACGCGTCGCACTGGGTGATGCCCTCGCTCTTGTACCTCTCGACGAACTTCTTGACGTATTCCTTGACTTCCGGCCTCGGGTCGTCGGGGTAGAACACCGTCGAGCCGACTATACCCTCCGCGTCCTCGCCCGCAAGCTTGATTATCGCGGGGTTGAACGCGCCGGTGGCGCCCCACACCGACGGCCTGTACCCCATCTGGTGGGCCTGCTTGCAGAAGAGGGCTATCTCGGTGTAGTCGCCCACCAGGTATATTGCCTCCACGCCCGCCTTCTTGAAGTTGGTGATCGCTGTGCTGAAGTCCTTGGTCTCGCCCAGCATGAACGCCTCGGTCGCGGCCGGCTCCGATCCCAGCTCTTTGATCGTCTTGGTCCCGACCTCGAGGCCGCCGCGCCCGAAGTCGTTGTTCTCGTACAGGATGCCTATCTTCCGGTATCCGGCTTCCCACATCTTCTGCACGTTGTAGGCGCCCGTGTACGCGTCAGAGTTCCTGACCCGGAAGGTGTAGGGCCCGGCATCCGTTATCTTGGGGGAACTCGAGTCGGGCGATATGTGCGGCAGTCCGGCCTTGTTGTAGATCGGGGCCCCGGCAAGCGTGCAGGAGCTGTTGTTGTGCCCGATGACCGCGAGTATCTCGGGATTGGAAGCAAACAGGTTCGCTACATTCGCCGCCTCCTTCGGGTCCGCGCGGTCGTCCATGGGCACCACTTCGATGAGCTTGCCGTTGATGCCGCCGGCCGCGTTGATTTCCTCGACGGCCAGGTTTATCCCGCGAAGCGTCCTCTGGCCCAGCTCCGCGCTGCTGCCCGAGAGCGGGAAGGTGCACCCGATCTTGATGGTCTTGGGCTTCGCCGGCTCCGCCGGTTTCGGCTGTTCCGCCGGCTTCGTCGCCTGCCCGGCGCACCCCGCTACGAGCGCCATCGCGATGAGCAGGACCGCGGCAGTTGTGCTGAACCTTTTCATTGTTGCGCCCCCTTCTCAGTTGAAGTGCTGAAACACGCGCTGCACGACATCCGATTCGGCCCCGAATCCGGCAACTATCACCCCCTCGGGGGACCCCGCCCGTCACACCGCCCTCAGCGACCTGTCGCTGACGCTGAGGTACTCGAACCCGTCCCCGGTCACGAGGACCGTGTCCTCCACCTGCAGACCGGCGAAGCCGAGCTCGTAGTACGGGGTCTCCACGTTTATGACCATGCCCTCCTCGAGCACCGTCGCGTCCTGCGGTGAGATGGAGGGCATGTCGTAGCACTCGAGACCGATTCCGTGACCGCAATGGTGGCGGGCGTAGTGGGGTATGCCCGCCGACCTGGTAGTCCTGATCGCGATGTCGAAGATGCCGGCCGCAACCGCCCCGGCCCTGACGCCGGAAAGGGCGGCTTGTTCCCCTTCCAGCACGGCCCGATAGTAGCGCGCCGCCTTTTCGGAGGGGCTCCCGAGACACGCGATCCTCGCGATGTCCGAACAATAGCAGTCGAAGACGCACCCCACGTCGAACCTGATGATGTCGCCCCTCTTCACGGCCGCGGGCGACGGCTGGACGTTCGGCAAGGAACTCCTCGCGCCGACCCCGATGCACGTCAGCAGCGGAACGCCTCCGCGTCGCATCACGGACTCGTTGAACAGCTCGCACATCTCGATCTCCGTCATGCCCTCGTGCACGACCGACAGCACGGCCGAGACCGCGTGCTCCGCGATCTCGGTCGCCGTTCTGATCCTGGCGACCTCCTCCGGGGTCTTGACCATCCTCATCTCTCTCAGGAGGGACCACCCCTCCGTGACGCTGTACCCGGCCAGCGCGGCGGGGATGCTCTGCCTCGCCGGGGGCGTCAGACCGGTGGAGTCGAGCGCTATCCGGCCGCCGCCGATCCCCAGGTCTTTCAGCGCGGCCGACAGGGCCTGCTGCGGCGTCTCGAAGCGCCTATCGGAGAGTAACGCCAGGAACTTGTCGAATTCCGGCCTCGATTCGCCCGCACTGTCGGAGAACACGTGAAAAACCCCGTACGCCTTGACGGGCGCGATCGGCCCGCGGTCCGCCATGCAGTCGAGGTCTCCGATCGGCGCCACGAGCACTGGCTTACAGTCCTCGCGGGCCGCAACGACGGCGTACACCTGAGTCGCCTTGATGATCTGCTGGCTGAAGCTCCGGTAGCCGGAGACATAGGTCACGTTCTCCGGCGACGTGGCCACGATCGCCTCCACACCCGCCCGCTTCATCACTTCCATTGCCCTTTTCACGTTGAGAAGCATCCCGATCACTCCGATTCAGGCGCCCGGGTCGAACCCGTACGTCTCTTTCAGCGCCCGCATGAGTTCAGATACTCGAGGCTCGATCGCCGGCGGTCCGGGCCTGACGGCCGCGGTCGCGGCGGGGTCCTTGAGACCCGTTGAAGTGAGAATGCACACGACCGATCGGACGTCCCGGAGTCTTCCCTCACGCGCCAACTTGAGCGCTCCGGCCACCGACGCGGCGGAAGACGGTTCCGGGTAGAATCCCTCCAGCCCCAGCAGTGCCTGCGCCGACATTATCTCCGCGTCGGTGACCTCCACGCCCGACCCGCCCGACTCCCGGATGGTAACCATCGAACCCACGCTCGTGTAGTCGCCGTTGATCGAGAACGCCACGCTCTGCTTGGCGGGCACTCTCTCGGGAATCGTCGCGCCTTTCTTCAGCGCGTTGCATATGGGGCCGCCCTCGGGCTCCACGGCCACCATCGCCGGGACCTTCTCGATGAGTCCGAGGTCGCGCATGTCGCAAAAGCCCCTCCATATACCCCGGAACCCTTCGCCGTAGCCCACCGGGACGAACACGGCATCGGGAACGTCCCAATGACGCTGTATGCATATCTCGAACGCCAACGTCTTGTACCCGTCAAGCCCGAACGGGTTGCCCGTCGGGAGCGCCATCAGGTAGTTGCCCATCGGGTACCACCCGTACTCTCTCACGCAATGGGCCATGAGCTCCCACCGGCCGTAGAACGTCGTGGCCACGACCTTGGCCCCGTAGCTGAGCATCAGGCTCACCATGGCCTGCGGGACGGTGGGCAACGTGAAGATCACGCAGTCGAGACCCGCCCTTGCGGCGTACGCGGCGGTCGCCGCACCGTGGTTTCCGGTTGACGCCATCGTCGTCACTTTCGCGCCGAGTTCGAGCGCCTTCGACGTGGCCACGCAGGCCAACCGGTCCTTGTAGGACCACGTGGGGTTCCTCGATTCGTCCTTGACCCACAGTTCCACCCCGGCGTCCCGTGAGAGCCGCGGGCAGATGAGCAGGGGCGTGTTGCCCTCCCCGAGGGTCACCCTACAGTCTTCCCGTTCGACCGGGAGCAACGGGGCGAACCTCCATATGCCCGGCCCCGTCCACTCCTCGAGGGCCCGGCGCGTCAACCCGCGGAGCGGCGCCAGGTCGTACTCGAGGTTCAGGTTTGACGCGAACTCCCCTCGCCTGCACTTGGGGCATCCCTCGAACATCCCCGACACCGGGTAGTCCGCGCCGCAAGTCAGGCACCGCAACCCCACGACCCGCGACACCGCCGAATCCCCCCTTCCGATGCTCCCGACCTCGCTCCTACAACGCGGTCCAGAGTTCGTCCTCAAGGTACCGCTCCCCGGTGTCGGGCAGAATCGTGAGCACCCGGGAGCCCTTCGGCAGTCCCCGGGCCACTTCCACCGCGGCATGCACCGCAGTGCCGCTCGAGATGCCGGCGAAAATGCCCTCCTCCCGGGCGAGCCTCCTCGCCATCGTGTACGCCTGTTCGTCGGTGACGCTCAGCCAGCCGTCCACCACGGACCTGTTCAATATCTTGGTGAGTTGAGCGTCGCCAATTCCCTGCTGCTTGTGCAGGCCCTTCTTACCCTTGCCCTCCAACGAAGCCTCTTCGGGTTCCACCCCGTATACCTTGATAGTGGGGATCGCCACCTTGAGCACCTCGGCCACCCCTGTGAGGGTGCCGGCTGTGCCGATGGTGGCGACGAAGGCGTCGAGCTTGCCGTCCGTTTGGCTCAGGATCTCGGCGGCCGTGGTCCTCCTGTGGATGTCCGGGTTACCCGGGTTGTCGAACTGCTTGAGGTAAACGTACTTGGGGTCCTGTTTCTCCAGTTCGAATGCTTTCTTTCTGCACTCCCAGACCGTCTGTTCCATGTCGTCGAGCGTCGGCGTGAGGATTACCTCGGCGCCGTACGCCTTAACTATCTTCCGGCGCTCTTTCCCCATGTGCTCGGGCATAATGATGATCGCCTTGTAACCCTTGACGGCGGCGACCATCGCGACCCCTATCCCCTGGTTTCCGGTGGTCGCCTCCACTATGATTGACCCCGGCTTGAGTCTCCCTTCCCGTTCCGCTCTCTCGATCATGCCTAGGGCGGTGCGACTCTTGATGCTTCCCCCGATGTTCACTGCCTCGAGCTTTACGACCACTTCCGCCTCGATACCCCTGGTGATCCGCTTCAGCCGGATGACGGGCGTCCTGCCGATGGCTTCCAGGACGTTCGAGTAGATCTCCAAGTCGGCGTCCCCCTTTGTTCTCGACGATTTCGGGAATGGCGGGCGCGCGTCGGCCAACCCACCCCGACATGCGGTACTGTCTAGGGAACGTTGTCCGACAACATGACTTCGATAGTTCTCGCTGACTGTCGGCACCGGGCATGCGGGGCTCGGTGACACGCACTCTCGTCGTCGTACAAGTTCGACAGGGCTCGCCCTACTTCCTTCACGCATTCCGTCCAGCAGGAGATTTCCAGTGGGCGGAGAACTTGACCAGCATATTCTGCGTTCTCGCTCGGTCCCTTCCTGCCGGTACACCCCGGTGCCGAGGCTCGCGGGCAGTCAGACAACTTCGATCTGCGTTAGCGAGTCCACACAGAGGGAGTCAGGCGGGCGAAGAGGATATCGGGCGCGGGCTATAGAAGGTGAGCGAGTGTTCCTACTCGCACGGGGTCCCGGACGGAGGCAACATGGACACCGGTGACAGTGAATTGACCCGAGGAAACGACGCGGGGCGACTCACCCGGAAGCCGCCGCAAACGGCGGGCGACGTGGCGGAGCACCTCGACGCGGTCGGACGAAGGCTGTACGCGAGGGTCGCCGAGTACATCCGCAAGAAAGTGGCGGAAGGAGAGTATCCCCGCGGCGAGCGCCTCCCGAGCGAAACTGACCTCGCCTCCAAGCTCGGTGTCAGTAGGGCCACCTTGAGGGAAGCCCTGCGGCTCCTCGAGGACGAGGGGCTGGTAATGAGCAGGAGGGGCGCCGGTTCGTTCGTGCGCCCCGAGTCGCGTCGCATCGTAGAGGGGCTGGAGAAGCTCGGGAGCATGACCAAGTCCATCAGGCGGGCGGGGTTCACCGCCGAGGACAGGGTGCTGTCGGTGTCCCCGATCGTGCTCAGCAACCACACGGCCAAATCCCTCCGGGTGAGTAACGGCTCGCCCGGGTACATGGTCGAGACGCTGAGGCTCGCGAACGGCCAGCCCGTCATCTATTCGTGCGACATAATCAAGGCGTCCATATTCCCCGAGCCCGGGACGGTGGAGAAGCGGCGCCAGTACGAGTCCCTTCTGGACTTCCTCTGGGAGACGATGGGGATCCAGATAGCCTACTGCGTGGAAAAGGTCAGGATACTGCTCGCGGCGCCCCCCATAACGCACCTGCTGTCGGTGGAGAACGGGACGCCCTTGCTGATGATGGAGGGTGTCGCGCACGACGTCTCCGACGAACCCGTGTACATTGACTCATCGTACTTCCGGAGCGACATATACGATTTCGTCCTCGTCAGGAGGGCCTGAGGCCCGGGGGGCTCGGAGGGGGGGCCGCGGCGCACGGACACAAACCAGGGCGCGGCGGACCGTTGCGTCCCCGCGCCCTTGAACTGGGTTGAGTAGGCCTGTAAGCCGGGTTCTGTCGTGGACGGTCATCTATCTGGAGCGCCGGTTGCCCGACGCTTCGAGCGACCATACCCGAGGGAATCAGCGGGCAGCGTCATCCCCCTCCTATTTGGTCTTTCTCCAGGCGGGGTTTGCCCGGCCGGCCGGTCGCCCGACCGCCGGTGGTCTCTTGCACCACCTTTTCACCCTTGCCGGTCAAAACGGGAAGCCAGGGCTGTAAGCGGTCCCCTCCACCAATTAGAGGCGTCCCTCTGCAACGACCCTTGCTTCCCGCCGGCGGTCCGTTTCTGTGGCACTTTCCCTGGGGTTGCCCCCGCTGGGCATTACCCAGCGCCTCGCCCTGCGGAGCCCGGACTTTCCTCGGGCGCAACCTTTCGGCGCCCGCGCCCGCGACCGTCCGGCCTACTCGACTCCATCACTTACTTCGCACCCACAATGTTACAACCTGACCGAACACTTGTCAAACTCCGCGACCCTCAGAACGTCACCTTGGGGGCTTGCGCGGCTCCCGTCTCGATCTGGAAATACGGCTTCTCCTTGAACCCGAACATCCCGGCGAAGAGCATCATGGGGAACTTCTTCACCGTCTCATTGAACTGCCTGACGGACTCGTTGTACCTCATCCTCTCGGTCGTCAACCGGTTCTCAGTCCCGGTGAGTTCGTCCATCAGCTTCGCGAATTGGGCATCCGCTTTCAGGGCCGGATACTGTTCGACCACGACCAAGAGCCTCGCGAGCGCCCCCTCGAGCTGTCCGGCCGCGGCTATCCTCTGTTCTGGGGTCAGCCCCCCGCCGGCGAGCTTCGCCCGAGCCTCGACCACATCGCCGATGACCTTCTCTTCGTGAGCCGCGTAGCCCTTGACCGTCGAGACGAGGTTCGGAATGAGGTCGTAGCGCCGCTGCAGCTGGTTCTCGACCTGCGCCCACTTGCCGTTGATGTCCTCGTTCAGCGCGATCAGCCGGTTATAGGCCGAGCCCACGGACACGCCCACCAGAATCGCTATCGCAAGGAATGCTGCTATGCCGACAACGAAACCCCTCATGTGGCTCATCCTCCCCCTCACCCCTGGATCGGGGTCACCAGCTCCGTCCCGCCCCTCCCCCGCCGCTGCGGCCTCCTCCGAAACCCCCAAACCCGCGCCCGGAACCGCCGCCGGGTCCTCCGAAGCCGCCGAATCCGCCAAATCCTCCGAACCCCCTCGGAGCGCCCGTGAACGGGCCCCCGGGGATCGAAGGTCTCGTCCGGTACTCGACCTCCTCCTCGAAACCGCACGCCGGGCACCGGTACAGCCTCACCGCGAGCCCGGGAGCGAGGAGCGTGGCCCGACGCACCAGCCTGTCGGTGACGCGCAGGCGGCTCCTGCACTTCGGGCACCGCCTGCGTCCGATGTCTCCCACCGCCAGAAGGCTGCGCCTGAACCTGGAGTTCAGGAGCCCGAACAGGAGGACGAAGCCGATCATCATCGCGAAGGCGCCGGGGATCCCGCGGCCGGGTCCTTCCGCCGCCGGCGGTGCCTGCGGCCGATTCTCACGTATCAGTCCGTACACGGCCCCTACACCGGCATAGAGGCCGTCGGCGTACCTGCCGGCCTTGAATGAGGGGAGCACCTCGCGGTCCAGGATCTCGCCGAGCCGACCGTCCGTGAGCACGTCCTCGAGACCGTACCCCGTCTCGATCTCGATTCGCCGCCGCTCCATGTCAACGAGGAACAAGACGCCGTTGTCCTCTTCCTTCTTTCCCACTCCCCACTGTTCGAAGAGCGCCACGGCGTATGCCTTCGGGGAATCGGGCGACGTCGTCGGCAGGATGGCCACGGCCACTTCCACCGACGTCTCCGTCCTAATCTGGAGGCACAGCTCCTCCAGCCGCCGCACTTCATCGGCGGATAAGACGTTCGCGTAGTCGTTCACGGCTCCTGTCGGGGCGGGGTAGGGCCCGGCCGCGAACGCCACCTGAACGCCGCAGAGCACCACCGCCGCCGACAACATCGCCGCGATTACGCGCCTGGACCAGTTGGAGAATCTTCCACCTTCGGAGCGCAAGGCGGCATTACCCCTCCCCGCCGGCGCCTCCCACTTTCACTTGCCACTGAATTATACCATGAACTCGCGCATCCATTCCCGGTAACTTTCGCGGAAGATGTCGCCGAGGAGCCGGAAATCGGTCGGCCCGCCTTCCTGCTCGAGGCTCGTGATGAATTCGGAGTGGGGCCTGCCGGCCCTGTAGTCGGGCTCCCGCGAGGGATGGCGGAGATACCTGGATACCTCATCCCTGAAGTCGAGGACTATGAGGCTTGCCTGGTACAAGCCCACTCGCCTCTTCAGGTAGAAGCTCGACCCGAGTATCTTCCTGTCCCCCATGCACACGTCGCCCAATCCGCGCACGGCGAGGGACCCGGGTCGCGGGCATACGCGCGCCAGCCCCGATGCCGCGGCGCCGGCCGCGCCGGCCGCCAGCTTCGACACATCCGGCAGCGCCCGAATCGGAAAACAAG
>JANLGA010000018.1:9913-18078 GCA_024653225.1 Bacillota bacterium | reverse complement strand
GCCCCGCCGCCGCCGGCCCTCCGATACATCGCGACGCCGTCGCGCCGGCACGCCTCCTCGTCCACGTCCTCCAACGGCGTCATGCGGCCCAGTACCACCATGACTCGCTCCGGTCGCTCGCTCTCGACAAAACCGGAGGCCTCGCGCTCGAAGCGCGACAGCGCCGCCCGGTCCCCCGGGTAAGGGGGAACATCGCGCGCCGCGGCGAGGGCCCGGCCCGTTCCGCCGGCATCCCCGGGGTCTTCCCTCATCCGATATCCTCGCCGCCGTCCAGGACCCTGTTCACCAGGGCGTCGGCCCGCCTGTTCTCCTCGCGGGACACGCGAACGACCTCCCACGAGTCGAGACCGCCGAGAAGCTCGCGCGCTTCCTCGTGGAGCCTTGCCAGCTCGGGACTCTTAACCCTGTAGCGACCCAGGAGCTGCCTCTCGACGAGTTCGCTGTCGGTCCTCACGGAGAGCTTTCTCGCGCCCAATTCGCGGGCCGCCCGCGCCGCGAGGATCAGCGCGTGGTACTCCGCCGCGTTGTTGGTGGCCCGATCCAGGCTGCGACCCGCTTCCAGCACCGTATTCCCGTCGTCGTCCAGCAGAACGACGGCGTACGCCGCGGGGCCGGGATTACCCCTTGAGCCTCCGTCAATGTAGGCCGTGAGCCGGGCCCCGGCGAAGTCGCGGGACGCCCTTCGCACGGCGGCGCGGCCATCCGACGTCCCCGGGAATACGGCGAAGAGTTCCCGCTCCGCCTCCGACGCCCTCGCGGAGAACGCCCCCGACGAACCGAGGCGCGCGTTGAGCCTCTCGACCAGTGCCCGCACAATCGGCCTCTCGCTCGACAGGTGGCCGACCTCTATCACGGAAATGCCCAGCGCCATCGCCGCGAGTGCCTGCGTGTGTTTCACGTCGGCCGTGATCAAGACCTGCGCCCCTTCCGCCGCGGCGGCCGCCGCATTGCCCCCTCCACTGCCGGCCGACGTGGCGACCCTGGAAATGGGCGACGACGGCTCGCCGTAAACCCTCACGTACGGCGCCCCCAGCGCCGAACGCACCCTCTCGGCGAGTTCGCCGAGCGTCGTGGGCCTGGCGAGGTCCCCGACGCGACCGAAGCCGAGGGCGACACCCTGGTTCCTGAGAGGGTAGATGTCAAACGCCACCTCCTCGTAGGGATGCGCCCCCAGCATCGCCCGCAGCACCCCCGCCTTCGCCGATTCCTGGATGACGGTCTCAAGGCGAAGCTCGTCGGCGCGTTCCACGCTCCCCACCTCGCCGAGGAACGGCCTCGCGCCCTCCAGCGCCTTGAACGTCCCTGTGCCGGCGGTCATGAACGAACAATCGCTGTACTTTCCTATCCACCCGGCACCGGCGTCGCACATCGCTTGGCGCACCTTCTCCTCGTAGCCCCGCGGGACGAACACGACCAGCTTGAGCAGTCCGTCCTCGCCCGAACGGTCGAGCACGCGGGGCGCCGTGGTCCCGGGCGCGGCCAGCCCGACCGCCCTCGCGAGAAGGTCTTCGACGCCGCCCTCCGCGACGTCCAGGTTGGTGTGAGCGGAGTAAACGGCGATACCGGCCTGTAAGATCCTCCCGATCAACGCACCCTGCCCGCATCCGGTATTGATGGATCTCAGGGGTGTGAAGAGTAAGGGGTGGTGGGTCACGAGCATCTCCGCGCGAAGCCGCATGGCCTCGTCCACCACCCGCGGTGTGGCGTCCACCGCGACGAGTACCGTGCGAACCTCCGCGGACGGGTCGCCCACTTGGAGCCCCGGATTGTCCTCGGGAATCGCGTACGACCTCGGGGCCCACTCCTCGATGACGTCCGCGACGTCCTTCACTTTCACAGCCATCTCAACACCCCCTCGAGTTGGAGCGACCTGTCGCGCCACCTGCGAAACCGCGGATCGTCCATCCGAATCCTGTCCGCCATCTCGGCCATGACACTGTCGCATTCGCTCAACATGCGCAGGACCAGCGGCTTCACCAGGGGGTGACGATCCCGCAGCAGGGTCAAACCGATCTCCAGCCTCACGTCGTCGGGAGCCACTCGCTCCCGCCAGGGCGAGCGCGGATCCAGGCAGATCACCTGGTACAGCCTTTCACCTTCCGCCGCTATGTCTTCCCCCGAGACCGCGATGTCGTTGCTCATGGCCCACTTCCTGACAGCCGCGGCCTCGGTCATCGGCTGGAGGATCAGCATCTCCTGTGACCGGGCGACCTCCACGCCCCCCGACAACAGCGCGGCGATCGTCCGACCCCCGATGCCGGCCATGACGACCACGGTGGTCTCCCCCGGAAACAGGACCTCCAGCCCGTTCCCAAGGCGGAGGTCAATCCTGTGTGTGAGCCCGTAGGCTTCCACCGTGCGCCTCGTCGCCTCGAGCGGGTCCTCCCTCGAGTCCGTGGCGACGCAGCGCGCGCAGACCCCCGTCGCCACGAGCCGCACAGGCAGGAAGCCGTGGTCGCTCCCGATATCCGCCACCACGGCGCCGCGCGGCACGAACGAGGCCACCGAGTTCAATCTGGCGCCGAGCGGCGGCAAGGCCCTACCGCCCGGTCCCGTTGCTATATGACGCCCAACTCCCTGCCTACCTTGGCGAACTTCTCCAGGCCGTAGTCGAGGTCCTCGCGCGAGTGGGCAGCGCTTATCATGACCCGGATCCTCGCCTTTCCCCTCGGAACGGTCGGATACCCGATCGATTGGGCGAACACCCCTTCGGAGAACAGCCTCTTGGACAGCTCGGACGCCTTCACCGCGTCTCCTATGATAACCGGCGTTATCGGAGTCTGGCTGACCCCCGTGTCGAACCCGAGCCTCCTCATCTCTGCCTTGAAGTAAGAGGCGTTGTCCCACAGCCTCTTGACGAGTTCATCGCTCGCCTGGAGGACCCTCACGGCGGCGATGGAGGCGGCGACGTCCGCCGGGCTGAGCCCCGTGCTGAACAGGAACGGCCTGGCCCGCTGCTTGAACCATCTGACGAGCGAGGCCGACCCCGCCGCGTAGCCGCCCACTACGCCGAACGCCTTGGACAGCGTACCGATCTCGACGTCGAACCGACCGTGCAATCCGAAATGGTCCACTATTCCCCTGCCCCCGCGCCCGAGGACCCCCTCGCCGTGGGCGTCGTCCACGACCGTTATCAGGTCGTGCCGTTGGGCCACCTCGACGATGTCCGGAAGCGGTGCGATGTCGCCGTCCATGCTGAAAACGCCGTCCGTGACCACGAGCCGCCTCCTACCCACGTGCGCCCTCGCGGCTTCCTCGAGGGAACCGGCGTCGTTGTGGGCGTACCTGACTATCTTGGCCCCGCTGAGTCGGCAGCCGTCAATTATGCTCGCGTGGTTGAGCTCGTCGCTGAAGATCACGTCGTCGGGCCCGACCAGGGCCGGTATGACGGCCTGGTTGGCGACGAAACCGGATTGGAGAAATATTGTGTCCTCGGCCCCTTTGAAATCCGCGAGGGCCCTCTCGATCTCGAGGTGCAGGGTCATGGTTCCCGCTATCGTGCGGACTGCTCCCGGGCCGACCCCGTACTTTTCCAGTGCCTGGCGCGCCGCGGCCTTCAACCTGTCGTCGTTCGCGAGCCCCAGATAGTTGTTTGAACACAGGTTGAGCACCCTTTTCTGGTCCGCCACGAACCACGGCCCCTGGGGACTGGAGATCGTACGGATGTTGATGAGCAGCCCCTGTTCCTTGAGGGAAGCCAACTCGCTCTCGATGAAGTCAAGTTTGGACAACGCGCACTCCCCCCTGATGATTCGCTCAGGATCGTTCACTTCGCCGGCGCCTCACCGCCATCTGTCGAAACTCTTTCCGGCACTGTATCCAGGATGAAATCGGCGATCCCGCGCTCGTCGTCGCGGTCGAAGAACGGGACGCCGCAATCCACCCGCTTCACCCCCGCGACGGCGAGGAGGCGGGCATCCCCGAGGCACTCGAGATCCGCCGCCGACGAGCCATTCGTGACTTCGATCTTCGGGTGAGGGCTCCGCTTGTACCCTTCCACGAGCAGGATGTCCACGCCGTCGTAGTAGCGAACCAGCGCCTCGAGTGGCGGGGGCTCGGGGAAAGACCGATAGGTCCAGAAAAGTGAGCCCGAGGCGATTCCGACCTGCCGCGCGCCGGCGCGGGCGAACCTCCAGGTGTCCTTGCCCTCGCGATCGGCCTCGAACTCGTGAAAGGCGTGCTTGAGCACCCCGACCCGCAGCCCGCGGGACCCGAACTCGCGCACGAGCCTCTCGATCAGGTGGGTCTTCCCCGATCCGGAACGCCCGCACAGGAGAACACAGCGAACGCCCATTGTGATCACCTCCCGGACGGACGACCGGCCGCAGTCTTCGGTGCGGCTTTCGAGCCCCGTTCGAAGTATATTCCGCTCGGCGCACGGGGTACTCGCCACCGGCGGAGGCGAGCCCTCCGCCCGCACACACTGCGCCGCCGTAGGTATTCAATTCGCACCCCGGGGTTCCTGCAGGTCGCCGACCGGGCCCGCGCAACGGGGGGTCGGTGCCGGGAAGCGACAGGCAATTCGATGGCTGCCGTCCGCGCGACGTTCTTGCCGGACGGCTTGGTGAATAAGTAAACAACGGGAGCCGCGGGTCTGAGCGGGACCCTCAACGTGTCGGGGGTCCCTTGTCGCTCGAACGCCGGCGGACGAGGCGCTCGGGGGGCGACCGCATGGAAAGGGAAGGAGACGCCGTCCTGTCAATTCGAGACCTGAGGGTGCATTTCAGTACCGACCGAGGTCTCGTGAGGGCCGTGGACGGCGTCGATCTCAGCGTTCGCGCGGGCGAAACGATGGCGCTCGTGGGCGAGTCGGGTTCGGGAAAGACCGTCACCGCACTCTCAATAATGAAGCTGGTCCCCGTGCCCCCGGGCAGGATCGTCTCGGGCGAGATCGACTTTCGCGGCGAGGACTTACTCAAGATGCCCCTCGGCAAGGTGAGAGAGAAGCGCGGCAGGGACATAGCCATGATATTCCAGGAACCCGCCTCGTCACTCAATCCGACGATCACGGTCGGCGAGCAGATCATGGAAGCCATCCGCTTGCACCAGGGGCTTCGGGGGAGGGCGGCCCTGGAGAAGGCAATAGAAATGTTGAACCTGGTCAAGATCCAGAACCCCGAGAAGCGGGTCCGAGAGTATCCCCATCAGCTGTCGGGCGGAATGAAACAGCGGGTCATGATAGCCGTGGGCCTATCGTGCCGGCCGAAGCTCCTGATCGCGGATGAGCCTACCGCTTCGCTGGATGTGACGATACAAGCCCAGATACTGCACCTGATGAAGGAACTGCGGCACGAGGTGGGCACGACCACGTTACTAATCACGCATTCGCTCGGGATAGTAGCCGAGATGGCCGACCGCGTCTCCGTGATGTACGCCGGCCGGATAGTCGAAACGGCGCCGGTGCACGACATCTTTCGCGACCCCCTGCATCCATATACCCGCGGGCTCGTGAAATCCATAGTCAACATGAGGGAAGAGAGGAGACGCCTGGACGTAATCCCGGGGGCGCCGCCGAACCCCGCCCGGCTGCCGGAGGGATGCCGTTTCAACCCGAGGTGCGAGTACGCCGACGAGAGGTGCAGGCGTGAAGAACCGGGATACGCCCGCGTGGGCGACGCCAGGTGGGTGAGGTGTTGGATGACTCTGGAGGGAGGGCGACGTCAGTGAAGGGATTCCTCAGGTCCGTGGCCGTTTTGCTGGCGGTCGCGCTGGCGGCGTCGGGGGCCGGTTGCGCCCGGCCGGCTGAGAAGAAACCCGAGGTCCAGCAGCCGGCTCAACCGCAGCCGGTGCAACCACCGAAAATCAAGGATTCGATCGTTATCGCGCTCCAGGGCGAGCCCACGACGCTCGACCCGCAGTTCCCCGATGACGGAAACATGCGCACCGTGACGGAGAACGTGTTCGAGGGACTCCTCGAGATGGACGGAAGGACGCTCAAGCCCAAACCGTGTCTCGCGGATAGTTACAGGGCGCTCGACGACACCACCTGGGAGTTCAAGATCAGGAGCGGCGTGAAATTCCAGAACGGCGAGCCTCTCACGGCGGACGACATCGTATTCAGCGTCAACAGGATAATAGACCCCGCTTTCAAGTCCCAAATAGCCGGCAATTTCCGCACTATCACGGGCGCCAGGAAGATAGATGAGAGCACGGTGCACGTACTGACGAACGGCCCCGACCCGGTGCTGCCCGTCCGAATCACCGGCCTCAAGATCGTGAACAAGAAGCACGTCGAGGCGTCGGGCGACGCGGTGGGAACGAAGCCGATCGGAACGGGTCCTTACAGGGTCACCGGGTGGTCGCGGGGGGTCAATATCACGGTGGAAGCCTTCGATGACTACTGGGGGACCAAGCCGACCATCAGGAGGGCCACCTACCGGTTCATCGAGGAGGGTTCCACCAGGCTGTCGGCGCTGAAGGCGAACGAGATAGACCTGGCGGTCAACATGTTGCCGGAATACGTCAAGGACGTGCCCAAGGTCGAGTCCGTGGAGGGCCTGGAATTCCCGTTCGTACGACTCAACCAGTTCAAGGGGGTCATGAAGAACAAGCTCCTCAGGCAGGCGGCAAACTACGCGATAGACAAGGAAGCCCTGGCGACGAGCCTGTACGGCGGCTACGCGGTGGTGGCGCAGGGGCAGTTGTTCAAGCCCGGGTACGTCGGATTCAACCCCTCGCTGAAGCCCTACCCGTACGATCCGGCGAAGGCCAAGGATCTCATCCAGCAAGCCGGCTACAAGGGAGAGAAAGTCCAGCTTGTCGCCGAGCGCGGCAGGTGGCTGAAAGACGGCGAACTCGCCGAGGCGGTATCCATGATGCTCAGGGACGTCGGATTCAATGTCGAGCTCAAGTACTACGACTGGAGCGGCTGGCTGAAGATCCTCTTCGACAGGAACCTGGCCCCGGACATGATCCTGAGCTTCCACTCGAACGACATGTTCGACGCCGACCGGACGTTCTCGTCCCTCGTGCACAGCAAGGGGCCCATGTCGTCTTACGGGGACTCGCTCGACCAGGCGATAGACTCCGCGCGGAACGAGATGGACCCCGCCAAGCGCCAGCGGATGTACGAAGAGATCGGCCGGGCGATATACGATGACCCGGCGTTCATCTTCCTGCTCAACCTGAAGGACATTTACGGCCTGAGCAAGGATCTCGACTGGAAACCGAGGCAAGACGAGAAGAGGTTGCTCCTCGAGATGAGGATCGTCCAGTAGCGACAGCGCACTTGCGGGGGGAGCCGGTGCTCCCCCCGCGGGGGAGGACTTGAGATGGCGAGGTACGTCGCTTTCCGCCTCGGATACTGCTTCCTCGTGGTGCTAGGGGTGTCGCTGCTGGTGTTCGTCATCACGCACCTGGTCGGCAGCCCCGTGGACATAATGCTGCCGCTCCAGGCGACGGACGAGGAGAGAGAGCAGCTCGAGCATCAACTCGGACTGGACAGGCCCCTCTGGGTGCAGCTCGGGGATTTCACCAGGGGGCTTCTCAGGCTCGACTTCGGCCTCTCGTGGTGGCAGAAGGAGCCGGCACTCCGCATCGTCCTCGAGAGGATGCCGGCGACCTTCCAACTCGTCATGCTCGCTTTCCTGGTGGCGGCGTCAATCTCGATCCCCCTCGGCATCCTCGCGGCGTACCGCCCCGGATCCACCCTCGACCGGATACTGACCGCCGGCGCTCTGACCGGGATATGCCTGCCGACGTTCTGGGTCGGCCTCATGCTCGTCACCGTCTTCGCCGTGAGACTGGGCTGGTTCTACACGTCCGGCTACGGGACACTGCGGCACCTCGTGCTGCCCGTCCTGGCCCTTTCCATCGTGCCGGCCGGTCGGATAGCCCAGGTAATGAGGTTTTCAATGCTCGACCAGCTCAGCCGGCAGTACGTGACGACGGCCAGGGCGAAGGGTCTCGACGAGAAGACGGTCATCTTCAAGCACGCACTGAAGAACGCCGCACCGGCGGTGCTCACGACCATCGGCGTGGACCTCGGGAGGATGCTGGCGGGTATCAGCTCGCCCGTCGAACACGTCTTCGCCTGGCCGGGGTTCGGGACCCTGATTCTCGACACCATCCAGCACCAGGACTTCCCCCTCCTCCAAGCGTGCGTGTTCGTCGTCGCCATCATCGTCACTATGATCAATCTGCTTACCGATCTGTCGTACGCCCTA
>JANLGA010000018.1:0-9903 GCA_024653225.1 Bacillota bacterium | reverse complement strand
GGCCGGCCGGAGATTGGAGGTCTGCCCATGAATCCGCCGCTCCGACGCCTGTGGAAAGACAAGGTGGCGCTGGCCGCGTTGATCTTCGTGCTCATGGTCGTGTCGTCTGCGGTCGCGGCCCCGCTGGTGTCGCCGCACGATCCGACCAGGGGAGCGATCGCCAATCGGCTGAAGCCGCCGTGCTGGGTCGCGGGCGGAGACCCCGAGTACCTCCTCGGTACCGACCAGCAGGGCCGCGACGTGCTGAGCAGGATCATATGGGGCGGTCGGGTCTCCCTGACAGTCGGATTCGTGTGCGTCATGATATCCGGAGCGTTCGGCACCGTGCTCGGGCTCATATCGGGGTATCTGGGCAAGTGGGCCGACACGCTGATCATGAGGATCGTGGACATCCAGTCGTCGTTCCCCGGCCTGCTGGTGGCGCTCACGTTCGTGATGGTGTTGGGCCCCGGGGAATGGAACCTCATCGCCGCCCTCACCTTCAACGGGTGGATGGTTCACGCCAGGATGGCGAGGAGCCAGGTACTCTCCATGAGAGAGACCACGATGGTAGAGGCCGCGCGGGCCGTCGGGTGTTCGACCGCGCAAACCCTCTTCGGCCACATCTTCCCGAACATCCTGTCCCCTCTGATTACCACGTACGTGCTCGAAGTAGCCCGTATCATCGGGGCGGAAGCGACCATGAGTTTCCTCGGTTACGGCATACAACCGCCGCAGTCTTCCTGGGGGTTGATGATCGGCGAGGGCAGGGTGTACATAACGCAGGCCTGGTGGCTGGTGACTTTTCCCGGCGTCGCGATAGCCCTGACGATCCTCTGCCTCAATCTGGTCGGGAATTGGGTCCGCACGGAGATGGACCCGCTGCACCGGAGCAGGCATTGAGGAGGGATGACCCGTGGGAGATCTCATCGTCGTGGATAGGCTCGTGAAGTATTTCCAGTCGGGAGGCGGTTTGTCGGCCCGACGCAGGCAGTACGTGCACGCGGTGGACGACGTCAGTTTCTCGATAAGGAAGGGGGAAGTATTCGGGCTCGTCGGGGAAAGCGGCTGCGGAAAGACCACGACCGGAAGGTTGGTCCTGAGGCTCATCGAACCCACGGCGGGACGGGTGTACTACGACGGGGCCGACGTCTTCGGCCTCGCGGCGGGCGAGGTGCGCAGGATGAGGCGCAAGATGCAACTGATATTCCAGGACGCGTTCAGCTCGTTCGACCCCCGAAGGACGGTCTTCGAGATCGTGGCTGAACCCCTACTGGTGCACCGCCTGGCCTCGGGCAAGGAACTCCGGGATAGGGTGTCGGAACTTCTCGCGACCGTCGGCCTCGAGCGGAGGCACGCCCCCGAGTACCCCCACATCCTGTCGAGCGGGCAGAAACAGTGCGTCGGCATAGCGAGAGCGTTGTCCTTGAATCCCGAGTTCATAGTGGCGGACGAACCGATCTCGGCGGTGGACGTTTCCGTCACGGCCCAGATCCTCAACTTACTGCGGGAACTGCAGGAGAAGTTCGACCTCACGTACCTGTTCATATCGCACGACATGAGCGTGATAAGGTACCTGTCGGACAGGGTCGGCGTCATGTACGTGGGAAAGCTCGTGGAGTGCGCACCGAAGAGGGAACTTTTTCAGCAGCCCCTGCATCCGTATACCCGTGCGCTCCTCGCCGCGGTCCCCGTCGAGGACCCTGCAGACCGCCGCGAGAGAAAGATCCTCGAAGGGGACGTCCCCAGCCCCATAAACCCTCCGCCGGGTTGCAGGTTCCACTCCAGGTGCGACTACGCGACCCGGATTTGCAGGGAAGAAGAGCCCGCCCTCGGAGACAGGGGCGGCGGTCACCTCGTCGCCTGCCACCTCACGTAATGGGGATCGCGCGCGGTTTCGCAACGTCGCCCGCCGGCGGCCCGAAAGTGAATTGCGCGGCGGTCCTCTGAACACGCTAACGTGGGAGGTGCACGGCATGAAGTCAACTACGATCAGCTGGACGGTCATTGCGGTGGGCGCAGCGGTGTCGGCCGTCGGCTATTCCCTGTTGCCGGCCAACTTCGGAGCGGGCGTGCTGGGATTCGGCCTGGCGCACATCGTCCTCGGGGCGTTAGACCTTCTTCGCCCGCAAATCCGCCAGTAGCGTTTTCGTCAGTCGTACTACTCCCTACAAGTGTCGGGGGGCCCGGTGGACGCGGCACCCCCGGATTTCTGTTTCGCGAATGAAGGCGCGATCTCAGTCAAGAACCCGTCCACAGCCGAAAGGAGTTCTCGAATCCGCTCCCTGGTCACTCCGGCCGCTTCGATGCCATGGCAGGCCCGGCGCACGCGGAGCGCAGCCGACACGTCCCCCTGGTGTTGCCGGACCACCGAGCTCCCCCCTCGCGACGTAGCCCCTCTCCGGGTGCTGCCACTATTTCTACGGTATGCGTCGGTCTCCTGCCAATCGCTCCCATAAAGCCTTCGCCAATGTTCGACACGCGGCGCCCCTCCCGCACCGGTCGTGTCCGTCCTCAACGCCCTAATGCCCGGGCCGCATCTTCCGCTCCCGCGCGCGAGCGCTCCCACAGCTCGGCCGATATCCGCCCCCAGTCGGCGGCGTACTGCCTGAGCGGGAGGCAAAGCGAGCGGACATCCCCTGCGTTCTTCTGGGTGGGCCTCGCGCCCGACTCCCGCACGATCTTCTCGAGCATCTCCGGGTTATCAATCAGCGGACACGGCCTGAGCATGTTGTGGTTGAACGGCTGGTGCTTCTGGTATGCGCGCATTAGCGGGGACCTGAGCGCGTCCACGAGGCTGACGTCCCTGATGTTGCACGTGCTGTAGTGGATGAAGGCGCAGGGCTCGACCTCGCCGGCCGCGTTGATGTGGAGGTACCTTCTCCCCCCGGCGATGCACCCCCCGGAGAACTCGCCGTCATTCCAGAAATCGGCGATGAAGATCGGCTTGGTCTTCCTGAACCTGCGCACCTGGTGGAACATGAAGGCCCGCTGTTCGGGGGATGCCATGAAGCCCGGGTCGGCGTCGGTGCCCACCGGGACGTAGGTGAAATACCATCCGAAGGAGCACCCGCTCGATACCAGGAAGTCGACGAACTCGTCGCCGCCGACCTCGGCCGTATTGTACCTGTGATATGTCACCGAGAATCCGAACACCGCTCCCTCGTTTCGGAGGGCGTCCATGGCGTTCACGACCATGTCGAATGTGCCCGGCCCCCTCCGAGCGTCAGTGGATTCCTTGAACCCTTCTAGGCTTATCGCCAACGTCACGTTCCCGAGAGAGATGACTCGCCCGGCCGTTTCCCGGTCAATCAGCGTCCCGTTGGTGAAGACGTGGAACACGCTCTCCCTGTGCTTGCGAGCCAGCGTGAAGAGGTCGTCCGCGCGGATCAACGGCTCCCCTCCCGACACTACGAAGAAGTGGATCCCGAGGTCCTCGGCCTCCCCGACCACTCTGTCCATCAGATCGAGGTCCAGGTCCCTCAGGCCCTCGTACTCCCCGGCCCAACAGCCGACGCACCGCAGGTTGCATCTTTCGGTGGGGTCGATGAGAAGTGCGAACGGGACGGACACCCCCAGCCTCCGCGCGGCGGCGTACTGGGCGGGAATGCCGATGAGCCCCGCATTCAGGAAGAAGTTGACGCCCAACCTCTCCCGCACGTTGGGGTGGGTGTTGGTCAACAGGTTGACCGCCAGGCTGCGCCAGTTGTTGCCGGGGTCTCCGAGCAACGCCTTCGCGCACCTGACCTCCTCCTTGTGCCTCGGATCGACCGCCAGCCGTTCCGCCCAGTCCAACAGCACGCCCAGCTTCCGCTCCGGGTCCTTGCCGAGGTAGCGCAGGGCTTGTCTCAGGGCTACCCGGCTCGCGTACTCTCTGGCCCTCCCGCAATCCATACGCGCTCGCCCCCAATCATTCGGACCTGTCGCCAACCGGCTGCGCCGTTGCTCCCAACATCCCCGAATAACCCAAAATACCCAAGAATTCGACACGAAGAAACGGGACCCGACGGCATCCTTCGTTCTCAGGTCGCCTTCAGCGCGTCATCCAACACGACTGACAGCGCCTGTTGTCCCGCGCAGTCGATCTCCCGATAAGTGTCGTGGAATCTGGCGATGAGCTGCCACAACCGCCCGGAGACCGGGTCCGACTTGTCAAGCAGCGTGCGGGCTGCGAGGCCGACGAAAACCGGCGCCCCGGTGGCGAGGCTCCTCGACAACCTCACGACAGTCCTGACCGAATCGAGCTCCGAAGCCGCGTGGGTCTCGAGGTAGATAACCAGCGCCACTACGAGCTTGCCGCAGAATTCGAGGGGACCCCTGGACCGGGATACTTCCCCCAACATTCCCTCCAATTCCGTGCCGCGGGCCGCCCTAGCCCTTCGCACGGCGGCAAGCAGGTGCTCCTGCAAGGCCCGGCGATCGCCGGGGAAAGTCCCGGTACGCCTCAACGTGCTCTCGGCGAGGGTCGTGGGTTGAAACAGCACCTGCGACCTGCCGACGCCGGCCTCTCCCCTCGGGACGTAATAGGTAGCTGATGCGTAACCGTCCCTCACGAGTTGCCGCAACATGTCGTACGCCGTCCACCGGCTCACCCCGAGCGACCGGGCCACCGCGGCATACCCAACCGGTTGTCCTCCCGCAGCATCGTACATCTCGCTGAGCGTCCTCAGGAAGTCCATTCGCCTGCTGGTGATCCCGTTGCCGTGACCGTCTTGCCCCGCCACCCGGTTGCTCACTGTCCCTCCCGGAAAGCCGCGCTGGTTCCCCCGGTGCGTCATCCAGATTTACCCAGAGACGGCCCCATTCCTAGACTAAGCCGCGCAGCCCCGGGTGTCAAGCCTGCCACACCTTTGCGCGGAGCCGGCGCATGGGCTAGTATGAGAATCGTGAGGAGGTGCGCAGTCACGTGCCGAAACGGGACACCTCCTGGGGCGGTCGTGCCGGGTGGTACGACGGCGTTGTGGAACGCGAGGGATCGTACCAGAAAGAAGTCATCCTCCCGAACCTGTTGAGGCTGATGGACATCAGGCCCGGAGAAACCGTCCTCGACGTCGCCTGCGGGTCGGGTTTCTTCTCGCGCGAGTTCCACAAGCTCGGGGCGAAGGTGATCGGCACCGACGTCGCGGCGGATCTCCTCGCCGTCGCCCGAGAGAAGTCCCCCAGGTCAATCCGCTATAGGAGGGCGCCCTCTCACGACATGCCGTTCCTGGGCAACGCCAGTGTGGACAAGATAGCGATCGTCCTCGCACTGCAGAACATCGAGGACTTGAACGGAACCTTCGGGGAATGCAGGCGCGTACTGAAGCCCTCCGGACGCATGTTCCTCGTCGTAAATCACCCGGCTTTCAGGGTGCCCGGCGACAGCAGCTGGGAGAGGGACGACGATGAAAGGATACAATACCGCCGCGTGGACAGGTACCTCTCGGAATCGAGGGTCAAGATATTCATGCATCCCGGCGCGTCGCCGGCGGACTACACGCTGACCTTCCACCGTCCGCTCCAGTCCTATTTCAAGAGCCTGTTCAAGAGCCGGTTCCTGGTGAGCAGGCTCGAGGAGTGGATATCGCACCGCACCAGCAAGGCGGGACCGTGGGCCGCCGCGGAGAACAGGGCGAGAAAGGAGATACCCCTATTCCTGTTCATCGAGGCCGTGCCCGCACCGGACGGAGTCCCGTAATCCCCAGCGACCCCGCGCACCGGCGCGGTCGGGCCCGATCGGAAGAGCGGCGGGAGCCGCCTCTTTTCGGCCCCGCCGCTCCCGGTTCCAGCGCGCCCGGGCTGGAACATCTCCGCTCGAGTTTTTGGGGGTCAGAGTGACTGCGTCATGTCCTTCTTTGCACTCAGCGCCCGAGCTCCGATGCTTGCCAAGTACACGGCCAGCAGCGTCAGCAGGACGGACGTCGTTCCGAGCACGTAGTTCGGCTTGGCCGAGAAGAGATTGTTCTTCATGAGGATGCCCAGCGCGCAGAACTCCACGACGAACATGAAGACCATCGGCACGACGGCGGGCATCGGATTCTTGCCCATGTGCGACAGCCACAGGGCGAGCCCTATGAGCACGAGCGCCGTCAGCAGCTGGTTGGCGGTGCCGAACACCGGCCAGATCGCGGTCGAAGTGCCCGACACGATCAACACCGCCGAGAGGAAGAGCACGGCGAGCGTCGCCACGTTGCGATTCTTGAAGGCGGCGATCTCCTCTCCCAGCAGTTCCTCTATACAGTACCTGCCCAGCCTGGCTATCGTATCCATCGAGGTGAGCATGAACGCGGACAGGCACAGGGTCGAGAACGACGCCCCGAGCTGCACAGGAATCCCGAACCTGGACATGAATTCTCCGACGCCGAGTCCGAACACGCCCACCGGGCCGCCGAGGTTCTTCAGCCTCGTCGCGTACTCCGCTCCGCTCAGCTTCGCCACCGTCGCGATCGCGAGGAACGCCACGACGCCCTCAAGCAGCATGCCGCCGAACGCGATCATCTTGGCGTCCTTCTCGTTCGCCAGCTGCTTGGATGTCGTCCCCGAGGCGATGATCGCGTGGCTGCCCGACACCGCGCCGCAGCTGATCGTTATGAGTACCATCGGGAAGAGCGGCCCCAGGTTCGGCGCCACAGCCTGGGTGAAGGCCGGATACGCCAGGTTGGGAGCCGAGACCAGGAGACCGACAACCCCCAGGAAGGTGACGGCAATCAATAAGTAGGCATTGAGGTAGTCGCGCGGCTGGAGCAGGACCCACACCGGCGCCACCGACGCGAGGAAGCAGTAAGCGAGGAGGATCCAGACCCAGGAGGACGCGGCGATCTTCACCGGCGCGAGGAAGCCCAACCAGAGGGCCAATGCTATCCCGACGAGGCCGAGGACCGTGGCCGTCCCGAGCGGGACCCGCGCGCGGTAGACCGCCCATCCGAAAGCGACTGCGATGACCATGAACATCATGGAGGTGCTCGCCACCGACGGGTTCGCCGCAAACGTGCCCCCTATGTTGAGCGCGAACACCGCCACGATGAGAACCATCGTCACCAGGACGAATAACAAGAACAGCTTGTAGCCGACTCGGCCGAGGTAGTGCTTTATCAGGACACCGACGCTCTTCCCGCCGAACCTCACGGACGCCATCAGGGACATGTAGTCGTACGCCGCACCTATGAAGAGGTTGCCGAACAGTATCCAGAGCGCCGCAGGAAGCCACCCGTACACGGCCGCCGTTATGGGTCCTATGACGCCCGTGCCCCCGCAGATAGATGCGAAGTGATGTCCGAAGAGTATCAGCTTGTGAGTAGGGACATAGTCTCTTCCGTCATTAACCGTTTGAGCAGGAGTTTTCCTCTCCGGATCCGCGCCGACATGCTTCTCTATCCACCGTCCGTAGGTGCCGTAGGCCACCAGGTATAACACTACGGGTACAAGGCCGAACAATAGAGCCGTCACTGTCCGTTCCTCCCTCCATTCGGTATACAGAGAAGAGCAAAGCCACGGAACGGCCCCGATGGGTCATGTCTCACCTCCCGGTCCCGCCTCCCAATCGCGGGTTGCAGTCTGTGCACCGGCCGTTGCACATTCCGACTCCATATTACCATAGAGTGCCTTCACGGTAAACATGGGAGCCCCGCGTCCCGGTCGGCGCGCCCCGTCGCCGCCATCTTGCGGCTCCGTCGGTCCGGGTGTTATATTCATACAAGGCACCCCGCCCCGGGGAGGTATCCACTTGAGAGAAGCCTACCGTTCCGTCAAGCGAACGATGAGCGTGTTGAACGCCTTGGCCGAACACCCCGACGGGCTCGACATCGTCGGCGTGGCGAGGCTGACCGAACTGGACAAGAGCACGGCGTACAGGTTTCTCTCGAGCCTGGTCAAGGTGGGCGCCGTACGCCAGGAACCGACCGGCAGATTCCGGCTCTCGTGGAAGATGTTCGAGATCGGCAGCACGCTGCTGCTTTCCCAGGGTATTGACTTCAAGCGAGTGTATCCGCCTCTCGAGGAGCTGTCGGCATCCACAGGGCAGTCAACCAACATGGCCATAATAGACGGGAACGAAGTAGTGATAGTGGCCACCGTCAACTCGCAGGGAATCATACAGACAGTCTTCAGGATGGGGGCACGGCTGCCCCTGTACTGCACGGCGCTCGGAAAAGCCGTGCTCGCGCACATGGACGCGGCCGCACTCCGCCGCTACCTCGACTCGGTCGAACTCACGCCGAACACGGAGCATACCCTAGTGAACAAGGATGCTTTGATGAACGACCTCCGGACGACCAGGGAACGCGGTTTCTCGTTCAACAACGAGGAATACTGCCTCGGCATATACTGCATAGCGTCGCCAGTCTTCAACTTCTTCGATGAGCCGTTCGCCACGGTGGGCGCGTCCGGTCATTCCGACCGCTTCATACTGACGCCGTCAATGGGGCGGGAGATCATCCGGGTCGCCAGGCTGTTCTCGGAGTACTACGGGGCCCGCCCGGAGCGACTCGCCTACTTCGACGACTGCCTGCTCAAACTGGACTCACGCGCCTGAGTGCCGGGTTTCCGGGCCCACCGGGCGGCGAATCGGCCGCGGCGGGCCCGGTTTCCGTCCCCCTAGGCGCACATGTCCCTTCCGGCCATTATGGCCCTGCGGTCCAACTCGATCAGCTCCCTGCGGTGGCCCGGCACCGTCGCGTCTAGCGATTCGAGGAGGCGCTCCATCCCGACTACCTTGGTCCGGGCGACGTAGGCCCCTAGGACGACCATGTTTGCCACCCGGGCATCCCCGAGTTGCTCCGCGACCTCCGCGACCGGCAGCTCCCACACGGCTATGTCGCCGCGCGACGGCTTCCTGTCTATTATGGAACTGTTCACGATCAGGAGTCCCCCCGGCTTGACGACGGGTTCAAACCGGTCAAGAGAGGGCCTGTTCATCACGATCACGGAATGCGGGCTGGGGGTGATCACCGAGCCGATCCGCCGGTCCGATATGACGACCGTGCAGTTCGCAGTGCCCCCTCGCACCTCCGGGCCGTACGAGGGCAGCCACGTCACGTGCTTGCCCTCCAGCATCCCCGCGTATGCGAGCACCTGTCCGGCCAGCATCACGCCTTGCCCTCCGAACCCCGCGATTATTACCTCCTCACGCACCGCCCTGCGCCCCCTCTCCGACGTCCTTGAACACCCCGAGAGGATAGTACGGAATCATCTTCTCCTTGACCCAGGTCAGCGCCTCGACCGGACTCACTCCCCAGTTCGTCACGCAGGCCGAGAGGACCTCGACTATCGAGAAGCCCAACCCCTTCAACTGGTACTCGAAGGCCTTCTTTATGGCCTGTTTCGCCTTGACCACGTTGGCGGGGCTCATGACGCACACGCGCGCAGCGTACACGACCCCCTGCTGCGTCGAGAGCAACTCGACGATATTCGTCGGGTAGCCGTGTCTCGCCGGGTCCCTTCCCAGCGGGGTGGTGGTCGTCTTCTGGCCCACGAGGGTGGTCGGCGCCATTTGCCCTCCGGTCGCCCCGTATATGGCGTTGTTGACGAACACCGTCGTGATCCTCTCGCCGCGGGCGGCGGCGTTCACTATCTCCCCGGCCCCTATCCCTGCGAGGTCACCGTCACCCTGGTAGGTGAAGACCACCTTGTCCGGATGGACGCGCTTGACACCGGTCGCCACTGCCGGGGCCCTTCCGTGAAGCGCCTGGTACGAATCCACGTTGAAGTAATCGAACGACCAGGCGGCGCACCCCACCGGGAAGACCGCTATCGTCTTCTCCTTGACCCCAAGCTCGTCAATCACCTCTCCAACCAGCCGGTGGATGATGCCGTGGGTGCAGCCGGGGCAGTAGTGGGTGTGCGTCTCGGTCAGGCTCTGCGGTCGCTTGTAGACCAGTTCCATATCGGCTGGGATTTCAACAGTTACCATTTCGCCTCCCCCAGGATCGGTTCCAGGTTTCAGGTTTC
>JANLGA010000017.1:1111-30319 GCA_024653225.1 Bacillota bacterium | reverse complement strand
CGCGGGTGAGGACGTAGTCTCGCAGCGCGCCTCCCTCGGCCGGAAACACGGTCAGGATGACCTGCGTTCCCACCGGCCCCCGGATCATCTCCGCGGCCTTGTCCGACGACACATCTATCAGCTCGACGCCGTTCACCTTCACTATGCGGTCGCCCGACTTGATACCCGCCCGGTCGGCCGGCGATCCCTTGACGGGAGCGATCACAGTGATGAACTTGTCCCTCACGCCGATAGTCAGGCCCACCCCGGAGTAGTTCCCGCGGGCCCTGATCATGAAGTCTTCCCATTCTTCCGGTCCTACGTAGTCGGAATAGGGGTCCCCGAGGGAGCGGACCGCCCCGGAAATGGCTCCCTCCAATATCTTGTTGACGTCAACCGGGTCAACGAACCTGTTCCGGATTATCTCGATCACGGCCTGCAGCTTATCCCAACCTTCGGGCTGTGCTCCGGCGGCCGTGCGAAACGGGACCGCCCCCACGGCCGCAAAGCCCGCCGCGACAAGCATGGCCGTCACCAGCAGTGCCCCGGCGACGTTCCTCATCCTTCCAGACATCAGCCACACCCCCCGGGCCCACACCCGCGCCCGTAGCCAAAAACCGCCAAGCGTCACTGGCGGTTTTTCGGTCCCGTCATCACCAGTTTAGCACATCGTCCCGACTCAGTCACTTGACCCACGCAAGCGGGTCCTTTGGAGCTCCATTCACTCGTACTTCAAAGTGAAGGTGGGGGCCCGTACTCAGCCCGGTGCTCCCGACGCGAGCGATGGTCTGTCCGCGGGTGACGGTTTGACCCTCACCGACGTACAGCGTGTCGCAATGCGCGTACAGGGTCGAGACGCCGCCGCCGTGGTCAATAATGACCGTCTTCCCGTATCCGCCCAGCACTCCGGAGTGCAGGACGATCCCGGCCTCGGCCGCCGCGACGGCGGCCCCCCGCGGCGCGGCGATGTCCACCCCCGAGTGCATCCTGAACGTGCGCAGGATGGGATGGCGCCTCATCCCGAATCCCGATGTGACGCCGCCCTTGGCGGGCCACACCATGTTCACCGGGCCGCCGGGCCTGTATGCCTGCTTTGCTTGGAGGTCCTTGATGATCTCGACCAGTCGTTCCGAGAGCTCTTCGAGTTCGTCGAGGGCCTTCTCGTACTCGCTTCGTTCCTTCTTCACCTTGGCCAGGAACATCTCTCTCTCGGCAGCCCTCGACGTGACCTGTTCCTTCTTCAGGGCCGTCTGGCTCTTCAGAGACGCCAGCTGGGCCCTCCTCTCCTCAAGGGTCGCCCTCTCCTCTTCCAGGTCCTCCCGGTCCGCCTTGAGGCCTGCGGCGAGTGCCACGTCCCGGCTCATTATGGCCCTGACGATCTCAAGCCGGCCGAGGAAATCCTGCACGCTGGCGGCGCCGAGAATCACTTCGAGGTAACCCATCGGGCCCACCTTGTACAGCCACCTGGCCCGACCGGCCAGGAGTTCCTTTCTCCTAGTCAGCGCGTCCTCCGTTTCCTTTATGCTCTTTTCCGTCTCCTCGATGCTCCGCTGGGTCGCCTGGAGCCTTGCTTCCAAGTACCTGAGGTCGTTCTGCGCCTGCTCGAGCTGCAATTCCAACTTCCTGAGCTCCGCCAGCAGGCTCTTCTCCTGGCCCTGCGTCTTCGATATCGCCAGCTTGTATTTCTCGATTTCCTTGTTGACGCGGTCGAGCTCCCTGCGCTTGTCTTCCAGCTCCCCGGCAGAGGCCGACGGGGCCCCCGGCCATGGGAACCCGGCCAGGAGCATGCAACACAGTACCACGCACGCGACTGTTCGGAACGCGCGGCCTGCCGGGGTGCGCCCCCGGAGCGGTGCCTCACGATTCTGCGGTGAATCCTTAGACAAGGCGTCCCCCTCGCAACGAGATGGTCAGACTTGCGTGTACCTGCGCAGTGACAGGGCGCTTCCAAACGCGCCCATCGCGGTGCCGGAAAGCAGCAAGATCGCGGTCAGCCTGTCGAGTAACGGACTGCCGGGCAAGACCGGCAGGAACGGCACCGCCTTCGGGACATTCACTGTGACCCACGAGTATGCCGCCCGCGTCACCAGGCTGGCGAGCCCCGCGCCCACGAACCCGAGGATCAGCCCCTCCAGAACGAATGGCGCCCTTATGAAGGAGTCCGTGGCCCCGACGAGCTTCATTATGGCTATCTCATGCCTGCGAGCGAACAGGGTCAGCCGGATGGTGTTCGAGACGAGCACCACCGTGGCGACGGCCAGGGCCGCGACCAGGAACGTGCCCGTCACCCTGAACACCCTGGTCACAAGCAGCAACCTGTACACGAGCTCGCGCTTGTACGACACGCTCTCCACGCCGCTGAGACGGGCTATGTCCTCGGCCACGTCGCCCACCTTCTCGGGTGACTTCATGCTCACCTCGAAGGACGCGGGGAGCGGGTTCGCCTCCTCGATGTCCGCGAGCAGGTCACTGTACTGGCCGAGCTGTTGCCTCAGACGCCTGAGGGCGTCGTCCTTGCTCACGTACCTTACCGAGAGGACATCTTTGTACCCGGCGATCGTCTCCCTGATGTCTTCGACCCTCTTCGACTCCAGCCCCTCGACGAGGAACACCCTTATCTCGACCTGCGATTCCAGGATTGTCGCGACATGCCGAATGTTCGCGGACACAAGGTAGAACGCCGCGAGGCACACCAGGCACAATCCGACAGTGCTGATAGACGCGATTCCCATCAAGGAGTTCCGCCGGATGCTGCGGAGGGCCTCACGCACGGCGTATCCCAAGGTACCGGGCCTCATGCGCGTAGACCCCTCTCTCCTCGTCCCTGACCACCCTGCCCTCCGACAGGGCGATCACTCGTTTTTGCATCGAATTGACGATTGCCTGGGCGTGTGTCGCCATCACGACGGTGGTTCCCCACCTGTTGATCTCCTCCATGAGCCTGACGATGCCCCAAGAGGTCGTCGGATCCAGGTTCCCCGTGGGTTCGTCGGCGATCAGGAGAGACGGCTTGTTGACGATGGCCCGCGCGAGGGACGTCCTCTGCTGCTCGCCTCCGGAGAGCTCCTCCGGCATAGCCGTCTCCTTTCCCTTGAGACCGACCGCCTCTATCGCCCACGGCACCCTGCGGCGGATCTCCCGCCTCGTTGCGCCGGTGACCTCCATGGCGAATGCGACGTTCTCGTACACGGTCCTGTCGGGCAGGAGCTTGAAATCCTGGAAAACCACGCCGATGGTGCGCCGCAGGTAGGGTACTTCCCAAGGGTTGAGCTCAGTCACGTCCTGCCCGTCAACGACGACGGAGCCGGACGTGGGGAGTTCTTCGCGATAGAGAAGCCTCGTGAGAGTGGTCTTACCGGCGCCGCTCGGACCCACGACGAATACGAACTCTCCCTTCGCCACCGTGAAACTGACGTTCGACAGCGCCACGACATTGTTGGGATAAGTCTTCGTCACGTTTTTCAGCCGTATCAACTTCCGTCCCCCCTGCGCCGGCGCGGGGGCACCGGCCGCGCGGAACCACTCCCCCTGTTCGGGGCCCGGTCACGACATGGGACCTATTCGACAGGGTGACACATGTGTCCTGCTCATGTGGCAGAAACCTGCAGACGGAAGTCGAAAAGCGCCAGTTCAGGCACAGTCATCCAGTCGGTCTCTCACCTCCCCTCCATCTCCTCGACTGCGCTCACGACATTCTCGGGGGTCAGACCGTAAAATCGCAAGAGCTCGTCCGGCGGGCCCGACTGGCCGAAAACGTCGGGTACCCCCACGCGACGCACCGCCACGGGCCGCCTTTCGGAGAGCAGTTCGCACACGGCCCCGCCGAGCCCCCCTATGGTACTGTGCTCCTCTATGGTAACGACCCTGCCGCACCTCTCCGCGGCGGAGACGATCGTCCGGGCGTCGAGCGGCTTAATGGTCGAGACGTTGAGCACGGCGGCCCGGATCCCCCTGGCGGCCAGCATCTCGGCCGCCGACAGGGCTATGCTCACCCCGATCCCGCACGCGACCAGCGCGACGTCGTCACCTTGGCGGAGTACGGTCGCCTTCCCCACCTCGAACTCGTAGCCCTCCGGCGTGACCCGGGGGACGGGGTGCCTGCCCAACCTGATGTACACCGGTCCCTCGTGGGAAGCGGCCGTCTTCACGGCTTGCTCGGTCTCCACGTCGTCGGCGGGGACGATCACGGTCATGTTCGGCAGCACTCGCATCAGGGCGATGTCTTCGATCGCCTGGTGCGTTGCGCCGTCCGCGCCCACCGTGATCCCCGCGTGGGTGGCGCATATCTTGACGTTCAACCCGGGGTACGCGATGGACTGCCTCACCTGGTCGTACGCCCTGCCGGCGGCGAACACGGCAAAGGTACTGGCGAAAGGCGTCAGGCCGCCGAGAGCGAGCCCCGCGGCGGTGCCCATGAGGTTCTGCTCGGCGATCCCCACATTGTAGAACCTGTCTGGAAATTCGCGGGCGAACCGGGCCGTCATCGTGGACTTGGACAGGTCCGCGTCGAGCACCACCACGTCCGGCCTCGCGCGGCCGAGCTCCACCAGCGCCTTCCCGTACGCTTCACGGGTCGCCGTCTTCGGAGACCCGGCCGCGGGTCCCCGCGCATTCAGTTCGTGCGTCATCGCAGGGACCTCCCTTCGCCGAGCTCCCGCAGCGCCCTCTCCGCCTGCTCCGGCGAAGGCGCCTTGCCGTGCCAGTCCACCTGGTTCTCCATGAAAGACACCCCGCGGCCCTTCACCGTGTGAGCGACGGCGACGGTGGGTACACCCTTCGCCCGCCCCGCCGCCTCGACCGCCTCGACGATCTGCCTGGCGTCGTGACCGTCTATCTCCAACACGTTCCATCCGAACGCGCGGAACTTCTCCGCCGGGGATTTCAGAGACATTACCTCCTCGACGGGCCCGTCTATCTGGAGCCCGTTGCAGTCAACGAACGCCGCAAGGTTGCCCAATTTCCAGTGCGCCGCCGACATCGCCGCCTCCCACACCTGCCCCTCCTGGCACTCACCATCGCCCAGCAGCACGAACACCCTGTAGGACTTGCCCCTCAGCCTGCCCGCCAGGGCGATGCCGTTGGCGAGCGACAGGCCCTGGCCCAAGGAACCGGCCGAGGCCTCGATCCCCGGCAGCTTGCGGCAGTCCGGGTGCCCCTGAAGCCGGGATCCGGTACGCCTCAACGTCACGAGCTCAGAAGGGTCGAAGAAGCCCCGTTCCGCAAGGGCCGCGTACAGGGCGGGCGCCGCGTGGCCCTTGGAGAGCACGAACCTGTCCCTGTCTTCCCAGCCCGGGTTCCCGGGGTCAATCCTCATCACGTGGAAGTACAGTGCGGCGATGATGTCGGCGCTGGAAAGCGAACCACCCGGGTGGCCCGAACCCGCGGCGGCCGTCATCTCGATCACGCGCCGCCTTATCAGTCGCGCTTTCTCCTCGAGATACTCCGCCCGGCGGTCGGAAATCACCCCGGTCCCCCCGCGCCCCGCGGCACGACGCTCAGCGTTCACCCGCATCCCTCCGTAGTCTCGCCATAAGTACCCTCAAGGCGAATGCCGGCAGCCTCCACGCGCGGCGAATCCTGGACGGCTGCGCGCACAGCCTGTAGAGCCACTCGAGTCCCAACCGCCTCCATGCCTCCGGGGCGCGCCTCACGGCCCCGGCAAGCACGTCAATCGTTCCCCCGACGCCTATGCACACGGCCGCGGACAGGGAATCCCTGTTCCGCCACATCCACCTTTCCTGGCGAGGGGAGCCGAGCCCCACGAGGAGCACGTCGGCTCCCGCCCCGTTCACCATCTCGATTACCCCGGGCTCCTCTTCCGGGGCGAAGTACCCGTGGGTCGCCCCCGCGATTACCACGCCGGGAAACCGCGCCATGATCCTCGGCGGCGCCGCGCCGCTCACCACCGGCTTTCCACCGAGCAGGAAGAAGCGCCAGCCCCGTCCGGCACCGTGACGCAACAGGGCCTCGATCAGGTCCGCGCCGGCCACTCTCTCGGGAAATGGGGTCCCCTGTACCATGCCGGCCCAAACGATGCCGATTCCGTCGGGGAGCACGAGATCGGCCTGCTCGGCTATCAGCCGCAGCTCGGCGTCGCGGGAGGCGGCCTGCACGAATTCCGGGTTCGCCGTCACTACGATTTTCGCCCCCGGACCGCGCGGCACCCCGCGGGCGCGGCCCTCCCTACGGTCCTCCACGGCGGCGCTTATTCGTTGCACCGCCTCGTCGAGGGTCACGGGGTCGAACTCAACCCCGAGTATGGACACGCGAACCCGTTTCGTCAACCACACGGCCTCCCCTTCGCCCCCGCTCCAGCCATTTCCAACTAGGGCCGGCAACCGTTGGTTCCACGTTACGTCTCATTGTTCCTGCTGCTCGCGAGCCGTTCCGTCAACTTTACACCCCGTTTTCCACGATGGTATACTGTGTAGGACAACCGGCCCAATACACGAATCCGAGGGTGAACGACCCTTGAAACCGAAGCGCGTGCTTCTTGCGGCCATGTCCCTCGACCTGGGCGGCGCCGAGACCCACGTCATAACCCTGGCGCGCGAGCTCGCGAGGAGGGGACACCACGTGGCCGTGGTGTCCCGGGGCGGCCGTCTCACGGCGGACCTCGAGAAATCGGGGATCGATCACTTCCCGGCCCCCCTCGACAGCAGGTCGCCGCTCAGCCTGTGCGCCGCGATCCTGAGATTGTCGCGGCTGTTGCGCGAGGAGCGTCCCGAGATATTGCACGCCCACGCCAGGATCCCCGCGTGGGTGTGCAATGTCGCGGCGAAGGGGAGAGTGCCGCTGGTCACGACGTACCACGGGGTCTATGCGAGCGGGTTCCCCTGGAACCTCGTCACGGTCCCGGGGGACCTCACGATCGCGGTCAGCGATGATATCGCCGCGCACTTTACCAGGCATTTCCGATTCGATCCCGACCGGATACGCGTGATCCTGAACGGCATAGACACGTCTTCATTCAGGCCCGACCTGGATCCCCGTCCCGCGCTGGCCCAGTTCAACCTCGGCGGCGGGCCCCGGCTGGTACACGTCAGCCGCCTCTCGGGTGAGTTCGCCGGTACCGCGATCCACCTGGTGAGCGCGGCCGCGTCCTTGGCCCGCCATTACCCGGGGTTCCAGGCGGTGATCGTCGGCGACGGCGACAGGTTCGACGAGGTCCGGAACGCCGCGACGGCTGTCAACAGGGCCGCCGGGCGCGACGTGGTCGTGGTGACCGGCGGTTGCGAGGACATGCCGCCGCTGTATGCGGTGGCCGACCTCGTGGTGGGCGTGGCGCGGGTCGCCCTGGAAGCGATGGCGTGCGCGAAACCGGTTGTCCTCGCCGGCGAAGGAGGCTTCCGCGGCACACTCGACGAAAACGTAATGGATGAGGCCGTCCGCCACAACTTCACGGCGAGGGGTTCCGGGAGGTCCGTGACGCCCGGCCTTCTCGAACGCGATATCCGCGGGCTCCTCGACGATCCGGGGCTCCGCGCGAGGCTGGGCGCCCTCGGGCGGAAGGTGGTTCTCGACGGGTATTCCGTGGAGAAGATGGTTGACATGGTGGAATCGGTCTACGACGAGGCCGGGAGCACACCCGGGCCCCGCCGGGGGAGGACTGCAGAGTGACTCTCATAGATTCGAGGGGAAGGCTCTTCGGGAAGGTAAACATCATTGACCTGCTCCTGGTCGTACTGGTGTTGGTCGGGGCGTACGGATTCTGGCATACCAGGACGAGCTCGGCGGGACTGGCGGCGCTCAGGGGCACCGAACGGCAGATAGAGGCCACTTTCCTCGTGAGCAGCGTGCGACCGGCGACGTCCGACGTGATGAAGGTGGGTGACAAGGTCAACGACGGCAAGACGAACTCGTACCTCGGGGTGATAACGGACGTCAGGATCGAACCGGCGGAGATCGCCATGATAATGCCTGACGGCCGGGTGTACGAGTCGGTCTCGAAGACCCGCAGGGACGTCTGGGTCACGCTTCGGGGTCCGGGTAGAGTGAGCCCGAACGCCATCATCCTGGGTTCGACCGAGATCCGCATCGGCACCCAGGTTTCGCTCAAGACGAACATATTCGCCGTGCAAACGACAGTCATGGCCATCAAAGTGCTGGACTGAGTGACAGGGGCTGAGGCAGTGGCCGATCGGGATCGCAGCTCAACTACCGAGGATTGGCTGGAAACCAGTGGGGCGTGGAACGCTCTCCGCCGGCTCGGGCTCCTGGCCTCCGACAGTGCCGCCGTCGCCCTCGCTCGATCCGCCTGTTACGCGGGCATTCGCCTCATCGCCGCGGCCGCATCGGGAAGCTCCATCCTGTCGGCCGTGAGCTCCTTCGGCCGCGCCCTGGCACCCGGATCGCTGGACGACGGCGTCGCCGCTCGGGCGGTGCTTTTCCTCCTGCATTCGGGCCGACGGGCCCTATCGTCGCTCGCCCGATGGTCCGCGGCATGTTGGAACGCAAGCCTCGCGGCCGTGGCCGCGAGAAGGTGTTCCGCCCGGTTCCGCCGCCTGGGGTCTTCGCCGGCCGCCGGTTCCAGCGCGACAGTGGGCCTTCTCACGCGGCTCGCGGGAGCAGCCGCCCGGGAACCCGCCGCGTTCGCGCTGGGGGGCTTCCTGGGCATCCTCCCTTTCGCGCCGACACTCGTGGTGGCGGCGTTCGCCGCCGTTCTGGCGCCGGTGATGCTGTCGGCGGCCTCGATGAGGGCGCAGGGCGGGCACCTGCGCGTGCCGAGGGGTGCGAGCGACATCGCGGCCGCTTTCCTCGGCGTCTCGGTAGTCGTCGCGGCCGTCGCTTCCCCATCGGGCAGCTCGGTTATCCCCGCACTCGTCCTGTGGGCGGGTTATGCGGCGATCTTCTCCGCTTCCTCCTCCCTCGAGCCCTCCGACCGCGCCCTACGCATAGTGGCGGGGGCGCTCGCCGCCGGCGCGGTCCTGGCGTGCGTCGTCGGCCTTTTCCAATACATCCGCGGGACAGAGACCCCCGGTTCGTGGATAGACGCGACGGTGTTCGAGTCCGTGAAGACGAGGGTGTATTCCACCTTCGACAACCCCAACGTATTTGCGGAGTACCTGTCCTTCGCGCTTCCCCTCGCCCTCGCCCTGGCCCTGGGTGGCGGCAGGGCATCCTTTCTCCTGCTGCTGCCCTGCATATTAGCGATGTCGGCGTGTCTTCTACTGACATATTCGCGCGGTGGGTGGGCCGCGGGGGCGGTGGGTGTAGCCGCGGTACTCGCCGCCAAGGATCGAAGATTGACGGCGCTGGCCTTGGTGGCGGTGCTCCTCGTCGCCCCCGCCCTTCCGCAGTCAATCAGGTCCCGGGCCGTGACGGCGATCACCCTGGCGGACAGTTCCGCCAGGTACAGGCTCACTATATGGAAATCGGCCCTCCGGATGGCGGCCGACTACTGGCCGTCGGGGATCGGCCCCGGTCCGACTCCGTTCTCGCAGGTCTACCCCGCTTACGAGATCGCGGGTACGCCGGCCGCACACACCCACAACCTCTACCTGCAGGTGCTGGTCGAGATGGGGCTCCCCGGCCTGCTCTCGTTCTTGTGGCTCCTTGGGTGTTTCGCATCCGAAACCCTGCGGGGGATCCGGCCGGGTTCCCTGGTTCCCGCCGGTCTCGCCGGCGCAATCTTCGGCCAGATGGTCCACGGCTGGATTGACAACATCTGGTACAGCCCGAAGATAGTGTTCATCTTCTGGGCCACCCTCGGGCTGGCCCTGGCCGCTTGCAGGAAGAGGCGTCCCACATGAGGGTCTTGCACGTGTCCAGCGATTACACGCTAGGTGGTGCGGGCCGCCACCTCTTGACGCTCTTGCGTCAGCCCGAGTTCAGAGGGCTGGACGTCGCGGTCGCCTGCCCCGAGGGCGGCTGTCTCGCTCGCGAGATTCGGCGTATGGGCGTGCCCTTCACGCCCCTCGAACCGAGAGACAGGTCGTTCGACATCGGCGCCGTGTCCAGGCTCGTCGCCCTCATCCGCGAGCGGCGCTTCGACATAGTACACTCGCACGCCAGCGCGTCTGCTCGCGTGGCGGCGCGGCTGTGCGCTCATCCGAGGATCGTGGTGACCCGGCACACGATCGGGCGATATCCTCCCCCGCGCGGCGCGAGGAAGGCTCTCGCCGCCGCGGCGCAGACCCTCCTCGCCACGCGATTCATAGCGGTGTCCCACGCCGTCCGGCAGAGGCTCCTCGACGAGGGAATCCCCGCCCGCATGATAGAGACCATCCACAACGGGATAGACGTGGCGGACGTGCGACGTGAAGCGGCAGTCCCCGGCCCCGCCGGCGGACCCCGGCGACCGCGCCTGACGATCGGCTCTCTCGGGAGGCTGGTCCCCGAAAAAGGCCACGACATCCTGGTGAGGGCCTTCGCGGAGGTTTCGTCATCGGTGCCCGAGGCCGTCCTCGTCCTGGTGGGAGACGGCCCCGAGCGACCCCGCCTCGAACGCCTCGCGCACGAGATGGGCTTATCGGGTCGGGTCGTCTTCGCCGGTTACCAGGACAACGCACTTGCCCGCGTGGATTCCTTCGACATCTTCGCCATGCCGTCGTTGAGCGAGGGGCTCGGGCTGGCGCTGCTTGAGGCAATGGCGCTGGGGAAGCCCGTCGTGGCCGCGCGAACCGGAGGGATACCGGAGATCGTCACGGACGGGGAGAACGGCGTGCTCGTGCCCCCCGGTGACGCCCCCGCCCTCGCCCGCGCCCTGCTCGGCCTGTTACGCGACCCCCGTCGCGCGGAGCGGCTCGCCGCCGCCGGTCTCGACACCGTCCAGGCGAGGTTCAACGCGCGGACGATGGCCGAAAAGACCGTCGCGCTGTATCGCCGCTTGCTGGCGGCCCGACCTGGAGTGGGGGGAGGTGGATGACTCGATGCCCCGGATCGTGGTAGCCGGGTACTACGGCTTCGGTAACGCGGGTGACGAGGCCATGCTGGAATCCACGCTGGAGGCCCTGCGGAGAGAGATACCGGGCTCGCAGTTCACCGTCCTGACCGCCGACCCGGAGCAAACGCGCGAAGCGTACGCCGTGGACGTGGTTCACAGGTTCTCCCCCTCCGCGGTCGTCGCTGCCCTTCGTCGCGCGGACATGTTCGTCTTCGGAGGCGGCAGCCTGCTCCAGGACGTAACGAGCCTGCGCTCGCTCCTGTACTACCTGTCAATCCTCCTCGCGGCGCAACGAATGGGGAAACCCACCATGATATACGGCAACGGCTTCGGGCCGGTCAATTCCCCCCTGGGAAAGGCCGTGACCAGGCTGGTCCTCGAAGGGACGGGGGCGATAACGCTCAGGGACGCGGAATCTGCCCGACAGGTGGAGTCCCTCGGCGTGACGGGGCCGCTCGTCAGGGTGACCGCCGACCCGGCATTCGACCTGGAGCCCTCCGCCCCGTCCGCCGCGGCCGAGATACTGAGGGCGAACGGCATCTCCGAGAAAGACGCGCCGCTGGTCGGCCTCTCCGTCAGACCCTGGTCGGACGCGCAGGCACTACCCGGGACCGTCGCCGCGGCGTGCGATATGATGTGCGATCACCTCGGTGCCACCGTCGTGTTCATCCCGATGCAGGGCGGGCAGGACTGCCCGCTGCTGAGAGAAATCGCCGCGAAGATGAAGGGGAGGCACGCGATGATCGAACCGGGTCGCTCCCCGCGAGACTTGATGGGATGCATCGGGATGCTCGACGCGGTGATCGGAATGCGCCTGCACTCCCTGGTTTTCGGCGTCGCCATGGGGGTCCCGGTGGCCGGGATAACGTACGATCCCAAGGTGACGGCCCTGCTCGAGGCGGTGGGTTGCCCGAACGCCGGTTCCCCGCGGACCGTCACCGCCGAGTCCATATTCGACGCCGCGAGGTTCCTACTGGACCACTCGGTCGAGCTCAAGAGGAGCCTCGGCCGAGCGCGCGAGGAAATGCGCCGCCTCGCTGCCGAAAACGCGGTCATAGCAAGACAGCTGCTCGAGGGTCAGATCGGTCCGGCGACGAGTCCCCGCCCTCTCAAAGGCCGACGGCGTAGGGACCGCGAACCAGGACCACGCACTCCGTGACCGCCCTGAGCCCCCTGCCGTCGCTCCTGGGCACTATGATGAGGTGATTCGCGGCGACCGGCTGCCCCGTCTGCAGGTCCCTGCCCGCCGTCACGTCGGACAGCCCCCCCAAGGCCCCACCGACCGCGGTCGCCTTGCCCGATCGGAGCACGACCTCCGTCCCCGCCTCGCACGCGAGCATGGCCCCCGCCGGGACCGTCACGACGTGTAGGCCGGTGTGCCTATCGAAGTAGCTCTTGCTGATCAGCGGGTCTTCCGGCGAGCCCGGTTCGGGAGCGACGGCCGCCACCCTCGGGGAACCACCGAGCCGGTAAGCCCCGAACGTCACTACCGCGGCCGCCGAGAGGAGCAGGACGGCCCAGACCCACCGGCGCCGGGCTCGCGCCTCGGGCCGCGAAGACGCATCATTTTGTCGTTCTCTTGAGCGGGGATGTTCGGTTTCTCTCGGTCCTTCCGGGGGGTTCAAGCCTCTTCGCCCCTCCTGTCGCCGTTCCTGTGATCCCCCAGTGTGCCAGCCGCCTTGGCCTTGAGGTAGGCGCTTATGAACGGGTCGAGGTCGCCATCCATGACGGCTTGCACGTTTCCGGTCTCGTGCCCGGTGCGGTGGTCCTTGACGAGCGTGTACGGTTGAAAGACGTACGAGCGGATCTGGCTCCCCCACGCTATTGCCTGATGCTTACCTCGGATCGCGGCCAGCTCCCTCTCGCGCTCCTCCTCCTTGAGCTCGAGCAACTTGGCCTTCAGCACCCGCATGGCCCTCAGCCTGTTCGCGTGCTGCGATCGCTCCGTCTGGCAAGCGACGACGATCCCGGTGGGGAGGTGCGTTATCCTCACGGCCGTCTCCACCTTGTTCACGTTCTGTCCGCCCGCTCCCTGCGACCGGAACGTGTCTATCTTCAACTCCTCAGGCTTGATGTCCACCTCTTCCTCATCTTCGATCTCCGGCATTACGTCGAGCGATGCGAAAGACGTATGCCTTCGGCTCGCCGCATCGAACGGGGATATCCTGACGAGCCGGTGGACTCCTTTCTCCGCGTGGGCGTAGCCGTAGGCGTACTCCCCCGCCAACGAGAACGTGACGCTCTTGATCCCGGCCTCTTCGCCCGGCAGGAGGTCGAGGATTTCCACCCGGAAATCGCGGCGCTCCGCCCACCTCGAATACATGCGCAGGAGCATACTGACCCAGTCCTGCGACTCCGTACCGCCGGCCCCGGCGTGCAGGCTCAGAATGGCGTTTCGGCGGTCGTATTTACCGCCGAGGAGGACCCTGAGCTCCATCGCCTCCAGCTCCCGGCTCAGGGAAGCGGCTTCTTCCACGGCCTCCGCTTCCAGCGATTCGTCGTGCTCTTCCGCCCCCAGCTCCACGAGTACTTTCAGATCCTCGAGTCTCCGCGACAGCCGGGTGACTGCCTCGACCGGACCCTTGAGTGCCGACATCTCCTTCACGACTTTCTGGGCGCGTTCGGGGTCGTCCCAGAAGCCCGGCCCGGCCATTATGGACTCGAGCTCCGCTATCCTGGCCTCCTTGCGAGCCAGGTCAAAGGGACTCCCTCATTTCTTGCAGCCTGTCGCCCAGTTCCGAAACCGACTTCTTCAGTTCATCGTACACCGCTCTTTCCCCCTACGCACTCTTTCCGCAGCATTTCTTGTACTTCTTTCCGCTGCCGCACGGACACGGGTCGTTCCTGCCGATCTTCTTTCCCCTTCTCACTTGGGTCACCGGCGCCCCCGCGCCGGGGACCGGCCTGAGCGGGCCCGCAGCCCGTCGCGCCGGCTCCGCCGGCCTCACGACCTCGATCTTGAACATCAGGCGGACCACGTCTTCCCTTATCCCCTGGATCATCTGTTCGAACATCTCGTGCGCCTCGAGCTGGTATTCGAGCAACGGGTCTTTCTGTCCGTACGCCCTCAGCCCGATCCCTTCGCGCAGGTCGTCCATGGCGGCCAGGTGGTCCATCCACTTCTGGTCCACCACGCGCAGTACCACCGCCCGCTCGAGCTGGCGCATGGTTTCGCCGCCCAGTGCTTGCTCCTTCGCCCTGTAAGCATTCTCCGCTTCCGACCGGAGGCGGGACTTGATGGCGCCGGCAGCCAGAAGCCGCAGCTCCTCGGCAGTAATGGAGCCCTTCGGAAGGAACAGGCCCTCGGCCTGTGCCAGGAGCCCCTCGACATCCCAATCGTCCGGGTGGACCCTCTCGCTGCAGTAGGTCTCGGCCCAACCGTCAATGACCTTGCCGATCATGTCGAACACCATGCCCGACAGGTTCTCTCCGGCGAGCACCTTCCTGCGTTCGGCGTAGATGACCTCCCTCTGCCTGTTCATCACGTTGTCGTACTCGAGCACGTTGCGCCGTATCTCGAAGTTCCTGGCTTCCACTTTCTTCTGGGCCCTCTCGATGGCGTTGCTCACCATCCGGTGCTCGATGGGGTCGTCCTCCGTCAACCCCAGCCTGTCCATCAGGCCGGCGATCATGTCCGAGCCGAAAAGCCTCATGAGGTCGTCCTCCAGCGACAGGTAGAACCTGGACGACCCCGGGTCACCCTGCCTGCCCGACCTCCCCCGCAGCTGGTTGTCTATCCTCCGCGCCTCGTGGCGTTCAGTCCCGACGATGTGGAGGCCCCCGAGGGCGACGACCTTCTCGTGCTCGGCGTCCGTCTCCCGCTTGGCGGCCGCCAGGTATTCCAGGTACTCCGCGTGCGCCTTCAGGATCTCCGGATCCTCAGGGGGATAGTTCTCCGACGCTGCCAGGACGACGCTCTCGGGGTATCCCGCCGCCCTCAGCCTCTGCCTCGCGAGAAACTGGGGATTCCCGCCGAGTATGATGTCCGTGCCGCGGCCCGCCATGTTGGTGGCGATCGTCACGCTTCCCAGTCGCCCGGCCTGCGCCACGATCTCGGCCTCTCTCTCGTGGTGCTTCGCGTTGAGCACCTGGTGCGGGATCCCGTTCCTCGACAGCATCGAGCTCAGCAGCTCCGATTTCTCTATCGAGATCGTGCCCACGAGCACGGGTCTTCCCAAAGCGTGGTTCTCCGCGATCTCGTTCACGACGGCCCTGAACTTGGCCCGCTCGGTCTTGTATATCACGTCCGGGTAGTCCCGCCTGATCATCGGCTCGTTCGTCGGGATGACTACGACATCCAGCCCATATATCTTCCGGAACTCGTCGGCTTCCGTCGCGGCGGTCCCCGTCATTCCGGCCAGCTTCCGGTACATCCTGAAGTAATTCTGGAAGGTGATCGCCGCGAGGGTCTGCGTCTCGCGCTCGATCCTGACACCCTCCTTGGCCTCGATTGCCTGGTGAAGCCCGTCACTGTACCTCCTGCCGAACATCAGCCTCCCGGTGAATTCGTCAACGATGATGACCTGCCCGTCCTTGACGATGTAATCGCGGTCGCGCTTCATGAGTGTCTCGGCTTTCAGGGCCTGGACGAGGTAATGCGATAGGTCGCGGTTCTCGTGGTCGTAGAGATTGTCCACGCCCAGCATCCTCTCGACCCTGGATATTCCCTCTTCGGTCGGCTCGGCGGTGTGCGCCTTCTCATCGAACGTGTAGTCGCGCCCCGGCTTGAGGTTGCGCACGATCCTCGCGAATTGGTAGTACAGGTCGGTGGACTGGTCCCCCGCGCCCGAGATGATGAGCGGCGTCCTGGCCTCGTCTATCAGGATGCTGTCCACCTCGTCCACTATCGCGTAGTGGAGATCGCGCTGAACCATGTCGTCGGGGCGCAGGACCATGTTGTCGCGCAGATAGTCGAACCCGAACTCGTTGTTCGTCCCGTACGTGATGTCGCTCGAGTACGCCTGCTTTCGCTGGCCGGTGTCGAGACCGTGCACTATGACCCCGACCCGCATGCCGAGGAACCTGTATATCTGCCCCATCCACTCCGCGTCGCGCCTCGCGAGGTAGTCGTTCACCGTCACGACGTGGACCCCTTTGCCCTCGAGGGCGTTGAGGTACACGGGCATCGTCGCCGCAAGGGTCTTGCCCTCACCCGTCTTCATCTCGGCTATGTTGCCCTCGTGCAACACGATCCCGCCCATGACCTGCACGTCGAAGTGACGCATGCCCAGCGTGCGCTTTGCCGCTTCTCTCACCACCGCGAACGCCTCGGGCAATAATCTGTCGAGGGGCTCACCGTTGGCCACACGCAGCCTGAACTCGCCCGTCTTCGCCGCGAGATCGGCGTCGGGCAAACCGGCCACCGAGGGTTCAAGCCCCTTGATGCGCTCCGCCATCGCCGAGAGCCGCTTGATCTCGCGCTCGTTGCTATTCAAGATACTGGAAATGATCTTCAGCATTCGGCCATCTCCGCAGTCACCGAACGTCAGTCACTAAACATAAGGGAACCCCGGGGGTCCCCTGTAATTCTAGCACTCTCCGCCGAACGCGACAACAGCCGCGTAGTTACCTCCGGGTCCCCGCGCCCTGGGGCACCATGACCGATTGTACCAGGACGAAGGCCCCGAGCATCACGAGAACATCCCCTGCGCTGAACACGGTCGGCGGCCATAACGGCTTCGGTATGGACAGGACGTCACCCAGGAACGCCAGGCGCGTTCCCTCGTCCACCAATTCGTGCGTGTAGCTGAGACCGGAAGCTATTGCCCGAAACGAGGGCAGCGAGTCCAGCCCGGCCCTCCTGAGGCCCTCCAGCCCGATGGGCATTCTCCCGCCGTTCGCTGCTATGACGGCCAGGTTCAGGGCCGTCCCCGCGCCTATGGACCACATCCCCCTCATTCTCAAGTTCGAGGCGACGGCGAAGATGACCATCCCGTACGCCGACAGGTGTACGATGGACGCCACCGCCGGCGGAATCGAGACCCTCCCCCCGGCTACGGAGAGAGCGAACCTCACCGCGAAACTCAGGATGATCCATCCCAGCCTCGAGAACTCCGCATCCGCGAACCGCGAGATCCGACCCCCGCGGAGGCTAGCAATCAATATCGAGAGAATAATGACGCTGAAAAACACCTACGCCCCACCTTGACATCTCGTGAATTACCTCTTCCAGGACCGGGACTAGCGCGGGATCGAACTGGCACCCCGCTTGCGCCCTGATCTCTCTGAGGGCCTCCTCCGGTTGAAGGCGAGAGCCGTACGGCCTGAACTGGGTCATGGCGTCGTACGCCTCTGCGATCCCGACGATCCTCGCGCCGAGCGGAATGCTGCTCCCGGCAAGGCCGTTGGGATGGCCCGCGCCGTCATACCGCTCGTGGTGGTGCAGTATCGTCTCGGCGCAACCGTTCAGGAAGGAGCTCTTGCTCACGATGTCCGCGCCGGCCATGACGTGGGTCATCACGATGGCGTATTCGCTTTCAGTCAGGGCGCACTTCTTGTTCAGGATGCGTTCGTCAATCGCGGCGAGCCCCACGTCGTGCAGCATGGCCCCGAAGAAAAGCTTGCGTATCTCGTCGCACGGAAGGGCCATCTTCCTTCCCATTGCGACCGCTATGTCGGAAACACGCCTAGAGTGGCCCGGCCCTCCCAGTATCTTGGCCTCGATGGCGGGCACCAGGTTCTCGACCGTGCTCCTGTACACCTCCGACATACGGACGAAAAGTCGCGTCGAGTAGATCATCAACACTAGGAACAGCGCAAACGCGATGATGCCCGAGAAGCCGACGTGGATCGTGACATACAACCACGCGAGTACCAGCCCCGCCACGACGTATACTGGGAACTTCACCGGCAGGTCGGCACACTCCGATCGCCACAGTGTAAGGACCCCCGCGCCGAAGCGCAAGTGCGACCCCGGAACGGTCAGAAGCATGCCCAGGAAGGCGTAGACGCAAGCGGAGAGAAAGGCGGCTGCACCGTTGATGCCGCTCGGAATGAGGCCCGCGCGCGCCGGGACGAGAATGTCGAGCCTCGCCAGGGTTTCGTAGACGCAGCCGGCCCCGCCGGCCGCCAGGGCGGCGACGGCAATTCGCGGGGCCTCCCCCCAGACCCCCGCAAGGCCCCTCCTCGACAGCGGCCTCAACATCATGTTGGCGAGGACCCTGCCCGCGGCGGTGACCACCATCCCCGCCCCAGGCCCGGACATCCAGGAGACCGCCAGCTCGACCCCCGGGCCCAATGTCACCGTCGCGGAACGCCACCTCAGCGGTAGGACATGGGCGACCGGGTTCAGGAGGCAGAACAGCGCGACAGGCCCGACGGGCAGGTCCCTCGAGACGATGCACCATCCCCCGATGACCACACAAGCGGCCGTCATCGTGACCGAGTACGTTTTCCACAGGTTCGGCCTCGTTTGTCTCACCTTCCGGTTCGCTTGCCGGTGGACTCCCGCCCCTCGAGCTTGTCCACGGCTGCCAGCAGCGCCTCCACCACTCTCGGGTCGAACTGGGTGCCGGCGTGGGTGAGCATCTCCGTCCTCGCTTCGTCGAGAGTGTAAGCCCTCTTGTAAGGCCTCTCGGAGGTCATCGCGTCGAACGCGTCGGCGGCGGCGATGATCCTCGCCCCGATGGGAATCTCCTCGCCCCGCAACCGGTCTGGAAATCCCTGGCCGTCGTATCTCTCGTGGTGATGTTTCACCCACTGCGCGCCGGGGCCCAGCAACCTCACGTGGCTGATAATATCCGCACCGAGTCTGGAGTGCATCTTCATCTCCGCGTATTCTTCCCTGGTGAACTTGCCCGGCTTCTTCAGGACGGAGTCCCTTATCCCTATCTTGCCGACATCGTGCAGCATGCCGACGTATCCGAGGAGCTCGATGTCCTCCTCGTTCAGGCCCAGCATCCTCCCCGTTTCCACCGCGATCTGCGCGACCCTCTCCGAGTGCCCCCGCGTGCACGGGTCCTTGGCATCCAGCGTCGCGGTCAGGGCCTTCACAGTCTCGAGGTACGTGTCGCGAAGATCGATATACCTCTTGAATGAGTACCTCGCGAGCAGCAATGGAACCAGGAACACCATCGCACCCGGGATCCCGGCGCTGTAGTATACCTGGGCCAGCACAACCGCTATCGGGACCAGGGCCAGCATGTTGGGCATGGCCCAACGGAAGTTTATTCCCCACAGGCCTCTCGGGTCCACGCCTTCGTCTATGGAGACCACGCCGACGATCAGCGAGGTGTTGATGACCGTGTATGTCAGCGCGCACACGATCAGGGGCATTACCGGGACGCGGCCGGTCGCACCGGGTACTCCCCCCAGCATAACGTATACCTTTCCGGCGGAAAACGCCGCCAGGGAGAGCATCGCCCTGTTGAACAGGACCGCCAGCAAGGGGGTTTTCCCCATGAGGTCCTTTGCCCTGATCGTCCCGATCGCGGCAACCCACTGGGCCGCCTCCGGACCGAAAAGCAGTATCGCGGCATTGACCACGGCAAATCCGACGGAGACCGTTCCGTTCTCACGAGGCAGGTTTACGGGAAAGGCCTCTGTCAGGAAAGTGAGCACCGTAAAAGAGAGGATGGCCGCCCATTGGCCCGGTTCCTTGGTCGGCGGGAATCGGACCAGCACGGCCAACCCGATGATAGTGACCGTGTAGACGTAGAACCTTGCCGCCCGCGTGGGAGCGCGCATCAGCAGTGTTTCCTCCGTCAGGCTATTGAAAAACGGACCGGCGGCCTGAAATCCTACATCGTCAGCGCCACTGGAAGTTGGCCCCGCCGGCGAGGACGAGAGCCAACAGAGCGAGTACAACCCGCACAACCCTGGTCATTCTGATGGGATCCCCCAAATGCCGGGACCGTCCACGGTCGCTCGGAGTGGACAGTCACCTCCGCTCGGGTTCAATGCCATTCACGCCGCCGGCCCAAGCTCGAATCAACGGTTTTCTCCTTTCAAATGGAAGGGCAATCTCCGGTTCAACGAGTCAAGTGTCGCCCTCGCAATCGCCTCCAGGTCATCCCTCCTGACCATACAGGACCCGGTGAGAGATTCGCTTCTCTGCGCGGAAGACACCCTTACAGTCACGACGATGGTCGGCTGGCCCGACAATACCACCGACAAAGCATCTTCCAGCTCGCACTCTAGTACATCACCAACATACGAGTTTACAGCGTCCAGGGTCGCGTTGGCAACAAGCCTCAGCCTGTTGCTGCGGGAGCAACCGCCCGCCGCGGTGCCCTCAATGCACTTGCCCTCGACTTCCAGTGTGACCTTCGCCCTGGCTTCATTTCCCTCCACGCCATACCACACCGACCGGAGCCGGGGCCGAAGCGGCGGGATAACCGTTTCCAGTTGGCCGGCAATCTGCGCTACGGAAATCTTTGAAGGGTCCACCTCCAAGCCGAACTGGGCGCTGAGCACTGACTGTATGTCCCTGGAGATCTTCGCCGCGCTCCTCGACGAACGGGCCAGGACATGGATCGATTCGACGTTGCCTTCCCGGTCGAGCGCGGTCTTGACGTAGAGGATGTCCTTTACTCTGAGTAGGGCCGATTCAATTAGCCTGTTTCTCTCTTCTGCCATGTGTTTCTTCTCCTAGAACTCACAGGAAGCATTCTACTTCACGGGGTAAGTTCCTGCCGCACCGCTCGGCGAGTACCCACATTCCCCCGTTGACCAGGCAATGACCTCCGAGCAACACCGGGATGCGGCACTCTCCGGCCGCCCTCGTGAACAGCCTGACCCGTGGGTTCCTCACCGAGCGGGCCCTTCCGAGGTCGGAATTGAACCTGTCCGCTTGCGAGACGCGTTCCCGCCAATGAGCGTATATCACGCGGGTGTCCATCACCGCGACGTCGCACACTCCACCCAGGTACCCGAAGAACTCCTCGGGCCCCATCCGGTCAACCAGTTCGCCCACGACGGAACGCACATCGTTCCGCTCATCACTGCCCAGCGCCTTCATCCCCCTCTCTTCCGAAACCACCCTCAGTCTCCACCTCAGGTCTTGCGAGATGAAGGCCATCACCGCGGGGCCGACGCGGCCGGACAAGAATACCCTGCAGTGTTTGTCGCCCAGCCGATGCAGCGCTTCGTCCAGCCGAGCGACACGCCATCCCACGCGTTTCACGGCCGCCGCCATCCTCGCCCCGACACCCCCATGAAGGGCTGCTAGCACGGCATCAATGGGGGAATCCACATCGAGCCCGAAAGCCGGCCCGACGCCGAGCAACGTGGGCTTCAATCCGGCTTCCCAAAGGAGATACGCGAGGAAGTTGTCGCTCCGCGGCGGGGATATCCGCGTCACCGCGGAGGCCGGTTTGAATGCCACGATATCCGATGATACGAGGTTGTTGGTCACAACCACCTCATCGTTCTGCTCGAGGTGGCGGGCTATCTTGTCGAACTCCTCAGTTCCGGCCAGCGGGACCGAGGCCCCCGCCGTGCACAGCACGGACTCGGGCTGGAACCGCCGGACCAACTCCTCGAGCACCATGCCGAAATGGAACTCGGCCGGTCGCGCAAGCTCGCAGTGAGCCCCCAGCGCGGACGCCTGCCGTGCCAGTACTCGGGACGAGGTCACCAGCACGACGCCTTGCACGCGCGGCACCGCGAGGAGGCGTTCGATGGTATCGAGGCAAGCCGCCTTCCTGACGACCGATAGTTCCCTCTCCACTCGAGAGGGGGCCTGTCCACCCTCGAACAACACCGCGAGGTTCTTGCACCGCACCGGCAACCCGGCCATCGGGCAAACCTCCTTTCAAACTCGAAGGGGGCCTCGCGGCCCCCCCGCCCGGCACCCGTCATTCGGGCTCGATCAGCCCGTAATTCCCATCCTTTCTCCTGTATACGACCTCCACTTCCTCGCTCTCAGCGTTTCTGAACACGAAGAAGTCGTGACCGAGCAAGTTCATCTGGAGTACTGCTTCCTCCACCGTCATGGGTTTGACCGCGAATCTCTTGACCCTGACCACCCTCGGCTCGTTGCTGCTGTTTATGTATCCGGATTCCTCATCCTTCCCCGCGTTTCGGGGTCTCCGGGTGAGCCTGGTCCTGTACTTCTCTATCTGCTTCTCGATCTTTTCCAGGACGAGGTCGACGGCCGAGTACATGTCCCCCGTCTCCTCTTCCCCCCTGAGGAGCATACCATTGATGGGGACGGTGACCTCGACGATGTGCCTTTCCCGTTCGACACTCAGAGTGACTTGGGGCGCAAGCGCGTAATCGAAGTACTTCTCGATCTTTCCCAGTCTTTTTTCGACATAATCCCTGAGAGCCGGCGCGACCTCCATGTTCTTCCCCCGGACGGTGATGTGCACTCAGGACAACTCCTTTCTCCCCGGGCTACTGCAATAATATTCCCCCCACGGGAATCGAATCCTCCCCGCCCTTCCGGCCCTCCAGTACGAAGGGCCCCGGTCGTCCCGGGGCCCGAGTTGTCCGCTCGCAACCGCCTCAGTCCAACGGAACCACGTTCGCCGCCTGGGGGCCTTTCGGACTCTGGACGACCTCGAACTCGACGGTCTGTCCCTCTGCAAGGGTCCTGAAGCCCTCCTGCTGAATCGCCGAGTAGTGCACGAAGACGTCGGGCCCGCCCTCGCACTCGATGAACCCGTATCCCTTGTCGGCGTTGAACCACTTGACCTTGCCCTGCATGATTCTGCATTCCTCCCAGCATTACTTGCCGAGTTGACCAGGATTTTCAGACAGACTATACCATAACCGCTGATTGAAAGTCAAACATCGCACTTCTCGGGGTATCTGTCAACTGAAAACGGGTGGGCTACCCTCCCGCGCGGTCCCGGCGCGACGGAGGGGAGTGGGGGCAATGTGGAATGTGGGTCTGTGGATACTGTGGGTAAACCTGTTGATAAGCCGGTTGTGCAGCACTTTCCCAATGGGGACAACGCTGTGGATTCACGGGGCCCGGAGGAGGCGACCCGCCGCTCGCTCGAACCGATTCACTTCAGCCTGTTGACAAACGCATCCGTGCCCCGCCTCGGCCTGACCACCGAACCGTACGCCGCAATACACCTGCGTTGAATCTCGACGCCGGAGAGGCCGTCCACGAGGCTCAACCTCGACGTCTCGAGAAGCCTCGCCGTCTCGCCGTCCACGTCTGACACCCGTCGTGCCACGGCACACGCCTCGCGGATCTCAGCCTCACACCCTCCCGACTTGAGAAGACCGGCCGTCAGCGCCTCGATTTCAGCCTGTAGCCCTTCCCTCCGCGTCGCGTGCGCGTCGAAGGCCTCCATGTCCCCCCTGCCCGCGGCCTCCTTCTGCAGCTCCGCGCACCGGAGCAACTCCTCGTACAGGCGATTCAACTCGGCGGCGCCGCCGGTCTCGTCCGTCCCTCTCGGGCCATTCACCCGACGACCACCTCGAATCCCCGGGGGGGTTCGAATCGTCTCCCGGCACCGTTCCTGTGGCATTCGACCCACGCCTGCCTCAGCGTCAGAAGGATGTCTCGCACCACCTCGAGCCCGGCTGGGTCTTTGCGGGCGGACGCCTCGGCGATCTGCCGTCCGCAGAACTCGTACAGGCTGAACAACCTCACCGCTATTTCGCCGGCCTCGAAGTTCAGGGAGCCGCTGAGTTCACCCAGGAGCCCGTATACCTTCTCCAATGACTTCGCGGCATCCCGCGCACGACCGGCCTTCATCGCCTCTCTGGCCGCGCCCAAGTGCTTGAGGCCCGCGTCCAGGGCCACGATGATGAGGCTGACTCCGGAGGCGGTATTCACCTGGATCTCCTTGTAATGTTGAAGACTTCCGGCGAGCACGGTATCAGCTCCTTATCCATCCGACGAGAGTTACGCGGTATGCACCGCACCTCGGGCTGTCCCTTACCGGTTACCCAACCAGTTCTGCGACATCAGGTTTATCTGGCTGGTCAACCAGTTGCCCTGGTTCTTCAACCGGGCGACCGCAGTTTCCATCGCGATGAACTGCCTTCTCAAGTTCTCCTCGCGCATCGCCAACCTGGCTTCCGCCCGTTCGATCCGGTCGCTGATCCTCTTGTTCTGTTCCTCGAGCGTCTTCTGCTTTCGCGGCAAGACGCCGCCGGACTCCGTATAGCCCTTGAGGACCCGGTATATGCTCGCTCCGATTCCCTCGTCATACTGAAATGCCTCTACCTCGACGATGCGCGTGTAGTCGCCCGCGCCGTTGACGGCGGAAACGTTGACCCTGATCTTCTGCGTGTTCACGGGGTCGAACGAATGTATTCGCAGCCCCGCCGTGTTGCCGGTGACGGCCTCGATGTCCACCCAGCTCGAGCCGTCGAAGTACTGTATCGTGTAGTCCTTGATGCCGTAACTGGATGCCGGGTAGGCCGTGGAGTTCAGCGTCCAGACGTTTATCTGGTCTATGGTCTTGACGCTTCCGAAATCCACCTCCAGGATATCGGGGTACACACCCTCGGTGCCGTCCATCCACCCGCCGCCCGCCGTGCCCCAGCGGTCGGATACGACGTCCCCGTTAATCGCGTTTGCCGCGCCGTATACGGAGGCCGGGCTCGACTCATTCGGGTTGCCCAGGCCGTCCAGCGCCGAAGCAGTCGCTCCCGAGGTTGCCAGCGCAACGTTGGTGGGATTCGCCCCGAACAACCTGGCGACGTCGTCGAGGTTCTCTTCGAGCTGCTCCCTCAGCTTCGCCTCGTCCAGGACGAGCTTGTTGGCGGTCGAGGTCCCATAGGCCCCGGTGGTCAACCCGATCGCGGCCACGCTGTTGAGATTGGCCGGCATCCCCGGCACGGCGGCGGTGACCTTCTGCCTTAGCATAGACCGCAGGCCGGCGAGCGTGCTGTCGCCGAGCAATGGGCCGGCGAGCTTCTTCTCCTTGTCGTACGTCATCTTGCTGGCCATGAAATCTTCCGCCGAGTTGTACTGGTCCACGAATGCCTTTATCGCGTCAATCGCCTTCTGAACGTGGTTTGAGACGGTGACAGTCACCGTTTGTCCCTCTTGCTTCAGCTGCAGGGTCAGACCGCCCACCGCGTCCGTGATGGTGTTCGTGGACCTCGTGATCGATATGGAATTGACGACGACCACTGCGTCCTTCGCTTCCTGGACCGTGTTCGGCTGTGTCGTCTCTCCCTGGATAAGCACGCCGAGATTCACCAGCGCGTTTTGGTCGTCGGCGAACGTGATGGCCGACGCGGAACCGGTCTCCTTCGCGGTGATCACCAGCCTGTACTCGCTGGCCGACACCTGGACGATGGAAGCCGTCACGCTGATGTCGGGGGTCCCGTTGATCTTGTCCCTGATGGACGTGAGGCTGTCCTGCGATTCTATCGCCACCGTCTTGCCGTTGATCACAGTGTACGCGGTGACGCTGGGGTCCACCAAGTTCAGGGCCTCGGTCGAGCTCGCCTGCGTGGCCGAGGCGACGGTGTGGGCCCTGGCCAGCTGCACGACCTCGACTGTGTACGCGCCCACGGGCACAGCCGACGTCGCAGTGGCCGTCAGGACCTGGGTATCGCTGCACTCGGCCCGCTTCGAGTAGAACGTCTCGCGACTCTTCAACGACTGTGCTTTCGTCTGCAAGTTATACAGGCGAGTGTTTATGTCTTTCCAGGCGTTCTTCTTCTCCTCATTGGTCTTCTGCCTGGTTTCTAGCTCGAGAAGCGGCTTGCGATCGACGGCCATGAGCTTTTCAATGAGGGCTTCCCAGTCCAAACCCGAGGTTACGCCGCTCAGCATTATGTCGCTCATTGTCTTGCCTCCCCGGCCCTTGATTCGCGACCGTCTCGTTTAAGCCTTCTGGTCCAAGATCAACCCGACGATCTGGCGCACCTGGGCCAACATCTCCAGCATGCGCTCGGGTGGTATCTGGCGAAGGACCTCCCCGGTGTCCGACCTCAACACCATCACGTAACACCGGCCGGACTCCTCATGATACCCGAAGCTCAAGCGGGTGTTCACGAGCTCCGCGATCCTGTTTGCCGCGTCCACCGCGCCCGCCACGGCACCGACTTGCGTGAGTCTCTCGGCTGCCTCGCGGGACAGCTGCCTGCTCTGAGCGTCCAGGACAACCGGTGAACACCCTGACATTGCCTGTACAACGCTCATGGCTCATTCCTCCCGTTCGGTCCCCCCCAGACTGCATCATAGTCCACGGCCGGCCGGTCGACCCGGCCGGCCGTGGCGCACGGACCCTTCACACGTTCATTATCCTCTGCAACCCGCCCCGGCTCCCGCGCGTTACCTGAGCAGCTGCAGTATCGCCTGCGGCTTCTGGTTGGCCTGCGCGAGCATCGCCGTGCCCGACTGCAGCAGGATCTGGGTCTTGGTGAAGTTCGCCATCTCTATGGCCATGTCAACGTCCCTGATTCGGGACTCGGCCGCCGTCAGGTTCTCGTTGGCGGCGCCGAGGTTCGCTATAGTGTACTCCAGCCTGTTCTGCACGGCGCCGAGTGCGGCGCGCTGGGACGATACCGTGTTGATGGCGTTGTCAATCGTGCTGATGGCCGTGTCCGCCCCGGCCCTGGTCGAGATGTTGACCGTCTCCACGCTCAACGCCGCCGACCTCATGTCCGCTATGGACACGGAGAGGCTCTGGGACGCGTTGGCCCCGATGTGGAAGAACGCGGCACCGGCCGTCACCGTGACGGTGTCGTCGCCTCCCACAGCGGAGTCTGCGGCGATGTTCTCGTTCAGCGTCATCTTTATCCCGAAGTGGTCGAAGTTGACAATCCGCGTCTGGCCGGTCGCCGGGATCTCTATGTCGTCAATGATCTGGATCTGCCCGGCACCGTCCTCGACCTGGATCTTCACGCCTACGTTGGTGCCGGCCGCCGTGGTCACCGCGTAGGTGTCCGCCGCCGCACCGCTCACGTCGAAGCTCTCGAAGCCGTCATCCGTGGTGAGCGTGCCGGCAAGCTCATAGGTCGAGCCGAGTGTGCCCTTGAGCAACGGCTTCGTGTTGAACTCCGTGGTGTCGCCGATCCTGTCGATCTCGTCAATCAGCTGCGTGACTTCGGCCTGGAGCTGCGCGCGGTCGGTGTCGGTCAGGCTGTCCGACGCGGACTGCACTGCGAGCTCCCTCATCCTCTGGAGAATCGAATGGGTCTCGTTGAGTGCGCCCTCAGCCGTCTGGATGAGCGATATTGCGTCCAGAGCGTTCCTTTGGGCCATCATGAGACCGCGGGCCTGGCCCCTCATCTTCTCCGATATGGCGAGTCCCGCAGCGTCGTCGGCCGCCTTGGAGATCCTCAGACCGGATGACAGTTTCTCGAGGGACTTGCTCATCGCGTTGTCAGTCGCGGTCAGGTTCTTCCAGGCGTTCAACGCGCCGATGTTGTGGTTGATCCTCATCTGCCCTCATCCTCCCTGATGAATTTCGCCCACCCGCAAGGTCCCGGCGCCTAGGTCCCCGGCGGACGGCGGGGCGACTTCCGGTCGCCCTTTCACCACATATATCGGGGGAACACCGTGCGAGTTTAGAGCGTTTCCGGCGAAGAGCAGCGTAGACGGGGGTTCAACGAGTGGGCGGAAGCCGCGGGATGGAGGCGATGGGCGACCGACGGACGGCGGGGAGTCGAACGGTGGCTTCACGTTTCAACCGTGCCGGCAGTCCATCTACGGCGGCGTGCGCATGCCCTCGAGCTTCTCCAGCAGGTCTCCATTGGAGGCGGAAGCGAGGCGGTTCTCTGTCGCGACGGCATCGAAGACCTCCCGGCGCAACACCCTCACTCCCCTCGGGGCCACAATGCCGATGCGAACCTGGGCTTGGTCCCCCGAGCCCTTGACCTGCGAGACGAACACCTCGATGCCATCGCCTATCACTATACTCTGTCCGGTCCTGCGAGTCAGTACGAGCACGGTCAGCCCTCCCCGACCCGCGGTGCGCCTGCGTCCTCGGGGTCGGCCGCGCGGGCGGCCTGGAAGAGGCGGAACTTCAGAGGATGAGCGGGGTTCATCGTCACTACCTGTCGGGCCACTCTCGTCGCGGGATTCACGGCTATGGGTGCCTGGAGGTTCAGAGTAGTCTCGGTGGGGTCTTGCGGGACCACGGCTATGGCGAGGTAACGGACCTCGGCTTCGCTGCCGGCGCCGAGGCTGAGCACCGTGTCCTCGTCTATGTCGGGCCTATAGTCGGGAACGAACGCGAGCGGATCCGCCGCAACGAAAGCGAGCGCCGGGTCCTTCAGCGACTGAAGCCACACGAAGGGTGAGTCTCCCCGCGTTATGAGCGCGAATTGCTTATGCTCCTCGAAGCCGATCAGTCCCTCGGGAAACGAGATTATCCTATCTTCGGCGACCTCGATATCCGAGAACCGGGTAGTATGCACCCGTATCATACCCACCGAACCATGCGCCCCCATCAAGCCCGTTTACGTCCCATGCCGGCACGGTCACCTGAGGAAGTCCACCAGCGTCGGTTCCACGAGCCTCGCGCCCACCTGGAGCGCGGCTCGGTAAGCGGCTTCTTCTTGCGCCAGGTGGACCACCAGAAGCGCCATGTCGGCGTCCTCCGTCTCCGAAAGCAACCTGGACAGGCTCGTCTCGGATTCGCTTAGTTGCCGCACGGACATCTCTATGCGGTTGATCTTGGCCCCGGTCTCCGCCTGGAGCGAGAGTACCTGGTCTATCTTCTCCTGCACGGTGGATATCATGGAGCTGACGGCCGTGTGGTCGGCCGCCCTTACGCGGCCGACCAGGTCCGGCAGAATGCCGAGGACCGAACCCGCGCCCGCCAGGAACTCGCCCGTTATGTTGATCTGCATCACCTGGCCGGGAGCGATCTCCCTGGTTATGGCCCCCGTGTCCAGCGGACCCGTGGGCCCGGACATGTCGAACGGCGCCGTCAGCGTCTTCTGCCCCGCGAACAGGTACCTGCCCCCGTGGTCCGAATTGGCCAGGGCGACGAGGTGTTCCTGCAGCTGCTCGAGCTCCTGCGCTATGGCCTCCAGGCTCGACTGCGGGACGCTGGAAGTCGCCGCCTGGACCGCGAGTTCCCTGGCCTTCTGCAGCGCTTCCGTCATCTTCTCGAGGGCGCCTTCCGTCGCCGACACCCATTCCCTGGCGTCCTCGAGGTTTCTCCTGTACCTCTCCACCTCGGCAAGGGTGGTCCTCAGCCTGAATGCCTTCGTGGCGGCGACGGGATCGTCGGAGGCCTTCCTGATCGCCCTGCCCGAAGACAGCTGGTCCTGCAGCTCCTGAATGCGTTTGTTGCGGCTGTCGAGCCTCCGCAACAGGTTCCTCGTCATTGCGGACGTGGTAACCCTCAAGCCCGGTCACCCCCAGTGCGCGAACACCCGCGAACGAGTGCCATCGGCTCTTCCTACCCTATCATCGTCCGGTGATGCCCGTCCTGTTAATCAACACATCGAGCATCTCGTCGGCC
>JANLGA010000017.1:0-1101 GCA_024653225.1 Bacillota bacterium | reverse complement strand
CCGCTTCGTACGCGTGCTGGAACCTTATCATGTTCGTCATCTCTTCGTCCAGGGACACGCCCGAGATGGACTGCCTCCTGTTCTCTATCTCGGTGATCAGCCATTCCTCATTCTCGGCCATCTTGATCGCGTGGTCGGCGTCCACCCCGATCCGGGCGGTAATGCCCCGAATGAAATCGTCCCAGGTGGCGCTCGGCGGCGCGGTGGGATCGTCCCTCATAGTCAACTTGTGCTTGAGCTGAGCCATCGCCAGGGCGTTGGAGCCGTCCCCGACCTGACCCGTGGACGACGCCGCGATCAGGGCGACATCGGCCGCGATGGCATCGTCAATGGCGATGGTGATGGCGTCCGTCCCCTTGAAGAACGCACCGCCCGGGTTCCCATGGTAATCGAATCCCAAGGCGTGTTGGGCGTTGACCTCTGAGATGATGCTGGCGGCGAGCGCATTCAGGTCCGATTTCAGCTGCTCGAGGATCTCATCCCTGACCACCATGTGCCCCACTATTTCGCCCGAAGTGACCGCCACTTCGAGACCCGACCCCGCCCAGACGAGCTCCGCAAAACCGCTTGCGCCTTGCTCCACCCGTATCGGCGCGGTGCCGTTCACCTCGACCAGCGGGATGCCGCCCACGGTGACCCTGACCCATCCGGACTCGTTCTCGGCGACTCTTATGTCAATGAGCTTGGACAGGCTGTCCAGGATCACATCGCGCCTGTCCATCAGGTCATTCGCCCTATCTCCCGACGCCCTCGCCCGCGTGATCTCGTCGTTCAACTCGGATATTTGCTCGGCCAACGAGTTTATCTGCTCGACCTTCGACCTTATGGACAGGTCGGTGTCGGACTGCATGTCGGTGAGCTGGCGGTACATGTGGTTGATGGCGTCGGCCATCGTGACCGCCCTCTCCCTCACAGTCCTCCTCACCGCGTCGCTCTCCGGATTCGCGTGGAGTTCCTGGAGAGACGCCCAGAAGGCGTCCAGCACCGACCGCAGTCCGGACTCCGACGGTTCGTTCAACACGACCTCGATCTCCTCGAGTGCGTTGGACATGGTGCTGTACTGACCGAGTTTCTTCATCTCCGTCCTCAATTGCATGTCGG
>JANLGA010000016.1:26925-30874 GCA_024653225.1 Bacillota bacterium | reverse complement strand
ACCTCGTCAATCCGCCTCACGATGATGTACGGTATCCGAAGGGCATGGAGCATCGGCTCCATTGTGAGGCCGTGGTTTATCCCCCACCAATTCCTTTCGCCGATGTCCCCGACGTAGGGCATGATCATGACCACGGGGATCGAGTGGGTGAGGCCGAGGCGAGCCAGCTCCTCGGCCCCTTCTCGAATGCCGCAGTTCTCCATTATGACGACCGATTTCTTGCCGCCCAGTCTGGCTCCCGCGGCAATCGAGATTGCCTCACCCTCATTCGTGGCCATAATGTACCGAAAGCCGGGGTCGTCGTGAAGTACGGGGTAGAGCTCCTTGAATCGCGACTCCGGCACGGTCGTGATGACCTCGACGTTCGCCGCTTTCAGCCCGCGCACGACTGCCTGCACTGCCTCTTCTTTCATTGAAACCACGCTCCCCTTGCAGACCCTTGCGGAGAATCGGAGTCTTCTTCGACCACCCTGTACCCGGCAAAGCGTCAATTACACCAGGTCACGCGGCTCCCCCGGAGTCGCGGTCTCCGCCTCGAAGTTGCGGCGAGCAAGCCCGACAATCTCCCTTACGCTCGCAAAGCCGTTCTCAGCCAGGTAATGCGATATTCCCTCTATGACGTCGAGCGTCGCCCAGGGATTGACGAAGTTGTACGACCCTACGGCTACGGCAGTGGCCCCCGCGAGCAGGTACTCGATGGCGCTGGGGCCGTCGGTGATCCCCCCGACTCCGATGATCGGTACCCGGACTTCCGCAGCTGCGTCCCACACGATCTTCACTCCGATCGGTCTTATGCAAGGCCCCGAGAGCCCCCCAACGACGCCGCCCAGTCTCGGGCGCCGTTTCTCTATGTCAATCACCATTGCCCTGATGGTGTTGCCCAACGTGAGCGCCCGAGCGCCCCCGGCCTCAGCAGCAATCGCGCGTTCGACGTTATCCCCTAGGAACGGCGTGAGCTTCACGAAAACCGGGATGTCCGTTTCCCCGACGCACACACTGACCACCTTGTTGACCTCGTCGGGGTTCGAGAAGAATTTCAGGTCCAGTTCGACGGCTGCGACTCCTGTCCGGCTGCTAAATCGGCCGGTAATCCTCCGGTAGCTGTCCAAGTCTCCTTCTCCATACACGCTCGCGATAATGGGAACCCCGTACCGGCGCAACCGGGGGACCAGCTCGTTCAGGTACCAGTCAACTCCCGGGTTCTCCACCCCTATGGCGTTGACCATTCCTGCGGGGGTTTCGACTATCCGGGGTGGAGGGTTGCCGGGCCGAGGGTGTTCCGTAACCGACTTCGGCACTATGGCCCCCAGCTTGGTGAAGTCTACGAAGTCGGCATATTCCTCACCGAACGTGCCGGCGCCCTGCATGACCGGGTTCTGGAACGTGATGCCTGCTATCTCGACTGAGAGATCGGGAGTAGTCACAGCATCACCTCCGAAGCGTCGAATGGCTTGATCCGCATGAGTTCACTACGCGGATGCAAATTTCGCTGCGCGGGCTTATGCTGCTCTCTTCGACACAGTGGATGCGTCTTCCTTCAGGTGGGATGAGCCCGGCCACATCCCGCCCTGCGTCAATGCTCGGAATCTCCAGCCAAGGAGATCCCCCGTCAGCGTGGAATACACAAGAGAGTCCTCGGCTCGATGTTCGGGGGGCTGTTCAGGTGCAACTGGTAGAACGCGTCGCGGTCATTCTCAGGGTCCTGTGCCAATTCGAGTACGGTCTTGGGGTGAAGGAGGCCAGCACCGTGTCAGGGATTCCAAGGAGTTCCGTATACCGGATCCTCACGTCCCTGGTCGAAGAGGGGCTTGTCGTCAAGGACCCCGTTACAAAACAGTATCGTCTCGGGCCCGCTCTCTTGGGACTTGCCATGCGGATGCTCAATAACATGGAGATAAGGACCGCAGCCCTGCCGTATCTCCGGGAACTCAAGGACCGACTCAAGGAAACCGTGGTCCTCACTGTTCTCCAGGGTAACGAGTGCGTGTGTGTCGACAAAGTTGATGGCGAGCCCGGCCTCAGGTATTTCGCGTCGGTGGGGACCCGCCTCCCCGTCCATGCTTCGGCGGCGTCAAAGGCGATCCTGGCGTTCGTCCCCGACAATCGAGTTGGTGAAGTCGTTGCTGCTTGCGACTTCACGAGATTCACCCGATTCACGCCGACCGACCGGGAGTCCTTCTTCAGGGAGTTGGAGGAGACGAGGAACCAAGGCTACGCGTTGTCCGTCGAGCACCTCGAGAACGGTGTGAACAGCCTCGCGGTGCCCGTATTTGGAGCTTCCGGTCAGGCAGTTGCCAGTATTTGTCTCTTGGGCCCCACCTCGCGCCTGACGCCCGAGTTCGTGGGGGACGCGCTACCGAGAATGAAGGAGGTCGCGGCGAAGATATCGGCCGCGATCGGGGTAATCCCCTGAGGAGCGTCGCAGTTCCACGGGGTGCGTTTCTCCGGCGTCAACTCATGCGATGGCGAATGTGACGGTGAACTGAGCGCCTTGGAGGGACTACACAATGGTGAGTTCGAGGTCCTCAAACCTCATAGATGTGGCGATCGTGGGCTCGAGTCAGGGGACTATGAGCCTGTTTCAACGACACATAGGAGGCATCCTGAGCGGAATCGCCAGGGTGCAATGCTACGACGCCTCCCAGCTGGATCGCGTGGAGGCGGACCTGTACATCTGTTCCGCGCATGGCGAGCAACTACAGATTGTCAAGCAAGCTGGCAAGAAACCGGTTCTCGGGGTCGAGTTGACCCTCTTGCCGGTCGCGATCAGGACACTGCGCTCTATCCCCAAGTCATGCACCCTGGGTATCGTGGCCAGGCATCGCCAGTGCGCCAACTGCCTATTCGCCGAGATCGTGAAGGCCGGCATAACCGAATACAAGATGCTTGCGGGGACGTTCGACGAAATGTCCCTGATGCCCGTTGACAGGTTCGTGGCGTCGGAAGACAAGAGGCGCGAAATCGAGGAGTATGGGCTGAGGAAGGAATTCATCTACATAGCTAGAAGTATTGCACCGAATTCAGCCGCGGAAGTGATCAACGCGGCGCTGGAGCTGGCAACCAAATAGCGGGCCGAAACGCAGGAGATGGTTAGTAAGGGACCTCTCGCAAACGGGGTCCCTTTTGGTTACAAGGAAGGGGGTATGGCCTGGGAAGCATATGAACTCTCCTGTCCGGGCACTTGGTTTTCCGATTCAGTCGAAGGAGGGAAAGTAGCAAATGTCGAGCAGCATGAGGCGCTTTTGTCTGTTGGTGTTGCTCTTGGCGGCCTTGCTCTTGGCGGTCGGCTGTTCGAGTAGCCAGAGTGCTCCACCGAAGGAGACAGCGAAGGAACCTCCAAAAGAGGCGCCCAAAGAACCTCCCAAGGAACCCCCATTCCCCAATCAACCGATCACTTTCATATGCGGGTCCGGGGTCGGCGGCGCCACCGATACCATGATGCGGGGCATAATGCCGTATTTCGAGAAGTACATCGGGGTCAGCGTTAAGGCGGAAAACCGCGAGGGCGCCCACGGGCTGATTGCGGCCAACTATGTTTTCAAATCCAAACCGGACGGTTACACGTTATTCATTATGAACAACCCTTACGCGATGCAGATCATCATGAGCCCGGATAAGGAGAAGACTGGGCTGAAATCGTTGCTGGACTTCGTCCCGGTGGCCTCCTGGCTCAACGCCGACGGGAACGCCATTGCCGTGAGGCTCGATTCTCCCTACAAGACGGTAGATGACTTGGCTGCCGCCGCGAAGAAGAAAGCACTGCCCATCGCGACCGCCAGCGGGTCGGGGTGGGCTGGATCGAAGCCAGCGGTGACGACAACGTCGAGCACAGATGCCTCCCCTACTCTCTCAGAGCCTGCTTGCAAACACCTCTGGCGATTCAAATCGCTGAACGGAAGGCGCGCAACCTGCCTACGCGGGTTAGAGTCCAGTCGGCCTTCGCCGACTG
>JANLGA010000016.1:12256-26915 GCA_024653225.1 Bacillota bacterium | reverse complement strand
ACCAAGAGTTATGGGGGTCAATACAAGTTCGTTCCGTTCGATTCCGGCGCCCAGGCCGTGACGGCTCTCCTTGGCAAGCACGTAGAGGCCGCCATCGTAAGCCTCTCCGGGCAAGCCGTAACTCCCGACAAAGTGCGGCTGCTAGCCACCACCTTGGATCAAAGGACACCTGCGTTCCCCGACGCGCCGACGTTCGCCGAGCTTAACCACCCCGAGCTCTCGCTTTCCTTCCATGTGGGTGCGTTGGCACCGCCAGGCACTCCGCCCGAAGTGGTCAACAAGCTGGAGGAGGCGTTCAAGAAGGCGTTCGAGGACCCGGGCTTCCAGGAGTGGGCAAACAAGGGCAGCAAACCGATTGGTGCTTTCTGGGGCCAGAAGAAGTGGACGGAGTTCCTGAAAGAGTATGAAGGCACCCTGGTCGAGATGATGCCCCTGCTCGAGGAAGCGGCCAAAGCACAATAGGTAGCGGGGTAGGTGCAGCTGGAGGTCGGCACCCGCGCGTGCTGCTAAGGTTCGACCTCCGGCTGCACCAAATCTTGCCTAGTGGAGGCGGCGATCTGTCATGAAGAGCGTGAGGGGGCGGTTTGGGGATTCCGAGTTTCTGCTGCCCGTCTTCTTTCTGCTGGTGTTCTTGTTTATGATTTCGAGGACTCCGGCGTTTCACCCACGGGCACGGTTGTTTCCCACTCTTCTCTTGGGTCTCGGCATCCTTCTTGCGACAACCGAGGTGGCCCTACAGTTGTTTAGGGGGAGGGCCTTGGTCCAGCCGGATAGGAAGCCGAAAGGCATCAGGAGGGAGTTCTGGCTTGTCGTCGTCATAGGCGCGTGTTACATGCTGAGCACTTTCTTCTTGGGGTTCTACATCCCCAGCCTCGTCTATATCCCGCTCTGCATGTGGAGCCTGGGCGTCAGACGCCTCAAAACCCTGGTGGGGGTAACCATGTTTTCGGTCATGACAATTTACCTAGTATTCGGATATTGGCTTTCTCTCCCCACCCCACGGTTCTACTAGGCGGGCAAAGCAGAGGAGGTGGAAAAGGCGACATGCTGGAGGCCATACGAGCGATACTCGAACCGCAAACGATGCTGACGTTTTTGGGCGCAATGGTTTGGGCCATAATCTTGGGGATTCTCCCAGGCATAGGCCCCACGCTCGCGATCGCCCTGACGATGCCCTTCACGTTTTACTTGCCGACGGCCAAGGCGCTCGGCCTACTTGTGGGGATCTATAACGCCTGCATCTACGGTGGCAGCATCACCTCGATATTGATCAATGTGCCGGGCACCCCGGGGTCTGCGGCGACCTGCGCGGACGGGTTCGCGATGTCTCAAAAGGGCGAAGCCGGCAAGGCCCTGGGCATTTCCCTATCGGCTTCGGCCTTAGGAGGCTTTGCGTCGGCGGTGTGCCTGCTGTTCTTCGCCCCGTTGATTGCCAAGGTGGCTCTGGCGTTTGGCCCTGCGGAGTATTTCTGGCTGGCGCTGTGGGGACTGACGGTCGTGGCGGCCGTCACCACGGGCTCATTCCTGAGGGGGATGATCGCCGCCGTGTTCGGGTTCTTGTTGTCACTGGTGGGGATCGACTCAATTACCGGTTCTTCCCGTTTCACCTTTGGCTCACCGTACCTCCTGGAAGGATTCGACATGCTGGCGGTGGTCATCGGGACCTTCGCCGCCAGCCAGGTCCTGGTCATGGCGAATGAGGGCGGTACCATATCCAAGGCGGGCAAGATCACGGGACGCGTACTTGATGGGCTCCTGGTGCCCTTTCGGCATCTCGCCACCCTGATCCGATCGGCCGTGATAGGGGTGCTGTTCGGAGCCGTTCCGGCGGTCGGCATGTCTGCAGCGTCGTATTTCGCCTATGCCGAGGCGGTCCGCTTTTCCAAGCACCCGGAGACGTTCGGCTCCGGTGAGGAGGAGGGAGTGCTTGCCCCCGAGGTCGCGAACAACGCGACGGTCGGTGGAGGCCTTATACCGGCCCTTACCCTCGGAATTCCGGGGACTGAATCCGCAGCCGTATTGCTGGGGGCGATCTTTGCCTACGGGCTTCGCCCGGGGCAGAACATCTTCGTCGAGCACGTGGATGTATTCTTCAGCATGGTGTTCTGCCTGATCCTCTCGTGCCTGTGGATGTTGATCCTGGGGATATTCGGTGCGAACGTGTGGGCGAAAATAACCATAGTGCCGACCGAGATCCTCGTCCCGCTCATCACGATCACGTACTTCATAGGCGCTTACGCTTCGGGGGCCAAGATCATCAACATAATCGTGGCCTTCTCAATGGGGCTGCTGGCTTTCGTAATGAAACGGCACAAGTACTCTCTGGTTGCCATGATGCTGGCGTTCGTGCTGGGGCCCATGGTAGAAGATAACTTCGTCAGGGCGTCGCTCATAGGCGGCGGATCGTTCGTGGAGTCGTTCTTGTCAAAACCACTCTCAATATTCCTGGCCATGCTCACCCTGGTTTCCTTGGTGTGGGCGCTGAGGCGTGAGATCATGATGGCCCGAAAGGCCGTGGCTGGACCCTCATCGTCGGCTGCTTGAGAAGTTGAACCGAAGGAGCGGTCCTACCCTGAGCAGTAGTCGTGCGCAGGATGCTTTGGAAGGGGGATTCGTTTGAGCAAGGATACCGCAATAGTGGACTTGAGGAGTTTCTTGAGGGACATCGAGACCAAGGCCCCGGAAGAAATGGTCAAGATCGAGAGACTGGTGAATCCGCTCGACTATGAGGTTAACACGTTTCTCGAGATCTTTCGACGCATGGGCAAATACCCTCTTGTCAAGTTCGACAGGGTCTCGACGTTCAACGGCGGCGTGTTCTCCGGCTCCATGGTGACGTCTGCCGACCCAGGCAGCTACCGGAGGGCGGCCATAGCCTTCGGTTTGCCGCTGGATAAGGCCCACACTCAAGACGTAATAGAGGAGCTCAGTCACCGTGCGAGCCATCCCCTGGAGCCGACGGTCATAAGCCGCGCGGAGGCTCCCGTCAAGGCGACTGTGTTCAGGGGCGAGGAGGCGGATCTCGGAAACCTTCCGCTCCTAATGCACTTCGAGGAAGATGCAAAGCCGGGGTGGCTGACCCCGGTAGTGGCCCTCAAGCACCCGGATACCGGCAGATATAATCTCGCATATCACAGGACCATGTATCACGGGCCGCGCAAAGTGACCATGAAAATCTCGCCCGACCACCACACCCACGCGGCGGACTACTATAATCGCGCCCGAGAGCTGGGCAAGACGTTGCCCTTCGCGTGCATCCTGGGCCACCATCCTGGGTTTTATCAGGGCGCCGCTATCAGAACTCCCTACGCGATTGACGAATACTGGCAGGCGGCCGGCATGATGGGAGGGCTCAGGCTCGTTGCCTCTGAAACGTGGGGAGACGCCTTCCTTGTGCCCGCCGATTCCGAAATCGTCATTGAGGGAGAAATAATCCCCGGAGAATTCGAGAACGAGGGCCCGTTCGGCGAGTGGCCCGCGTACTACGGAGCCCAATTGCGGCAACCCGTCGGTTACATCAAAGCCATCACCATGAGGAAGGAACCGATCTTCCAGGCTATCTGGACCTCCTATCACATGCTGGAGGATATCGCCCATTCGATTGGCCTCCAGGCGTGGATCAAGGCCAAGTTTCCGCGACTGAAGGCCGCCTGCTCCCTATATCATACATGGGCGATAATCTCCATTGACAAGAAGGCGGAAGGGGAGCCCATCCGTGTAGCCGCTCTCGCGTTGGCCTACGGCGAACACGTGAAACACTGTATCATCGTTGACAAGGATGTTAACCCGTACGACTTGCAGGAAGTGTTCTGGGCCATTGCGATGCGGGTACAACCGGACGAGAGGGTTCAGGTACTTCGCAACATAAAGCTCGGCCGAAATGACCCCTCGCTAGTTCACCAGATGGCCGGTTCGGCCATGATCATAGATGCGACAGAGCCCGTGGATCGGCCGTTTCAGAAGCGCGTGGCCGTCCCGGCACGTACACTTGAGAGGCTCTCCAGGGATCTGCATCAGTATGTGAACGCCAAGACGTTGGCTGCCGTACCGGTGAGGGACCGGTGGACTTACTAGTCGGGGGTCCGATGCCAAACGGAATAGAGCGGGAGCCGCGGCCCGACTTTGATCATTTGCGGAGGGAAACGACGATGCCACAAGTATTCTGGGTCACGTGCCCCTTTTGCGGCACAAAGTTTACTGCTGAGAAGGTGATCTGGGACCGCGACGACCCGTTGCTGTGCCCGCAATGCCTGGAACACTTCAAGCGGGCGGACAGCCCGGCCATAGAAACGGTGTGGCCCGTTACCTTCCAGGACCTCAGGACTTTCTCGCGCAGGGCGGACTGAACACCGGGGGACCGTAGACGAGGATGGAACCTCAGATCGCGAGCCGTGAGGCGTCCCACCCTGCTTGTGCACCCGATCACTGTTCGTCATCTCGTTCTCCCTCGGGTCGCCGAGCTTGACACGGCGCTCGAATAGGTAGTGGCGGGTCAACTCCGGGCCAAGATTCCTCCCAGGACATATCCTTCGTCCCGCGCGTCGATCGTTGGCGCTGACCGCGAAAGAGCGAAGGTGCGGCACAAGAGAAATGGGCCTGCAACCCGATCAATGATGTGCAGGAGATTATTCTGCCGGGAAGCAGGAAATCCACGAAGCGCGTCGAACTACGGTCCAATCGGCGTCCGGTGACCTATGAAATAGGACAAAGTGGGGGATCGTGGCCATTCCGATCAGCATGGTTCCGCTGCATGAGCAGCTGAAATTGAGCATCCGCGAGAGGGTGTTCTGTAGGGGCATCCCGGAGGGCGGGAGACTGCCGACGGTCCGGGAGCTGGCCGAGGAACTCGGCGTCAACAAGAACACGGTGCTTCGGGTGTACAAGGAGCTCGAGGCGGAGGGGTTGTTGGAACTCCGGCGGGGTCGCGGGGCGTATGTGCGGAGGCTCCCCGCGGGCGGGGAGGCTGCGGGGCCCACCCTGAAAGAGGCCCTTACCCGCGCTCTCCGGCTGGCGCGCGCTTCCGGGGCGACGGAGGCGGAGGTCCGAGACATGATCGAGGACTGCTTGGGTTCCGTCTACCGCCAGGACATCCGGATCGCCTTCGTGGAGTGTCACCCGCACGACGCGGAGGCCATGGCATCCGCCATGCAGAAGAGGTTGGGCCTGCGCGTTGAGCCCGTCGTGCTGGACCACTTCCTCGCCGGGCCCGAGGAATACTTCGAGCGTTTCGACCTGCTGGTGACGACGTTCTTTCACTACGGCGAGGTGAAGGAGGCGGCGAAGCCGGGGCAGGCACGGCAGATCGTCGGCGTGGACCACTCCGTGAGCGTGGACGGCTTGAAGAGCCTTTCGTCCATACCGAAAGGGAGCAAGGTCGGCCTGGTCTGCAAGAACGAGCGGACGCTGGACCGGCTGCAGAAGCTGGTGGGGATCTACTGCCAGGAACCGGTTCACGCCCACCTCGTGTCCGAGGAGCAGAAGGTCAGGGAGCTGTTCGAAACGTGCGATTTTGTGATCACGCACACCGAGATCGTCCAGGGTCTTGCCCGTCCCGGGGGATGGCACTGCCAGGTAATCACCCTCGAATTCCAGGTCACAGAACAGTCGATCCAGTACTTGCACAAGCGGGTTGCCGACCTAGCGTCGGCGAGGCAACCGTCCCCCGGGCGGGCAGTACATGCGGAGGAGGGCAGCGCCGGTGGAAAGGCAATTCATGGAGTTCTACCACGCCGCACTACAGACGTGCAGGGCCTGCCGACTCGAAACGGGTGAAAAGGTGGTGGTTTTCAGCGATTCCCAGAAGAACCCCGTGCTCGCGGACGCCTTCTACGCCGCGGCCGATTCACTTGGGGGTGAGGTCGTAGCCGTCTACGTCAACGCGCAGAAGGCACCCCTGGTGGATCCACCCGCGGCGGCGGTCGCGGCCATGACGGAAGCGGACTTGGTGTTCGACATGGCGACGCAGCCGTGGCTCTACACGGCTTCCACCAGGAAGATACTGGAGGGAGGCGCCAGGATGTTGCAGTTCCTGGTGTCGGACGAGTCCATCATCGCCCGTTATCCGACGCCCGAGATCAGCGAGAGATGCGCACGGCTGGCGGCGCGACTCCAGGGGGAAGTGGTGCACATCGCGTCCGACCTCGGCACCGATCTGACGGTCAGGAGGGGTGGGCGGCCGGTGCACTACCAGGACGGCGCGGTCACGTTCCCGGGTGATTGGGACAGCCTCGGCGTGGTGGTGTGCGCGTTTGCGCCGGTCGAGAGCGAGGCGGACGGCGTGGTCGTGGTGAATGGCCCGGTGTACGCGGGACCGGACCTGTGCTACCACGTCAACACCCCCTTCGAAATGGTGTTTGAAGGGGGGCGCGTGGTGGACATCCGCGGTGAAGGAGGTGATGCAGCTCGCCTGCGCGCGTACCTGGAGGCGGTCGGCGATCCGAATGCGTACGTCATCGCACACGCAGGATACGGGATGGACCCGCGGGCCGGGATCCAGGGAGTCGTGGACATCGGCAACTGGGAGTCGTACGACGGGGGAATCAACATAGCCATCGGAAGCAACAACATACCGCAATTGCAGGGGCGGACGGCATGCAAGAGCCACGTCGACGCTTTCGTACTGGGGGCGGATATGACTGTGGACGGCAGGCCGGTCATCCGGAACGGGAGGTTTGTTGACTGACGCACCAGACCCAGAGGAGGGAGTAGCAATGAACGTCAAGTCCGGGCTCTATGTGGCAGTAATGGGCGCACTGGGTGATATCCTGACGCTGTTCGCGATCCCCGTCGGCCCGAATATTCACATCAACCTCTATGTCTTGCCGGCGGTGCTTGTCGGGTCCACCACCGGTTGGCTGCTCGGCGGCCTTGCCGGGGCCATAGGCGCCCTGTACACCATCGTGCTGTGGGGTCACCCTTATTCGATAATCTACGGATTCCTGCTCGGCGCCCTGACCGGCATATTCTGCCAGAAGTTCGGGTTGCGACCGATCATCTCCGGAATCATCGCGCATATCATCACCTTGCCGTGGCTGTACTTCTCCCTGGTAAACATCCTGGGACTGGCGATCCCCATCTTCTACCTGGGGATGTTCACCATGGCCGTTCAGTTGGTGGTGTCCCTGTTGATCACCGAGGGCATCATCGCCGTACCCGCCCTCAAGAAACGGATCCCCCAGGTTCCGATAGCGAGCCGCGCGGCCGGATTCCTGAGGCATCCCTGGTCGGCCGGCAGCTAGTCCTGAGGCAAGACGGCGCGAGCGCGGGCCGGGTTCGCGGATCCGGCCCGCGCTCGCGCCGCCTCCACTAGAGTTCGGGGAAGGGATCGTCGTGACAAGGGAAGTAGCAGCGGTCTTTCGCGATTTCGGGTTCCAGTACGAGGATCAGGCTCGACCGGCCGTGCAATCCATCAACCTGGAGATCTACAAGGGCGAGGTCTTCTTGGTGGTGGGAAGCAGCGGCTGCGGCAAGAGCTCCCTGGTCCTGGCGATGAACGGCGTCATTCCCCACCTGCTCAAGGGCAAGATGACGGGTTCCGTCGAAGTCCTGGGCCTGGACGTGACGAAGACGTCGGCGTCGGTCCTGGCCAGGCGCGTGGGGGTCGTGTTCCAGGACCCCGAGATCCAGCTATTCGCCACCTCGGTGGAGGACGAGGTGGCGATGTCCCTGGAAAGCATGGCTGTTCCTCGCGAGGAGATGAGGCGCCGGGTGGATTGGGCGATAGCCCACGTGGGACTCACCGGGCTGGAGACGCGCTCTCCCATGCAGCTCAGCGGTGGCCAGAAGCAGTGGGTGGCGATCGCCTCCGTCCTGGCGCGCGACGTGGACATCTTGATCCTCGACGAACCCACCGGCAATCTCGACCCCGCCGGGTCTCGAGCCGTGATGGAAACCGTCCGTCGCATCTGCGACGAGGGCGGCCGGACAGTCGTTCTCGTGGAAAAGGACCTCGCACCTGTCGTGGACCTGGTGGATCGCGTCGCGTTGCTGGACGAGGGCAGGCTGAGATACCTCGGGTCGCCGCGCGAGCTGTTCAGGCGGACGGAGCTGCTGAAGGAGTGCGGAGTCCGCATTCCGGAGGCAACCCGCCTGGCGCTGGCCCTCGAAGAGCGCGGCATCGTCAAGTACCCCAAAATCCCGGTGCGGCCCGAGGAAGTGGTGGAGCCGCTGGCCGGCAAAGTGACGGTCAGGCAGGTTTCTTCCCCGGCCGCAGGTCCGGCGGGCGAAGAGAATGGATCGGCCTCCGGCAACGGGGCTGATGAGGTGCCCGCGGTGGTGTTCGACCGGGTCACGCACCAGTTCCGGAACGGCTGGAAGGGCCTGGACGACCTGTCGTGCACCATTCGGAACGGGGAGTACGCGGCAATCCTGGGGCAGAACGGGGCCGGCAAGTCCACCCTGGTCCAGCACATCATAGGGATATACCGCCCGACCAGCGGCAGCGTGAGGGTGCTGGGGCGCGAAGTCAGTAAGCTGACGGTGGCGGAGCTCGCCCGGACGGTCGGGTTCATCTTCCAGAACCCCAACCACCAGATCTTCAACAACACCGTGCGCCAAGAGATAACGTTCGGACCGCGGAACCTGGGGTGGGAGCCCGACCGGATCGAGAGCGCGCTGCGGGAGATCCTCTCCATGTGCGACCTCGTGGGCTTCGAAGACCGGAGTCCCGAGGACCTCAGCATCGGGGAAAAGCAGCGGGTGGCGGTGGCCTCGATACTCATAATGGACCCGTCCATCCTTATCCTCGATGAGCCGACCACCGGCCAGGACGAGCGCTCGCTGCGGCCGGTGATGGAGATCGTTGACAACCTCCACAAGTCGGGCAAGACGATCGTGATGATCACCCACGACATGGAGCTGGCGGCGCGCCACGCTCAACGGGTACTCATGCTGGATCGAGGAAGGCTCGTGTTCGACGGTCCACCGGATAAGGCTTTCACAGATTTCGACCTGCTCCGGCGAATGCACCTCGAGGCGCCGGAGGCGGTGCGCGTGTTGGCCGGGCTGTCACCGGCTCGGCCGGAGTTCGTCACGTCTTACCAAGGGGTCATGGACAGGTTGGAAATGGTGGGGGGTGCCGGCGCTTGATCTTCGCACTGCTCGAAATGGCCGAGGAGCTCGTGTCATATGAACACGCCGACCGGCGGTGGCACAGGCTGAACCCGCTCAGCAAGCTCGCCCTTCTCGTGGGCGTCTTGGGGTTCGGCATTTTCGCGGCCGCCCCGGCGACCCCGTGGTATTACGGGGTGATGCTGTTCACGGCGGTGTTCATCGTCGGCGAGATGGGGGGCATCCCCATCTACCAGGAAATGAGGAAACGCAGGGGCTTCGTGATCGCCATCGTAGTCACCTTCGGCATCATGAATCTCTTCTTCGGACGCGGAACGGAGCTGGGGAGGGAGCTGTTCTACATCCCGCCGTGGTTCCGCATCACCGACCGCAGCGTTCACTTCGCGATTTCCAAGACGTCGTTCCTCCTGAGCTCGCTCCTGGTGGTGATCATCGTCCTGAAATCCACCCGCCTGTCGGACATGACTTACGCCCTCACCCAGGTGAAAGTCCCTTACGCCTTGTCCATGATCACGGCGACGTCAATTCGCTGCATCCCGATGGTCACGAACGGGCTGAGGATCTCGTACAACGCCCAGAGGGCGAGGGGGTTGGAGCTCGACCGGGGCGGCTTCCGGGAACGGGTCAAGCAGATCGGCTTCCTCCTCTTGCCGCTAATGATGATGCTGCTCAAGACGGTTGACCAGATGTCAATCATCTTCCAATCGCGGGGCCTCGATTTCGCGTCGCGTCCGAGGACCCATCTGCGCGAGCTAAAGATAACCGCGCCGGATTGGGCCTTGATCGTCCTGAACATCGGCGGACTTGCAGTGCTCAGCCTCTTGGTGGCGACCGGCGTCATCAAGTGGCAATTCAGGGGGTGAGGGTGATGTCCGCGTCCGAGCGGCACGAAGTGCTCGTCGAACACATGACGTGGCCCGAGGTGCGAGACCGGCTTCGAGAAGGATGGGACACGGCCGTCTTCGGGGTGGGGGCGGTGGAGCAGCACGGCCCGCACCTGCCGATCATCACGGACGCATTGCTCGGCACGGAGGTGGCCGTGGGGGTCGCCCGCGCCCTTGGGAAGGCGTTGGCATGGTCCTCCATCCGCCCCGGGTTCTCCCCGCACCACATGGACTTCCCGGGAACCGTTACGCTGAGGCATGAAACACTGGTAATGATCATGCAGGACTACGTGCGAAGCCTGGTGCGCCACGGTTTCCGCAGGATCGTCATAATCTGCGCACACGGAGGGAACGCGCCGACAGTCCGCCTCGGATGTCGGCAGATCCAGGAAGAGGTGGGCGACCGGGCGGTCATCATTCCGATCTTCGACACCCTTCGCTACGCCTCGGACACCGAGAGCTACATCGGCCTCGAGGAGGGATTCCACGCCAACCGGATCGAGACGTCATGGGTGCTTCACCTGGCGCCGCACCTGGTGAAGATGGACCGGGCGGTGCGGGACGGGGTGTACCCGAAAGTGGGCGACCTGTCCGTAGTGCTGTCCCAGGGCTCCCTCCGCGACCTCGCCCCTAGCGGGGCGCTGGGGGATGGCACAAAGGGCGACGCCAAATTCGGGCGGGTGACATTCGAGCGCGTGTGCCGGAAGATCGCGGAAGAGGTCGAGGCGCTCACACTGGCTTTCCGGAAACGGAGCAACTAGCCTCCACTGCTGAATACACGAGAAGAACGTCGCAACGCAATGGCTACATCTGCCGAAGAGGAGGTACACCATGGACTTCGCGCACTTGAGGGCGGCCTTGACTGCAGCCGGATTGGATGCCGCGGTAGCCGTCTCTCCCGAGAACTTCTACTACACTACCGGATCCTACCTCGTTACCCAGAGATCCCTCCGCGAACGGTTGGCGATGGCCGTCTTCCCAGGTGCAGGGGAGCCGGCCGTTATAGTCTGCGGCATAGAAGAGAGTTTCACCCGCCAAACGAGTCGCCACCCGGACATACGCACATATGTCGAGTTCGCGGAGAACCCCGTCGAGGTGCTCGGGGAGGTGCTCCGGGAGAAGGGGGTCTCAAGGGGCAGGGTCGGGATCGAGACGCATTACCTGTCTTGGCACTACGCCCTCGCGCTGCAACGTGCCTGCCCGGACGCCGAGTTCGTGGATTGCAGTGAGCTGTTCTTCGGACTGCGCGCCCGCAAACTCCCTCACGAGGTGGAGCGGCTCGAATTCGCCGCGCGATCCACGCTGGCCGCGATGCAGGCCGGGATGCAGAGCCTGCGACCCGGCGACAGGGAGCGGGATCTCGCCGCGCGACTCAAGCACCAGCTGATCGACTCCGGTGCCGACGAAGTGGGATTCCTGGTCCTCGGCACCGGGCCCCGGAGCAGCATCGCGCATCCCATCCCGGGCGAGACGCCTTTCCGGTCGGGTGACGCGATCAAGATAGACATGGGGGGCCTGTACGGCGGCTATTATTCCGACGTGGCGCGTACTTTTGGGTTCGGCCGGCCCGACCCGCGGAAGAAGGACCGTTACCGCCGATTGGCGGAGATACACCGCTCCGTGATTGACCTGGTGCGCGTGGGCGCGCGGTTCTGCGACCTGTTCGAGTTCTGCAAGGGGCAGTTCGCTCGTCACGGCCTGTCCTTCCACATGCCCCACATCGGTCACGGGCTGGGCGTCGAGCTGCACGAACGCCCGGTGGTGGAGCCGACCAACACCGGGCTGGTGGAAGAAGGTATGGTCATAAACATCGAGCCGATATTCTTCGACCCCGAGGACGGCTCGGGATACCACATAGAGGACCTCGTCTTGGTGACCGCGCAGGGCCCCCGGGTATTGACCGGGTCGGCCCTGGACGTTGACATGGGGTGGTACGGGGACTGACGCGGGCGTGACGGCCCCGATGCGGCGGGGTTCCCGAAACGTTCACGACACAACTCATCAGGGGGAATGGGAAATGGCGAGGAAAAGGGTAAGGCGGACGACGGACCCACTGTACCCGGAGCATCCCCTGGAGGAGCACAAGAGGCGAATCGAGCGGGCGCGCCGGGTCATGCGGGAGATGGGCGTGGATGTGCTGGTGTCTTCGAGGAACGTCAACGTGTTCTACTTCACCGGGTCGAGATTCGTGTTCGTCGGAATGGACGCGCCAGTCGCCCTGGCCCCGCAGTCCACGGCGATCATCACCCAGGATGACGACATATACTGCCAGCGCTTCGGAGGCTTCGACAATGACGAGGTGGGGATCCACACCTCGTCGTCCGAGTCCCTTGAGTACTACGACGATGAAATGGAGATCGTCAACATACTCAAGGATTGCGGCGTGCGCAAAGGGGCCCGCATCGCCACCGAATGGGGCCCGGGGCTGTGCACCGGCATCAACCCCCTCAAGTTCCTGGTGCTAAAGCAGCGGCTTGAGGAAGAACTCGGGGCCGAAGTGGTCAACGCGAATCCCCTCCTCTGGAAGACGATGGCCGTGAAGTCCGAGGTGGAGATAGAGCGCATGAGGGTGGCGGTCCGGGCGGCCTGCCGCGCGATGGAGCGTGTATACGACGTAATAGAGGTCGGCATGAACGAGCTCGAAGTCGCCCGGATGGCGAGGCGGTCAACCACGCGCAGGTCATGGCGGAGGGTGACGGCGACATGAAGCTCATGAGTTGCGACGCCGTGGACCGTCCGATCAGGAAGGGGTGGGTACACCTCGACCTGGGGGCCAAGTACAAGAGATACACCTCCGACATAAACAGGGGCATCTTCCTGGGCCGCCGGCCGACCGCCGAGGAGGAACGGTTCTACGCCTGCCGCCTCGGCGTAAGCGAGCTCATGGACCGCATGATCAAGCCCGGCGTGTGCATTGACGACGTGGTCAAGGCGGCGGCGGAGTACGTCAGGGACCGCGGGTACGTTCTGCTGGACATCGGCGGCAGCCCGTTCATCGGCCACGGGATCGGGCTCGAGCCATACCAGCGCCCGAACATCGTGCTGTCGGTCGTGCAGCCCGAAGTCCAGGATCCCGACGGCAAGGTGCGGTTCGAGGCCGGGATGATGTTCTCCTACGAGATGTCCATCGAGAAGCCGGGCATGGTGCTGCCGTTCTTCAACATAGAGGACAACGTGGTCGTCAGCGAGACCGGAGTGGAGAACATGAGCGGGTCGCTGAGCCGCGAGTTGCGCGTGAAGGTGTAGACGGGTCACGAGGCGCACTCGATTCGCGAGGGGCGGCAGGGTAATCTCCCGCGGAGCCACGAAGAGTGGCTCCGCCCTTTTCCGGCGGCCCGCCCGGTCAACGGGGTCTCCAGTGGGCCGCGCTCGACCTCTGGGTGAGTTGCCGGGACCTACGGGTGAAAGGTGGGGCGGACGCCTTGGAGAAATAGTGACGGTGAGGAGGTAGCTGCCGTGAACACGCCCTGGAAGACGGACAGGTGGTTTGTGAGTCCCTGGAACTACTCCGCCGAAGCAAGGCGGATGCTGAGCTTTCCCGAGAAGATCAAATTCCACGACGTCACCCTCCGCGATGGGGAACAGCAGGCCGCCGTGGTGTTCCGCAAGGACGAGAAGATAAGGATCGCGGAGAAGCTCGCCGAACTCGGGATACATAGGATCGAAGCGGGAATGCCCGCGGTCTCCAGGCACGATGCCGAGGCGATAACCGAGATCGTCAAGCGGAACCTCGGGCCGGAGGTATTCGCCTTCTCGAGGTGCATGAAGGAAGACGTCAAGCGCGCGGTCGACACCGGCGTCAGGGGCGTCGTGGTGGAGATCCCGTCCAGCGAGCACATCATCGAACACGCCTACAGGTGGCCGCTGCGGAAGGCGATAGACCTATCAATCGAGGCCACCAAGTTCGCGGAGGAAAACGGCCTCTACACGGTGTTTTTCCCCATAGATGCGAGCAGGGCGGAGATGAGCTGGTTCCTCGACTTGGTGACAACGGTGGCCGCGGAAGGTCACATGGATGCGCTGGTCGTGGTGGACACGTTCGGAGGACTCGCGCCGCACGCAATCCCCTACCTCATCAAGAACGTCAAGGCGAGGGTTGACAAGCCGATAGAGATCCACTTTCACGACGATTTCGGCCTCGGCGCCGCCAACACCCTGATGGCGCTCGCCGCCGGAGGCGAGGTGGCGCACACTTCGGTCAGTGCCCTGGGGGAACGCGCCGGAAACGCGCCGTACGAGGACGTCGCCCTTGCACTCCTGACCATGTACGGGATAGACACGGGGCTCAAATACGAGAAGATGCCCGAGGTCTCAAGGCTCGTCCAAGAGCTCGCCGGTGTCAATGTCAGGCCGAACAGGGGAATCGTCGGAGACATGACGCTCAAGATCGAGTCCGGCATCATCGCGAGCTGGTACGCCAACGTTATTGACGAACACCCCTTGGAACTGCTCCCGTTCAGGTGGGACCTGGTCGGCCAGGATGCGCCCGAGGTCGTTCTCGGGAAGAACAGCGGACTGGATTCCATAGGGATATGGTTGAAGAAGATGGGATTGAGCGCCGGGGACCGCGAGGTCGAGGAGATTCTCCTGAGGGTCAAGGAAAAGTCGTTCGAGAAGAAGGGTTTGCTCAACGAGGATGAGTTCAGGGCCATCGTCAGGGACGTAGTGCGGTAGACGGTGCGACCCACGGGCGCCGACAGTGGGGG